>NZ_BTCK01000033.1:0-74136 GCF_033239625.1 Paenibacillus sp. CCS19
GGGGTTTGGGTGGGTAGAAAATCTTCAGTTAGGTTTTTAATTTTTTGAATTAGGTATTTAATTAGGTTTTTATAAAAACAGCGGGTCAAAAGGGGCGCAGCCCCTATTTCACGATGTTGACACATTCCATAGCTCTTTCGAGTCATGTCGACTAGTCGAGCGGAACGGTATACTTAGCCTCATAAGAGCAAATCGAAACGGATAAGAAGGATGGCGATGAAGATGAAGAAACAATCGATGAAGAAATTCGCAGTAGCAGCAACGATGGCGGTGAGCATGCTTGCATTCTCGGGTATTGCAAGTGCTCACGTAACGGTCCAACCAACGCAGGTGCAAGCAGGTACATACCAAGTGTTGGCCGTGCGTGTACCGAGTGAAGAGAAGGACATCAATACGGTTAAAATTAAAGTGAACGTGCCAGCGGAAATCAACGTCAGCCGCGTTGAGCCGAAGCCGGGCTGGAAATATGAGCTGGAGCGCAGCGCAGACAACGTCATTACGTCCATCATTTGGACGGCTGAAGGCAGCGGTCTTGCTGCAACGGAATTTACCGATTTTCGCGTAAGCGGCAAAGTGGCTGAAGATGCAACGCAGCTTGTCTGGAAAGCTTACCAAACTTACAGCGACGGCCAAGTAGTTGAATGGGTTGGCGGAGATGGCGCGGATAAGCCTGCGTCGGTAACGACCGTAACGCCTGCAGCAGAAGGCGGCGACGCGCACGGCGACAGCCATGGTGCTGGAACAGCTGCAACGACGGAGTCGGACGACAGCGACAGCAAGACTCCGCTTATCTTGTCCATCGTAGCCGTCGCGCTTGGCGCAGCATCGCTGCTCCTGTCGCTTACTCGCAAGAAACGTTAGGCTTGCTAAGATCCGCAAGAGTTGGTTATAATAACGGGTAATAGATGGATTGCAATGACGGAGAAGAGTAAGCTTATCTGTTCGGACAGGGAGAAGACGCCATAGATTGAGAGCGTCTTTGCGAAGACAGTCTGCTGAAGTTCGCTCCCGAGCAGACTTTTGAACGCGGACCGATATCGGTGCGTATGTAGGAAGTCCGGCGCCGGCCGTTACCCGGTAAGAGAAGCCGAACGGTTTTGACTCTCAGCAGTCGGATCAGACGTTTGCAGCATCATGCAGCGCGGCTTGAAATAGGGTGGTACCACGGTCCTTTCGTCCCTAACGGGGAGGAAGGGCCTTTTTTGCGTCCATTCAAGAGAGGAAGTTCAAGCAGAATGGAACAATTAGGCTGGACATTTGATGGAGGGATACAGGCATGAAAGAACGGTTGGAGGCGCTGCGCGTTGAAGCGCTGCAAGAGCTTCAGCAAGTTGCAGGACAGCAGCAATTGAACGATTTGCGTGTTAAGTATTTGGGCAAGAAAGGCGCGCTGACGGAAATTCTCCGCGGCATGGGCGGCCTGAGCGCAGAAGAGCGTCCGATTATCGGTCAAGTCGGTAATGAAGTGCGCGCTGCGATTGAAGCGGTTATCGAAGAGAAGCAAGAAGCTTACCGTCAAGAAGAGACGGCTGCGCGCCTGCGCGAAGAGAAGATTGACGTCTCGCTGCCAGGCCGTGCGCTGCCAACAGGCGCAGTGCACCCGCTGAACAAAGTCGTGACGGAGATCGAGGATATTTTCATCGGCCTCGGCTACTCGGTTGCAGAAGGTCCAGAGGTTGAGACGGATTACTTCAACTTCGAAGCGCTTAATCTGCCGAAGAATCACCCTGCGCGCGACATGCAGGATTCGTTCTACATTACCGATGAAATTCTGATGCGTACGCAGACGTCGCCGGTTCAGATCCGCACGATGAAAGCTGCGAACGGCAAATCGCCGATCAAAGTCATCTGCCCGGGCAAAGTATACCGCCGCGATGACGACGATGCGACGCACTCGTTCCAATTCAATCAGATCGAAGGTCTGGTCGTAGGCCCGAACATTCGGATGAGTGACCTCAAGGGCACGCTGCTTCAATTCGTTCAATTGATGTTCGGCAGCCAAGCCCAAATCCGTCTTCGTCCAAGCTTCTTTCCATTCACAGAGCCAAGCGCTGAAGTAGACGTAACTTGCTCGCAGTGCGGCGGCCACGGCTGCCGGATGTGCAAGCATACGGGCTGGCTCGAAATTCTCGGCTGCGGCATGGTTCATCCGCGCGTTCTCGAGATGGGCGGCTACGATCCGAACGAAGTGAGCGGCTTCGCTTTCGGTATGGGAGTTGAGCGGATCGCGCTGCTGAAATACGGCATTGACGATATTCGCCACTTCTACACGAACGACCAGCGATTCTTGAATCAGTTCGCGCGAATGTGATAAGGCGGCAGTCCATAAGTGCGAGTTCAAAAAGTCGGGTATTCAGTACCGCCTCTTGAATGACTTCGTGATCAATAGTCGACTTTTAGAACAACCTCTACAAGGAAGCTGCAATATACGGGATAGAAGGGAACGTAGAACAAAATGAATGTATCGTATAAATGGTTGAACGACTATATAGATGTTTCGGATCTCACTGCGAAGGAGATCGCGGAGCAAATGACGCGCGGCGGCATCGAGATCGATGTCATCGAGTCGCGTAACAAAGGCGTATCCGGCGTTGTTGTCGGTTATGTCGTGTCCAAAGAAAAGCACCCGGACGCCGATAAGCTGAACGTCTGTCAAGTTGACGTAGGCACGGGAGAGAATCTGCAAATCGTTTGCGGCGCACGTAACGTGGACGCTGGCCAGAAGGTGCCGGTTGCAACGGTTGGCGCGAAGCTGCCGGGCGATCTGAACATTAAACGCGCGAAGCTGCGCGGCGTGGAGTCGCAAGGCATGATCTGCTCCGCGAAGGAGCTTGGCATTAACGAGAAGCTGCTGCCGAAGGAGCAGCAGGAAGGCATTCTCGTACTGCCTGCGGATACGCCAATCGGTCAGCCGATCGGCAAGACGCTCGCGATCGATGATGAGGTGCTCGAACTCGACCTGACGCCGAACCGTTCGGACTGCTTGAGCATGCTGGGTGCTGCTTATGAAGTTGCAGCATTGACGGGACGCGAAGTGAAGCTGCCAAGCACGGCAATCATGGATTCGCCAGAGGTAGCATCCGACTACATTAAGGTTTCGATTGAAGCTAAGGATCTGTGCTCGCACTATACGGCACGCTACATTCGCGGTGTAACAATCGCGCCGTCGCCGCTCTGGCTGGCGAACCGTCTGATGGCGGCAGGCATTCGTCCGATCAACAACGTCGTAGACGTAACGAACTACGTTATGCTTGAGTATGGTCAGCCGCTTCATGCATTCGACGCTTCTAAGGTAGCTGGCGGCCGCATCGTCGTTCGCCTTGCTCAAGAGGGAGAAACGCTTACGACGCTGGACGACCAAGAGCGCAAGCTTGAGCCGCAAATGCTCGTCATCGCCGACAGCGAGAAAGCTATCGCGCTTGCTGGCGTTATGGGCGGCGCGAACAGTGAAGTAACGGCAGATACTACGGATATTATTCTTGAATCGGCTCGTTTCGATGGCAGTACGGTTCGCCGTACGTCGCGTCAGCTTGGACTTCGTTCGGAGTCGAGCGCACGCTTCGAGAAGGAAGTTGATCCAGGCCGCGTCATCCCTGCTCTTGACCGTGCGGCATCGCTGCTCGAGCAGATCTCAGGCGGACATGTCGCAGAAGGCTTCGTCGAAGCTGTCGCTTCTACGATCGAGCCGGCCGTTGTCCAAGTAACGCTTAACAAAATCAACACGTACCTCGGCACAACGCTGTCGAAGCTTGAAGTGGAAGCGATCTTCACGCGCCTCGGCTTCCAAGGCGACATCGATGCACACGGTACGTTCACAATTACGGTGCCTACGCGCCGCGGAGACATTACGCGCGACGTAGATCTTATTGAAGAGGTCGCTCGTCTGTACGGCTACGATAACATTCCGACGACGCCAATCGAAGGAAGCACGACGCCAGGCGCGCTGACGAAGCCGCAGGCGATTCGCCGCGAGCTGCGCAAGCGTCTGACGGACTCCGGCCTGAACGAAGTGATCAGCTACTCTTTCACAGGTCCAGAGCGTACGGCATTGTTCCCTGCACTGACGGGCGATGCGCGTCCGATTCGTCTGGCGATGCCGATGAGCGAAGAGCGCAGCGTGCTTCGCACGTCGCTTCTTGCTCAACTGCTCGACATGACGGTTTATAACCGCAACCGCAAGAATGACAACATTGCTGTATTCGAGCTAGGCAGCGTCTACCATACGGAGGAAGAGACGTTGACTCGGCTTCCGCACGAGAAACATCGCTTTGGCCTGCTGCTGACTGGCAATGCGGTCTCGGCATCGTGGAATCAGAAGGCCGTCGCTTATGATTTCTATCATGCCAAAGGCATTGTCGAGACGATTATGCAGACGCTTGGCGTAAGCGGCCGCGTTCGTTACGAAGCAGCTGCTCCGGAAGGGTTCCATCCGGGCCGCACGGCAGCAGTGACGCTGCATACCGAAGCGGGTGCAATCACGCTCGGTTATGTCGGTCAGCTGCATCCGCAGCTGCAGCAGCAGTTGGATCTGTCAGACACGTATGCAGCAGAGCTGGAGCTGGCTCCGCTTTACGAATACGCGAACGACGCGATCGTCTATCAGACGCTGCCCCGTTATCCTGCAATGGAGCGCGACATCGCCGTTGTTGTTGATTCGGCTATTGAAGCGGGCCGCTTGCTAGAGACGGCACGCGAGACAGCAGCAGGTCTCTTGGAGTCGATTCGCGTGTTCGACGTCTACACGGGAGAGAAGCTTGGCGCAGGCAAGAAGAGCGTTGCGTTGTCGCTGGTGTACCGCCATGCAGAGCGCACATTGACGGATGAAGAGGTAACGGAGCTGCATGGCGCTGTCGTTACAGCAATTGAGCAAACTTTTGGTGCAGAATTGCGTAAGTAGGCAGGAAACATTCCAAGCCACATCGAAATAGTTCCGAAAGGAACAGCGATGTGGCTTTTTTACGTATTTGGGGTAATGGTTAAAGAGACGATACCGCGCTTAGTGGATAAGCCTATTTCCAAAGGAGTCGCTCCCTCATAACGCCTTTGTGAATCATTCACGGGCAAGCTTGCAGCACGAAACGCGACTTTAATTACAACTAGGAGGAAATTGCTTTGATGGATGCCGATCGGACACGCGTAACGGTTGACATATACGGATATCAGTATAAGCTGACAGGCCGGTCCAGCACCGATTATATCAAGCGGGTAGCGGCGCTGGTCGACGAGAATATGCATAAGCTGGCCAAGGGTTATCCAAGGCTCGATATGCCGAAGATCGCTGTGCTTGCAGCGGTACATATGGCGGAAGATGTTATGCGTCTGCAGCGGGAGACGGATCGTCTGCTCGTAGAGGAAGCGCGCAATGGCGTGCTTGCCGAAGAGCTGGAGCGTATCCGGACAGAAGCGGCGCAATGGCAGGACATGCTGGCAGAGGCCGAGCAGCGCATTGCTGCGGCGGAGCAGGCTGGCGTGGAAGCTTGCCAACGTGTGGAACGTGAGCAAGCGGAGAAGGCGGAAGCGTTAGTGGCTGAGCTGCGTTTGCAGTTAGAGCAAGCCGAACAAGCAGCGAGCAAGCAGCTCGAGGATGCGCTGCAGGCGCACGAGCAGCGAGCTGCCGAGCTTGAAGCCGAGGCACAGCAGAAGCTGGAGCAGGCGGCTGAAGAGCATGCGAAGGCGCTTGCTGCACAACGAGAAGAGCTTGGCCGTCAATCGGGCGCTGCCCGTGCGGATGCCGAGCGTAAGCTGCAAGAGCAGCGTGCTGCAGCAGACCGTCTGTTGGCGGAACAGCGCAACGCGGCCGAGAAGAAGCTGCAGGAGCTGCGTAATGAGTATGATCGCAAGCTCGTGGCACGCGGCGAGACAGCAGACCGCGAGCGGGAGAAGTTAAGCGCCGAGCTAGAGACGCTTCGGAAGAATGAGGAGCAGCTTAACACAGAACTCGAAGTACTGCGTACAAGCGGCGAGCAAGCAGCGGCAGAGCTCGATGCGCTTCGCCAGAACGGCGAGAAGCTGCAAGCCGAGCTGGTCCAAGTCCGCACCGATGAGGAACAACTGCTTGAGGAGCTTGCAGCTGCTCAAGCGGAAGCGGAACAACATGCTGCAGAATACGCAGCAGCATTGGAACGCATCCAAGCTGAACATGCAGCTGTGTTGGAGCGTGCCGAGAGTGAGCATGCCGCAGTATTGGAGCTTGCAATTGCAGAACGCAACGAGCAGTTGGAAGAAACGAAGCGTGAGCTGGAGCGTTTGGCTGCGCAGCATCAGAACGAGCTTGCTCGTATCGAAGCGGATCGAACAGCCGAACTGACGCAGTCGAATGCAGAACATAGAGCGATTGTTGAACGAATGAATGCAGAGCATAACGAAGTACTGGAGCTAGCGATTGCCGAGCATGCTGCTCAGCTGGAACGTCTAGCAGCGGATCATCTTGCTGAGCTGGAACAATTGAGTGCCAAGCATCAAGCGGAGCAGGCGCGCGTCCATGAGGAGCATCAGGCCGAACTGGAACGTGTCATGGTTGAGCAGCAAGCGGCAGCGGCGGAGCAGATCAGAGCGAAGTCTGCCGCGTTCGAAGACGAATTAACGGGATATGTGGAAGAGCTCGAAAGCCAGCATCAAGAGCTGATTGATCGAATGGCGAAGAAGCATCAAGCCGAGCTGGATGAAGCGGCCCGCCGATACGAAGAGAAGTTTGCAGCAGTTGGCCACGAACATGAACAACAACTGTCTGTCACGTATCGCGAGTATGAAGAACAGCTTGCAGCACTTAAGCTTGAGCATCAAGAACAGCTGGCTGCGGAGAACAGCCGTTATGAGGAACGTCTTGCAGCAGCCCATCGCGCGAATGATGAGCAGCTGGAAGCGGTTGAGCAGCGCTGCCAAGAACAGCTGAACACGCTTGAGCTGCAATGCATTGAGCATGTTGAACGTCTGGAGACGCAGCATCGCGATGCGATGGCGGAGCTTCGTGAACAGTACGGTGCAATGGCGGAAGAGCAGGCTCGTCAGTTGGAGCAGCAAGCCGCAGAGCAGCAAGGGCTGCTTGCTGAAGCGGTCGAAGAACAGCGAAATTTGCGCAAGCAGCTGGAAGAGCAGGGCGAGTCTTTCCAAGCCCAAATGGATCAAGCGCGCAAATATTGGGATCGCCAAGCGACGGAATCCGATGAGCAGCTTATGGCTGCATTGGAACAGGAAGAAGCGCTTCGTGGTGAGATTAGCCGCCTAGGAGATCTGCTTCAAGAGCGGGAGCAGACATTCGCTTCCGAGATCTCGGAGCTGATGCAGAAGCAGCAATGGATGGAGAAGCAGCTTCATGCGAAGCAAGATGAGCTCGAAGCACAGCAGACTGAGCTTGCCGCGAAGCAAGCCGAACTAGCAAGGGCAGTTCAAGTCAGCGAGCAGCTCGCAGATAAGTCGGACGCGCTTGAGCAGGAGCTGAAGCTTGTAGGGGAACATCTGGAGCAGCAGATAGAGCATGCAGCTGCGGCATCGCGATTGTTAGCCATTCAACAAGAGGAGCACAGTCGTTTGTCGTCGCGTATTGCCGAGCTGGAGCGAGCTGCACAACAGTCGAATGACGCAACGTCCAACATGCAGGCGCAAGCGCAGGAGCGTGCATCGAAGCTGGAGGCGCAGGTGAAGCTGTACGACGAGCATCTTGAAGCGCTGCAGGCTGAACTTGATCAATACCGGCAAGCAGCTGCAGCCGAGGCGCAGCAGTCTTCCGAACTTGGCGCACAACTTCAGACGTTGGAGGATGCGCGCATCGAATTTGAACGTGAGACGAATATGCTGCGCACGGAGCTGAGCAAGCTTCAACAGGAATACGCGAAGCTGCAGACCGAGTACAATGAGTGGATCGAACTGATCGAGTCCAGCTGACCGGCATAGAGCGTTCATGAAAGACAAAAAAGGACAGGCACTCACGGATGGCGGTACGATTTGTTCCGCAACGTGATGTGACTGTCCTTTTTATGTATTCATTTTATAATATCAAGCGGTGCCCTATATGGTACCCAATCTAGGGGAATAAGGGGTGGAGCCCCTTATTCCACAATAATCTTCGCTTTCATGCGCGTATGGCCTGTGCCGCACGCAATATTGCAATAGATGTCGTAAGTGCCTGCTACATCGAACGACAGAATTTTGGACTCGTTCGACTTAATGTCGAAGCTCGTGTCTTTGATCTTCACGCCGTGGAAGCCGGAATCGGATTCAACCGCGATTTTGACGGCCTCGCCCTTCTTCACACGGTATTCTTCTTTATCGAATTCCCAGTTTCTTGCATGGATCACAAGCTCTGCCGCTGCTTCGGAAGGTTCCGAAATATTCGCATTCATCGTCGTGGAGCTCGATCCGCAGGCGCTGAGCGCCAGCGTGAACATAATGGCCAACGCGCTTGCTGCGATGGCTTTCTTCAAATTCATCATTGGATTAGACTCCCTTCATCGTATTCTATCGCTTGCCTCTGCCATTCGGCGGGCACGGCATGTCCTTCCTATTGTATACGAAAGCGGCAACAACCGCAGTTACAAAATCGTGAAGCTTTACTCCGCTTTCTTCGTATAAGAGGGAACAGGCCAATATCCCCTTGCCCACGGAGCAAGGGGACCTCGGCGATTGATCAAGTCCTTGGTTTAATCAATAACCAAGGAACTGGCTGATCCATTCATGGTTATGCTTAATCGCGATGCCGCTCGCTTCGTCCTGCTTCGAACGGCGTGCTGATGGGAATGAATAGATCCACGATACCGATGACCAGAGCGGCAAGGATGGCTCCGAGCCATGTAACGGTAACGCCTCCCACGATGAACTGCGCAACCCATATGACGATGGCACTGGCGATAAAGCCGACGATGCCACGCCCGAATGGCGTCACCCTCGTACCGAAGATGCCTTCAACAATCCAGCCCAAAGCGGCGATGACTAGCGCAAGGAACAAGGCGCTCCAAAATCCGCCTACGCTGAATTGAGGAACGATAAAACCAACAAGCATAAGCACAAGCGCCGCGACGATAAATCGAACGACATGGCCGAGAAAATGCATGATGGATCCTCCTCCTTAGTGTGTCTCATATCCGAGCTTCTAAATGTCGGGTACGATACTGAATATAATCCCCACATGCGCCTGTCGCATGTATGGAAGGTTACGTCATAGCATCCAGTTCACGCATCGGCTATAATGAACGTTGAGAGGAGCTGTTTGAAGCCTTGGATCACAAAATTTTGCATACAATGGATTATAATAAAATCATTCATAAACTTTCGGCTCATGCTGCGACGCCGCTTGGCAAAGCGGTTATCGAACAACTGAAGCCGAGCCCCGATCTGGATATCGTCAAGCATTCACTGCAGGCGACGGATGAGGCGTACAAGGCGGACCGGCTTAAAGGTTCGCCGCCTTTTCGCGGAATCGCAAATATTGAGATGTCGCTCAAGCGCGCTCGCATCGGCGGCACGCTGAATCCGGCGGAGCTGCTCGAGATCGCGGAGACGATTCGCGCGGGCCGCAGAGTGAAGAAGCATGTGCTGCAGCTGCATGACGCGGATCCGATTCCGCTGCTCGCGGACATTGCTGAGCCGCTGTCTGAGCATAAGCCGACAGAAGATGCGATTCTGGCATGCATCGACGAGAATGCGGAAGTGCTGGACCATGCGAGTCCTGAGCTGGCGGCGGTCAGACGGGAGCTGCGCAACGGCGAGTCCCGCATTCGCGAGAAGCTGGAGCAGATGATTCGTTCGAGCTCCGTTCAGAAAATGCTCCAAGACGCCATTATTACACTGCGCAATGACCGCTATGTTATCCCTGTCAAATCCGAGTACCGCTCGAACTTTGGCGGTATCGTTCATGACCAGTCGAGCTCCGGCGCAACGATGTTCATCGAGCCCGAAGTGATCGTCTCCATGAATAACAAGCTGCGCGAGCTGCGTGCCAATGAAGAGCGCGAGATCGAGAAGGTGCTGCAGAAGCTGACGGCGCTTACGGCTGATGTAAGCGAAGACCTGCTGTTTGACGCGGAAGGACTCGGTGCGCTCGACTTCGCATTCGCGAAGGCGCGTCTTGCGCACGAGATGCGCGCATCGCTGCCGCGAATGAACGACCGCGGCTTCCTGAAGCTGAAGCGCGGACGCCATCCGCTGCTTGCGGCAGAAGCGGTTGTGCCGATCGATGTCGAGCTCGGCAACTCCTTCTCGGCGATCATCGTCACCGGTCCGAATACGGGCGGTAAGACGGTATCGCTCAAGACAGTTGGCCTGCTCAGCCTGATGGCGATGTCCGGCTTGTTCATCCCGGCTGAGGACGGCAGTCAGATGTGCGTCTTCGACGCGATCTATGCGGATATCGGCGATGAGCAGAGCATCGAGCAGAACTTAAGTACATTCTCCAGCCATTTGACGAACATTATTCGGATTCTGAAAGCGATGACGCCGAAGAGCTTGGTGCTGCTTGACGAGCTAGGCGCCGGTACGGACCCGGCGGAAGGTTCAGCGCTTGCTATCGCCATACTGGAGCATATCCATAAGCTCGACTCCCGCATCATTGCGACGACGCACTATAGCGAGCTGAAGGCTTATGCATACAATCGCAAAGGCGTCATTAACGCCAGCATGGAATTCGATGTAGCGACGCTCAGCCCGACCTACCGCTTGCTCGTTGGCGTACCAGGCCGAAGCAACGCATTCGCGATCGCGGAGCGCTTAGGTTTGCCGAAGGCGATCATCGAACACGCGCGCGGTGAAGTCAGCGAAGAGGATACACGCGTCGAGAATATGATCGCATCGCTCGAAGAGGACCGTCTTGGCGCCGAGAATGAGCGCAATACGGCCGAAGCGCTGCGTCGCGAGCTCGAAGAGCTTCGTGCCAAGCATGAGGCGGAACGCGAGCGGTTCGAAGAGCAGCGCGATAAGCTGCTTCGCAAGGCGCAGGACGATGCACGCGAAGCGGTGCGTAAGGCGAAGGCGGAAGCCGAGCAGATCATTGCCGATCTGCGCAAGCTGGCGCTGGAGGAAGGCGCATCCGTTAAGGAGCATAAGCTGATCGAGGCGCGGCGCAGGCTGGATGATGCAACGCCGGAGCTTCATCGGCCGAAGCCTGCAGGCGGCAATCGAGGATCGAAGCCGGTTCGAATCGAACCAGGCGATGAGGTTCGCGTATACAGCCTGAATCAGAAGGGCAGCGTCATTGAACTGGCGGGCTCGGAAGCGTTAGTTCAGCTTGGCATTATGAAGATGAAGGTTTCGCTTGACGATCTGGAACTGCTGAAGTCCAGCGAAGCGACAGCGAAGCAGCAGCAGCCGAAACAAGCGGCAAGCTTGAAGCGTACGCGGGACGAGAACGCAACGATGGAGCTTGATCTGCGCGGGGCATCGCTGGACGAAGCATTGATCGAGGCCGACCGCTTCCTAGACGAAGCGTTCTTGGCAGGATTCGGACGCGTTCATTTGATTCACGGCAAAGGAACCGGCGTACTGCGCACGGGCATTCAAGATTTTCTGCGACGGCATAAGCATGTGAAGTCGTACCGGCTTGGACAGTATGGGGAAGGCGGAGCCGGAGTAACGGTTGCCGAGCTCAACTGACGGGAGGAAACAGATGGAACGCGAACTCGATCGATTTCTTGACAACCCGCTTGTCGCCTCAATGGCCTATGTATCGGTTGCCGTGCTCGCGCTCATTGTCGTGTTATACTTGTTTGAGCTGGTTACCTCGTATTCATGCTGGGAAGAAATCAAGAAGGGCAACTTGGCAGTAGCGATGGCCACGGGTGGCAAAATGCTTGGCATCTGCAACATTTTCCGCTTCGCCATCGCTGCGGACCAATCGATCTATGAATGCATCGGATGGGCGGCCTTCGGCTGTGCAATTCTGCTTGCCGCGTACATCCTATTCGAATTCGTTACACCTGTATTCCGTATTGACCACGAAATTGAGAAGGACAATCGCGCAGTTGGATTAATTGCTATGGTCATTTCCGTAGCGCTGTCTTATGTCATCGGCGCGACCATCAACTAATCGCACGGGGGACGATTATTACGTGAAGTATTTGTGGGGAACGTTGTTTGCCCTCGCGTTCGTATTCGTAGCGCTGGGCGTATATTATTTATCCAAAAACTAGAGGTGACGCAAGATGAGCAATAACGAACATCAGCACAATGGGACGATCTGTCCATGGTGCCATTCCGAAATCGTATGGGACGAAGAGATCGGTCCAGAGGAGTTCTGTCCGCATTGCGAGAACGAGCTATCGGGCTATCGGACGATGCAGATCGGCATCGATCAGGAATCGGATGATTCCGATAAAGAGCTGGAGCATGGCAGCGACCATGAAGAGGAAGAAGACTGGTCGGATGATTCCGAATGGACGGAATCCGCTAAGGCAGGCGACGGCTTCCGTCAGGCGCGCCGTTCAAGCTTCGCAGTCGAAGAAAAGATCGAGCGCGTGTTGGACGAACAGCTTGAAGTGCCGGAATGTCCTTCTTGCCGGGGCTACATGCTGGAGATTGGTTCGAACCAAGTAACGCGGGACACCTTCAAACCTGCAGTACCGCCAGCACTTGGACAACCACTGCTAGCGGCACCGTTCGAAACGGTATTGTATGTATGTCCGAGCTGCTTCGAGACGTCAACGAAGCTATCGTTCGAAGCACGTCAGCACCTGACTGAGTTATTGGAGAAGTCATCCAAATAACAAGTCAGCAAGCATGCACCTCCTTGGTTTTGGACACCATAAAGTGCGTGTTCAAAAAGTGAACAAAAGCGGACTTTTTGAACTTCCTCTTATGTAGGATGTCTTGGATCGGGAGGTTATGCTAATTGGCTGCAGAAGCCGCAAGTAAGCGTACGTCAGGAAGGCTGGATGGACAATCCCGCCGGCTCATTGCCGTTCACGGCATGTATGCAGCTGCCAGTGCATTGTCAGGAACGTTCATACCGGTGTATCTGTGGAAGGCCAAGGAATCATTCGAGAGTATCGGCTGGTTCTGCATAAGCCAATATATCGTCAGCGGATTGTTGTTCTGGATCGCAGGCAAGTGGGTCAAGGAGCATAATAAAATGATCGTATTTCGGCTCGGCATTGTGCTGTCGGGCTGCTTTTATTTTACGGTGCTTATGCTGGGGCCTTCCGCTCATAGCTGGGTTGTGCCGATCGGTATATTGGATGGCCTTGCGCTCGGCTTGTTCTGGCTTTCGTACAACATCATTTACTTTGAAGTGACGGAGGCGGACAACCGCGACCGCTATAACGGCATTGCGGGTCTGCTTGGATCGGCTGCTGGCATTATTGCCCCGTGGCTCTCAGGCCTCATTATTACGACTTCTCGAGATGAGGTCGGGTATCGGATCATATTCACGGCTTCGTTGGTTGTTCTGGCAGGCGCGGTCATCGGTTCACTCGGACTGAAGAATCGGGAAACGGAAGGTCGCTATGATTGGACGCATGCGTTCAAACAATTGAAGGTGCGAGGGAATCCATGGCGCCGGTTCACGCTCGCCATTATGACGCAGGGCATACGCGACAGCGTCTTTATGTTTCTAGTCGGCTTGACCGTCTATATTGCGACACATAATGAACAAAAGCTAGGCAACTACGCCTTAATTACGTCATCCGTAGCACTCGTCAGCTTCTGGCTTGTCGGACGCAGAATGCGAATGAACCGTCGAAGCAGAGCCATGCTTGTTGGAGTCATTGCGCTGTCGGCTGTTATTACACCGTTGTTCTTCGGCATCAGCTATCCGCTGCTGCTCGTCTTCGGGATCGGTACAGCCTTGCTTACGCCGCTGTATATGATTCCGATGACATCGACTGTCTTTGATCTTATCGGTCAGAGCGAAGAGTCGGTGAAGCAGCGTGAGGAATTTATCGTCCTGCGGGAGCTTGCCCTCACATTCGGCAGAGCGATTGGCATGACAGCTTACCTGCTTGTGTTGACGCGAACGCATTCGCCCGCTGCTATTACATGGCTGCTGTTCGGCGTCGGCAGTATGCCGATCATCGGATGGATCGCCATTAGACATTTATTGAACAGAACGGCTGAAGGAGGAAGCATCTCCGAAGCCGTACATGGAAAGGAGGGCGCGCATGCCACGAATCGTGCAATCGATAACGGACCTCATTGGGGACACGCCAGCGATACGACTAAGAAGGCTGGTAACCGATCAGGACGCCGAGGTGCTGGTCAAGCTTGAGAAGCTTAATCCAAGCGGGAGCGTCAAGGATCGGGCTGCATCTGCGCTCATTGCAGACGCTGAGCGAAGAGGTATGATCGCAGTAGGCGGCACCATCATTGAACCAACCAGCGGGAATACGGGGATTGGTCTGGCGATGAATGCTGCGGCCAAAGGATACCGGCTCATTCTCGTCATGCCGGATAATATGTCGGTGGAACGGATCAAAATGCTTCAAGCCTATGGCGCGGAAGTGGTTCTGACGCCAGCATCAGAACGGATGCCAGGCGCCATCGCCAAAGCTTTAGAACTGCAGAAGGACATTCCGAACAGCTTTATTCCGAACCAATTCGAGAATCATGCGAACCCCGATGTGCACCGGACCACAACGGCGCTTGAAATTATGGAGCAGACAGAAGGACGTCTTGATGCGTTCGTGGCGACGGCAGGTACGGGCGGCACGATTACAGGCACGGGCGAGGCGCTGAAGGAGCGGCTGCCGAACTTGTATGTGGCGGTCGTCGAGCCGCAGGGCTCGCCTGTATTGTCAGGCGGCAGCCCTGGACCCCATAAGCTTGTTGGAACGAGCCCGGGTTTCGTACCTTCTATTCTGAATACAACCATCTATAATGAAATCATTCAAGTTTCGGACGAGCATGCGATCGATACGATGCGCCGATTGGCGCGGCTTGAAGGCATCTTGGTCGGACCGTCCTCCGGTGCATCGGTATGGGCGGCGCTGAACATCGCCAAGCGGCTGGGTCCAGGCAAGCGAGTGTTGTGCATTGCACCGGATACAGGTGAACGCTACCTAAGCATGGATATTTTCTAACCAGTCCGCTTTAAACCGAACTTTCTGAACACACATTTAAAGAAGCATTAGTCCGGCCAATTCTCCGTCAGTTCCTTGTATACGATATCGCGCCGCTCAGCAATGTAGCGGCGCATAATGTATGGCTCGGAAGCAAATACCGAGAACGGATGCTTACGACTATAATCCCGGCTGATCGCATCAGCGATGGAGCCATGCATGCTCTCGATCGCAGGCGTCAACGCATCGAGCGTAAATTGATTGTCTAGAAACTCAAGCAGTAACTTCTTGTACTCGGACCGATAGTCGCTGAAAGTGAAAATTTTTTCCGTTAACGCGTTATACCCTTTCACATCCACGATGTCGCTCTCACACACGCGGCCGTAGCAGTTTCTTCCCCACGTTCCTTCATAATCCCAAGGCAGAATCCGATACTTCCCGTTACTGCTTCTTTCATATAATGCATAGTTTTGTTCGAAGCCATCATAATTTCCTGTCAGCACCGCACCTGCCAGCCACTTTAAGTAGAAGGTTGTATCCAGTCGATTCGATAATACTTTGGCAAGACTGCTTCCATCCAGTTGATTAATTTTACTTATAAACGTTATTAGGCGGGACTTCGTATAGTCATCGCCGAGCTGCTTTTCATATCCTTCGAATAGCGACTCTTTCTCCTCGTACGTATAGGGATCATACAAGCTGAAATTGGCGCTGTCGTTGCTTGCATAAACAAGCGATTTCCAGCCTAAGCCGCGATTTTTGAAAAAATAACGGTCTACCGCTTCAATCTCCAAATATACCCCCTGCGTCTCACCGTTCAAATCAAGCTCAATATGTTTCGTTCTTGGCGAATAGACGCCGAGCGTGTTCAAGAAATGAAACGAGAATGCATTGCGCATCATGGAAGGGTCATCGTATTCTGCGTTCCAATGCAGCGTGCGGATGCCGCTGCTGTTGCTTCGATTATATCGGATCTCGTAAGATTTCTTAGCATAGCGGATCGTATGTCCTCCGCGATGACGAAGACCTGCATCGATCGTCTTGCCGTCCATCGTCAGCTTAATCTGCACAAAGTCTTTGCTGCGAGGATTCTCCTGCAGCTTCTCCCATTCCGATTGCTCGATAGTGATCGATCTAGGCGAAACCGACTGCTGCGACATTCGTGCACCTCCGGGGCCAAAGTAAAAAGCCTATCGGTATCGATAGGCTTTTGTGCTATTTACTCTATGCGTGAGGCGCTTGTCACGTCACTGGTTGTCGAATGAAGGGGGTTGTCCGATTCGATTACAATCCGCCGGATCGTCCGCCGGAACCTCCCTATCCGCCGGAACGACCGCCCGATCCGCCCGAATGTCCGCCCGATCCGCCCGAATGACCGCCCGATCCGCCCGAACGACCGTCAGTGCCTTGGTTCACTTCACCCCAAGAGCCCCAATCTCTCTTGCCTGCTTTGTATGCCATGAGCAATTCCTCCTTTAGTTGGACATGTTGTAATCTATGAACCGAATCTATTAATCGCGACAGGAAGTTCGTCCAATCTACTAAAAATGGATATTAATCTAGTACCGCTACCATACGAGATACATATAAATATATTATAAATCGTCACTAAGGATAGATGAACCTAAGACGGTAATGGAGGGATGCAGAACTAACAGACTTGTAGGTGCAAGCGAGCAGTTGATCGTAATGCAAGGTTAAGTCGGTTGCTCTTAGTTGGTTCGTCTGGTTTCTATCTATCTAACAATTTTCTGGAGGGAATTATCCTATGATGTACTGGAACTACTATAACAACTGCAACAAAGGCCATCACCCACATCATCCACATCGTTCCCATCGTTCGCAAAGAACGCAAGGCAGCGAGAATTTCCTGGAAGCTCTCGTCGGCGAGCAAGTGAAAATCAATCGTGGCGGTCCTAATGCAATCTTCGGCAAGCTTCTGGCAGTGAAAAGCGACTACCTCGTGGTATGGACAAGAGAAGGCGTTGTCTATGTCAAAAAGAACCATATCAAATCGATCACGGATCTTGATGGCAGCCATGGCACGCACGGTTCCCGTACAGGCGGTCGTACAGACGGCCGTACAGGCGGAGCCAAAGACAAAGACTTCATCAAAGCCGATAACTTCCGCGGTGTACTGAAGGCGCTGAACCAAAAGTTCGTTCAAGTAAACTGGGGCGGTCCTGAGAAAGTCGTTGGCTTCCTCGCTGAAGTAACGAAAGATCACATCCTTGTCGTATCCGATCACAAAAAAGTGGAAATCTTCATCGACCACATCCAATCGATCAAGAAAGAGATGAAAAAACGTCACGGCAGCGGTACAGACGGCAGCACAGGCGGCGGCACAGCCGGAGCAGCTAACGCACCAGCAACTGCAAAAGCGCAAGCTCTTAAACCAGTAGTGAAGAAAGCCCTCAAACGGCGCATCAGCCGTTAACTCGGCTAAGTGCCGGTGAATGTAAGCCGGGCCGGATGGGTAACCGTTCCGACTCGGCTTTTCCGGGATGAAACGCACTGCGCTGTCGTAAGACGGCGGCAGGCGTTTCACTCGCTTCACAGCACTCCTCATAGGCGTACGACTATTGAGAGTGAAAGGAGGGGCAGTATTCGATGAAGCAGCAGCATCCGTTAATGAATAGTCTGATCGACCTCGATATATCGGGAAAACCGGCGACCTTACGGGGCAAACTCGTTGACATGGGGCAGGATATTCTTGTTGTCCACAACGGCCAGCAGTTTGTATATGTACCAATCATACATCTGCAGCAGATGAGGCCGGCTAATTTGCAGGACAGCAATAATGCTATTGTGTTCGAGGTACCCGAAACGCCATTCGAGCAAGCGAATGATCCAATTTCTTACCGCAAGACGCTTATGAATGCCAAGGGCATGTTCTCTGAGCTTTACATTACCGGCAATCAATCGATTCACGGATATTTGACGAGTGTGATGAACGATTTCTTCGTGTTCTATTCACCTGTCTATCACTCCGTCATTGTTTCGCTAACGCATCTGAAGTATCTGATTCCATATAGTCCGAATGTGACGCCATATACGTTGACCCCGGAGCAGTTTCCATTGAAGCCGTCGCCGCTGACGTTAGCACGTACATTCGACCAGCAGCTTCGTAAGCTGGTTGGCGAGTTTGTAATCTTGGATCTGGGTGAAAATCCGAACAAAATCGGCGTTCTGAAGAATGTGGATCAGAACATGGTGGAGCTTGCCACTGCCGGAGGAAGCTCGGTTTATCTACATCTGGATCATGTGAAGACGATTCATCTTCCATAAGGCATCGCTGAAAGCTTGCTCCGCTGCGGAGGAAGCTTTCTTCCTGTATGCGGGCAGTAAATTACATATTAGGGAAACCGTCGGGACACAATACAGTAGGTGGCAAAATAAGCAAGGGAGGCAAAGCATATGGCACAGCCGATTACGGCCAAGGAATTAGAGTATATTGCAGACTCGATGTCGAATGAGGACTTGCTGCTGAAGCAGAATGCAGTTCTCGCTTCCTCGAGCTCGAACCAAGCATTCGTGCAAGTCGCACAGCAGTTCATCGCAACGCATCAACAGCATTATCAAACGCTGCTGCAGACGCTGCATCAGCATTCCAGTGTCGCACCGACACAGCCTCAGCAATAATTAACCGCAAGGAATGGGAGGAATCCAACAGATGCAGCAGCACCATCAATCGATTTTACCAGATGAGGATCTAGCAAGTGTCATTCTATCCGATCTGAAGCGGGTCGTTCGGGAGTATGCGACAGCGGCGACGGAGTCAACCTGTCCCGAGATCCGGAAGTTGTTCACGGATTTGCTGAACAGCACGCTTAGCATGCAAGGACAGCTGTTCACCGTTATGCAAAGTCAGCAAATGTACAACACGTCATCGCCAGCGCTTCGCCAGGAGATTGACAAACAAGGCAAGCAATACGATCAAACGCTACAGAAAACGAATCAATTCGTTTCGCAGAAGCTCAGCGGCATTGCACAGCAATCGGTCTATTACACGAGTCAGCCGAATATGGCGCATATCCCGCAGCAGCAAGCGCAGCAACCGCCTAGATACTACAGTTAACCGGTGCAGCAGTCTCTTCTCGTCTTACGTTACAGACGCTGGGGACTGCTGTTTTTTGTTTTGCAGTCGGAACGGATTCATTGTAATATTAATTTTATATATCGGAAGAAAGGTTTGAAGGAGCTGTGACGATGAGCGATTTGAAGATGAAAATATTGGACTTGCTGAAGGAAGACGCCCGTCGGGACGCAGAGCTGATCGCGACGATGCTTGATGTTCAAGTCGACGTCGTAAAGCGTGAGATCGCTGAGATGGAGAATGATCATCTGATCGTGAAATATGCAGCCGTTGTGAACTGGAGCAAGGTGCACGACGAAACCGTAACCGCATTGATCGAGGTGCAGATTACGCCAGAGCGAGGCCGCGGCTTCGAAGGAATTGCGGAGCGCATCTATTTGTATCCGGAAGTGAAATCGGTCTACCTCATGTCCGGCGCTTATGATCTCCTCGTGGAGGTTGAGGGCAAGACGCTGAAGGAAGTCGCTTCTTTCGTATCCAACAAGCTGTCGCCGATCGATTTGGTGCTTTCCACGAAAACATTTTTCATTCTTAAAAAATACAAGCAGGACGGCATCATCTTCGACGAATCCGTTGGTGACCAGCGCTTGATGATTTCGCCATAAAGGGTGATAAGGCATGATTAACGAACAGCAGACTGCGCCGGTCAATCGGCGCGCATCATTTGCCGATTATTTGGCGCCGCAAGCACGTTCGCTGAAGCCATCCGGCATTCGGCGCTTTTTTGATTTAGTTAGCGGACGCAAGGACGTCATTACGCTCGGCGTCGGCGAGCCGGATTTTGTCACGCCTTGGCATGTGCGTGACGCTTGCGTTGCTTCGCTGGAGAACGGCAAGACGCAGTATACGTCCAATGCCGGTATGCCGGAGCTGCGCGAGGCGATCGGCAGCTATCTGGACAGCCGCTTCAAGGTGACTTATAACCCGGCGGATGAAATTCTCGTTACGGTCGGCGGCAGCGAAGCGATCGACTTGGCTTTGCGTGCACTCATCGCCCCAGGCGATGAAATTCTGATCCCTGAGCCGTGTTATATCTCGTATTCGCCGATTACGACGCTGAGCGGCGGTGTAGCGGTTGGCATCGAGACGTTCGCAGACGATGCCTTCAAGCTTCGCGCTGAACAATTGAAGGCTGTTATTACGCCGCGTTCCAAAGTACTTATTCTGTGCTACCCGAGCAACCCGACAGGCGGCGTTATGACGTATGACGATTGGCTGCCGATCGCGAAGCTCGTGGAAGAGCATGATTTAATCGTAATATCCGACGAGATCTATGCCGAGCTGTCCTATGGACAGAAGCATGTGAGCTTCGCGGCTATGCCAGGCATGCGCGACCGTACCATTCTCGTCAGCGGCTTCTCCAAGGCGTTCGCGATGACGGGCTGGCGGATGGGTTATGCTTGCGGTCATCCGGAGATTATTGCCGCAATGCTTCGCATCCACCAATACACCGTCATGTGCGCTCCGATTATGGGTCAGGTTGCTGCGCTCGAAGCGTTAACGAACGGTATGGAAGAGATGGAGCGGATGATTGAATCGTACAATCAACGCCGCCGTCTCGTCGTGAAGGGCTTCCGCGAGATCGGCCTGGAATGTCACGAGCCGCAAGGCGCTTTCTATGCGTTCCCATCCATCAAGTCGACAGGGCTGTCATCGGAACTATTCGCCGAGCGTCTGCTTACGGAAGGTAATGTCGCAGCTGTACCGGGCAATGTGTTCGGACTTGGCGGCGAAGGCCATCTGCGCTGCTCGTACGCAACGAGCGTTGCGCAACTTAACGAGGCGATTGAGCGCATTGGCAAATTCGTTGAGCGCGTTCGAAATGAAGGTTAGTGGTTAACAGAAACCTTATAAATAACATAAATGTTGACTATCCATCCGATGATCTCTTTGATATAATTTAACAGTGGCTTTACAAATGCCTGTCAGATTATATTAGAGCCAAAGGAGGGAAAGCATTGACAGTAGCGGAGAAAGAGCTCTTGCAGTCAGATACGATGCTGATGCAATCCAGTCAACGCAGTCTACATTCGACGCGAAAGCTGCCCCTGACCTTACAGGTTCTAGAACAAGAGATATTGATACTGCGTAACGCGATGGAACGTATGTACAGGGAGCAGGCAACCTTTCAATCGGAGCTTGTGATCGATTTGAGCCGACAGCTCGATGTGAAGATCAATGAGTATATGCATTATTACTCGTGTAATTCAAGAGCTTAAGGTGTTACGGTTAGGCCTATATTTTTCGAATAATCGCCCCTTTTAGGGGCGTTTCTTTTTTTGGGGAGATAAAGGTTTATGGTATAGTATAGACAGTCTGACTTGGAGGGGAAACGAGTTGTTGAGAATGAAATGGATGACTAAATGGGGCGCAGCGCTTTCGACGATGCTGCTGACAGCTGTATTGCTGACTGGATGTGGGGACAAGGCGGATTTGTCCGTATTCTTGATTCCGGAGACGGGGATGCCGGATTCTGTGACACAAGCGATTAAGACGGATCTGCAGCAGAAGATGGGCGAGAAAACGGTTGAAGTATTCGGCAGCCCTATCTATAACGCGCAGAAGCTGATTGTTGAATATATTGCAGGAGAACACGGATTGCTCGTCATTCCGAAGAATGATTTTATCTCGATGATCGGCGAGGGCGGCGGACAACCGCTTGATGATTTGTTCAAGGCGGAAGATTATCCGGATGGCGTCATTACGGGTACGGTGCTCAAAGAAAACGATGAAGAAGTGCAGGAGAAGCATCTGTACGGCATTCCGGTTAAACAGGCGGCAATGTTCCAGAAGGCGGGTTTCGTGCCGGAAGACCTATTCATTATCATTCCGACGAATGCGCCAGATCTGACATTGTCTAAGCAAGCGATGAAAGGGATGGTCAATCCGTGAAGCTGTATACAAGAACAGGCGACAGCGGTTTAACGTCACTCAAGGGTGGCAGAGTACAAAAGGATGACCCGCATGTGGAAGCGTACGGGACGGTCGATGAGCTGAACAGCTTCGTTGGTATCGCGGCTGCGCAGGCGGCTGCGGCAGCCGCAACGCAAGCGCTTGCGGCTGAGCTTGTCGAAATTCAGCAGGAGCTGTTCGACTGCGGTTCTGATCTAGCATTTGCGGTTCCGGCGGAGCAGCACTATAAAGTAACGGCGGAGATGACGGAGCGGCTGGAGCAGTGGATCGATGCACATACGGATGCTGCGCCGCCGATTCAGCGATTTATTTTGCCAGGGGGAAGCGAACTGTCGGCTACGCTGCATGTGTGCCGGACGGTATGCAGACGTGCAGAGCGCCGCATTGTGACACTGTCTTCCGAGCATCCTATTCCTGCCGAGGCGCTGAAGTATATCAATCGTTTGTCCGACTATTTCTTCGCGGCTGCTCGTTCGGCTAATGCGCTGCTCGGCGTGCCGGATACCGAATATGTTCGCAGTGCGAACGTATTCAAGACGCGCGACAAATCATGAGCGAGCTCGATTATTACAAACCGCTGTCCGTAACGGCGACAGAACGAGAAGATGGGATGCAGGTGCGGACGATTCTCGAGCGCAAGCTGGGGGTCTCGCGCAAGCTGCTGTCTCGACTTAAGCTGACGGAGCTTGGCCTAACCGTTAATGGAGAACGCGTATATACCTCCGATCGTGTGCATACGGGCGATATCGTGACGATTCGGATGGAGAAAGAGCGATCCGACGATATTTTGCCCGAGCCGATGCCGCTTGATATCGTGTTCGAGGATGACGATCTATTGATCGTCAACAAGCCTGCTGGACTTATCGTACATCCAACGCATGGTCATTATACGGGGACGCTGGCGAACGGCGTCGTTCATTATTGGGCGGAGCGGGGCGAGATCGTTCGGTTTCGCCCGATTCACCGTCTGGACGAGCATACGTCTGGATTGGTCGTCATCGCGAAGACGCCGTATGTGCACCAGCAGCTGTCTGAGCAGCTGCAGGCCGATGAGATTGAGAAACGGTATTTGGCTTTCGTGCATAACAAGCCGGAACCGAATACCGGGACGGTCAACGGACCGATCGACCGGGATCCGGAGCGACCGCATCTCCGTATCGTAACGCCAGACGGATATGCCTCAGTGACTCATTATGAGACTGCGGCTGTGTATGGAGATGGGAAGGCATCTTGTGTTCGGCTTAAGCTGGAGACGGGTCGGACGCATCAAATTCGAGTACATATGAAGCATATCGGCTGTCCGCTCATTGGCGATGAAATGTATGGGCCCGATGGAGGGCTTGGCGAGGCGGACGAGGTGGCAGGCAGACAGGCGCTTCATGCCGAGTCGATCGCATTCACGCATCCGATTACGAGAGAGCGGATGAAATGGACAGCAGCGCTGCCGGACGATCTGCGGCGGCTTGAACTTTACCTTCAGGAAGGAAAGAGATAACGAATGAGTACGCGCGGTAAGCTTAAAATCTATATGTATGCCAAATGCGGCACATGCCGCTCGGCGATCAAATCGCTGCAGGCGAAAGGCTGGGAGCTTGATCAGCATGATCTGTTCGAGCAGGCTCCCGATCTGGAAGAGCTGCGGACAGTCATTGAGCGCAGCGGATTAGAGCTGAAGAAGTTCTTCAATACGTCTGGCGAAGTGTATAAGGAGCTTGGACTGAAGGATAAGCTGCCTGCAATGTCTGCGGAGGAGCAGCTGAAGCTTCTCGCGTCGAACGGACGGCTCGTGAAACGCCCGATCGTCACGGACGGTAAACGTGTGACGGTCGGCTTCAAGGAAGAGACGTATGAGCAGGAGTGGGGAGCGTAGGAGCGATGGCATATAAAAGCTGGCGATCCAGCAAGCTTGAACGGCTTGGCTCATCGATTTTCGCAGAGGTAGCGGCGTGGAAGGAAGAGGCTGCCCGCGGCGGGATGACCGTCATCGACCTAGGCATCGGCAGCCCTGACAGCCCGCCGACTGAAGCGGTACGCAAGGCACTGTCGGAAGCCGTGTTGAAGACGGACCGGTACGCGTATCCATCCTCGCAAGGAAGTTTGGCATTTCGCCAGCAAGCGGCACGATGGATGGATTGGCGGTTCGGCGTAACCGTTGATCCGCAAGATGAGATCGTAACGCTGATGGGTTCACAGGACGGGCTCGCCCATCTAGCGCTCGCGCTATGTGATGCTGGCGATCAAGTCGTCGTGCCAGACCCCGGCTACCCGATTTATTCGGCTGCTTTAGCGCTTGCAGGCGTAGAGCCGATATTGCTGCCGCTTCGAGCGGAGAACGGATTTATGCCGGATCTCGATGCTGTTCCCGTGCCGGTCTGGGAGAACGTGAAGTTCGTGCTGCTCGGCTATCCAGCTAATCCGATTACAGCGACGGCAGATGCGAGCTTCTTCGAGAAGATGGTCGCATTGGCGAAGCAGCATGGATTCCTGCTCGTGCATGATCTCGCCTATTCGGAGATGGGCTTCGATGGCGTGAAATCGATGAGCGTGCTGCAGATTGATGGCGCGAAAGACGTTGCGGTGGAGTTCCACTCCTTGTCCAAGAGCTTCAACATGGCGGGCTGCCGCATTGGATTCTTGGTCGGCAATTCGACTGCGGTCGGAGCGCTTCGCGAGCTGAAGGCGAATATCGACTACGGCGTATTCGGCGCTGTACAAGAAGCCGGTATTGTTGCGCTGGAAGAAGGTATGTCAGGTTCGATGGAGCCTGTCGGCAAGCTGTATGAACAGCGTCGTGATCGGTTCATTGAAGCGCTGGCAGCCGAGGGCTGGCACATCGAGAAGCCGAAGGCAACGATGTTCGTCTGGGCACCGCTGCCGCAGATGGACTGGTCGCTGGAAGATGGTGCGACTTGGGATTCACGTCGAATTTCCCGGGAAATGTTAATTCGTGTCGGCGTAGCGGTTATTCCTGGCGATGCGTTCGGCAGCGAAGGCGAAGGCTTCGTGCGCATTGCGCTCGTCGAGGAAGAGTCGAAGCTGCTCGAGGCGGCGCGACGGATCGGCGCGTTCATTCGCGGGGAGCAGATTTAGGTAATCCAGCTATTATTGCTTAATACAATTCTCTGATATACGATGGACATCAACTGAACCGGATAGAAACAAGCTTGAGCAAGCGGCGTAACAGACTTATGTAATCTCGTCGTAACGGACCACAGAAACCTTATGTGCTCTCGATGAAGATACGTATCGATGTAACGGACACAGTAGACCTTATTTGCCCAGTAGTAGTGCTGCAGCGTCATAGTCGGATTCAATAGCGTCGCTGTGGTCCGTTCGCGCGCAATGGTTAGACGTTACAGGGGAATAGCGTCATCAGAGTCTGTTAGCACATAATGCGAATGGATGGATTGCGAGCGAGGTGCAATAGATTACAATACAGACCAATTACATGATCGAGTGATGTCTCCTTTCTGACCCTCGAATAGTAAATATTGAAATATAGGCTTTGTCTTGACCCATTCGGTTGAGATAGAGCCTATTTGTTTTGCACAGCGTATCAATAGATTCAAACACAGGAAGTTGGTGAGTAATTCTCGGTTATTCTCGCCAATAGCAATTATTGCTTTCCTATCATCTTGGGGGACTTATAAATTGTAATGTGATAGAATATCGTTATAGAGGTAGTTCAAACAACGGAATGGAGAGGAAACGCATTGCAAACTGCGAATAAAGTGCTCATGGTCGACGGAATGGCCGTGTTGTTCCGTGCTTTCTACGCAACATCGTATACGGGTTATATTCGGAAGACGAGTGCTGGATTGCCAACGAATGCTGTGTACGGCTTCATCCAATATTTATTTGATGCAATCGATACATTCAAACCTACACATGTCGTGTGCTGCTGGGATATGGGAAGCAAAACTTTCCGGACGGAGCAGTACCCTGAATATAAAGGCAACCGCGGCGAACCGCCAGAGGAATTGATTCCGCAGTTCGATCTCGTGAAAGAGGTCGTGGCGGAAATGGGCATCCCGAACATCGGGCTCGTCGGCTATGAAGCGGACGATTGCATTGGCACGCTCGCAACGCGCCTTGGCGTAGAGCCGGATGTGGAAGTGCTGATTTTGACAGGTGACCATGATATGCTGCAGCTCGTAAGCGAGACGGTGAAGGTCGTCATCATGAAGAAGGGCAAGCTGAACTATGCGGTTTACGATCTTGCGCTGCTGCTTGAAGAGCGGCAGATCACGCCATTGCAGGTTATTGATATGAAAGGCTTCATGGGGGATACGAGCGATAACTACCCGGGCGTCAAAGGCATTGGCGAGAAATCGGCGCTTAAGCTCCTGCTCGAGTACGAATCGATTGAAGGCGTATTGAACAACTTGGAGAAGCTGCCGAAGGGCATTCGGACAAAGATCGAAACCGACATCGACATGCTGCATTTGTCGCGTGAACTCGCAACGATTCGTCTTGACGTTCCAGTCGCATGCGCGCTGGAGGAATGCGCTTGGGACTTGCAAATCGAATCCGCTACGCGCAAGTTCGAGGAGCTGGAATTCGGGTCGCTGGTGAAGCTGCTGCAGGCATAATATATATAATTGATGCGCTGAACGTAGGGGTTGAACTGCTAGTTAAGCAGTTCAACCCCTATTTTTTACGAATGATTAGGCCTGATTAGCGAATTACCTCCATTACCTCCTCCCGTCCAAGCTCCCTAGTGAACAATTCACGCAGATTGAAACGAACGCCTCCATTTATACCCTATTGGTTATTGTATCCTCCAATTCTATCGTCATATAATTGGTTTAATCGTTTAACAATTTCATAAGCTTTATTTGTTGTAAATTCAACGGGAGGGAACATAGTGGCGGCAGACAAGTGGAATCTTGAAAGCGGCGATTAAATCGTAAGGCTTCCGAATGGCAGATCGTTAGTTAAGCGGCGTTTTCTTGATCCAAGAGGCATTCCAATGACGGCAATCGAGTTGTCGAATGGGAGATTGTCATTTCATGTTCTACCTGAACGTGGGATGGACGTAGGTGAGATATCGTTAGAATCGGAGAGAATGAGTTGGGAACGAAGCGAAGATTACCTGCTGCATCCATCCAACGTTGATCTTCAAGCAGCAGGAGGAACAGGGTGGTTGAATGGTTTCTATGGAGCGGTTGCATCGATAGGGCCAGAACTGTTCGGTACGCCAGGAGAAGGGTTTACATTGCACAGGTCAGGCTCTTATTCTCTCCGTGCATCGAAGGTATTATTCGATCTGCTGTAAAGGTGAGAATCAATAAGTAATACATGAGAATTCATGATGAATATGTATATTAATCCAATAGTAATGATAGATGTCGTAATGTCTCGTCCAACTATCACGGTTTGTGCCAAATGATAGAAAATGCTTGATGGTTATTCTTTTACTGTGATAAGATGGAAGAATATAATCTAAACGTTTAGATCATTTTTGTAGGAGTGGGGAAATGAACATTTTACGTAATGATGAGTTTGAATTGCAGATTTCCTCTAACGGTACGTTGGAATCATTAGTCATGTCAGCCGATCCGGTCAAGATGAATTGGGTGATCGATGAGAACTACGTAAAGGAAGCGGGCTATGCCGAACAAGATAAACGTTTTGGCGAGTGGTTCGCTCATGTTGACGGTGAAATAATTGAAAGCGCTAACCTTAAAGCGAACATTGAACTTAACGACGATAGTTCTGCGACTGTAACGTATCAACACCAACGTTTCACTGTTCAATGCACGTATTCATTGACTCGGAATGGACAATGGGAGTGGATCATCGAATGCTCGAATCCGCAAGACCAATCCATTGCGGTAACGGGTTTCCACAGCTGGTTCTCCCTCTCCTATATCATGTTCAGAGATCAAGACGTGCTGCGTAATATGCAGCATTCATGTGCCTTATTTCCGCATATAGGAGGCGATTTCGCCAAGTTTGCTGCCATGCGGAGAAGCAATGTAGCACCGCATCTCGGTGTCTATTGTACTGGCGAATCCATTGCTGCGCTGGGTACCTATTGCAGCTACTTGAATCGTTTTCTTGAACAGGTGTCGCCTTCGTTGGATGGGATCCTGTACCATCGGATTTCATTCATTGAAGACGGAAGTTCACTTGAACAATCCGCAGTTCATGATTGGATCTATAGAGACGGGTATTCGTCGGTCACGATTCTTCCCGGAGAGGTAAAGCGATGGTCGTTTGTATTTGCAGCATTCAAGGATCAGGCGGATTTTTATAGGAAAAGCATTCAATATGGTCACCCGAACTGGACGTATTCGCCTGTCATTACGACGGAAGGGCAGTTCGTTGCAGAGGTTGAGCTGCCGGCTGGAACGGAATTAGAGTCGGTTCGGATGCTGACGTGGTCGTCGGAAGAGAATACGGTCGAAGACAATGACATTAGCGCGAGCTTCCAAGCCGCTTCGAGTGATAAGCCCAATGTATGGCAAGCGGTGCTGCCCATGCACACTGCCGGAGAGTATAAACTGGTCGCCAGTCTTACTAATGGGAGAACCGATTTGTTGGTAGGTAATGTCCTGGAGCCGATCAAGAATATGCTCGAAGCTAGAGCTGCGTGGCTTTGTGACAATTTCGCAGTCGATAATGATTCCCCAAGACCGTTCGCTTTCTTGCCTTTATCCAATCAAGGTGAGTCATTAGGGAAATTGACGTTTATTCTGATGAAAAATCTGTTGTCGCCTCCTAATCAAGAACAAGTAGCGAAGGTGGAATTATCCGCTGTTGCAGATGTAAGGGAGCATTGGTTTGTCGATTGTAATTTGATGCGTCCCAAACCGCTGTATGGATCGTTTTATCGCATCTATGATTTTGATTATGTCGGGCATCTGTTTTATTTGCTGTCTCGCATGGATGATTCACTATTAAAAATGTACAAATCGGAAACGTATCTGACATGGGCGGCAGAAGTGATGTGCATGAGATTGAATCCTGACTGTCATATGGAGCAGCGGGAGAAAGAAGAGTCTCAGCTTGTCGGTGTATTCATCTTGTATATCCAAGACTTGTTATCGGATCTGCAAGAGCGGGGAATGGCCCAATGGCATAAACAGCTTCACCGGTTGTGGCTTCAATTTACGGAAGGATTAGCTCAAGGCTCGCAAGGGTACCAAGGTGCAGTCACGGAGCATTTCTATGACAATGCCGGGTTCGGACCTACCTGTCAGGCCTTATGCTTGGCGGGGTTGAAAGAAGAGGCGCAGCCTTACAGTGAACTTATTGCAGCTAATATTGGATTCAGCAATGATTACAGAGCCAATGCACCTGATCGCTGGTGGGAAGCCTTATCCTTCATGACGCATTCCTTATGGGGCGGGTTGGTAGCAGGAGCAGCTAGAGCCTCTTACGAATCGCTTGGCGATCCAAGATTGCTCGAGGCAGGCTATCGCGCAACGATGGCTGTATTTAATTGCTATGATTGGCATGTTCGTTCAACGGCACGTCGGCTTCTTCCAGGAGAAGCTGCGTCGACCTACAGCATTGCTGCTCCCAATCTCAACATGCCGGAGCTATCGAGAAACCGATTCGGCCAATCGATCTTTAAGAAATTAGACGATCCTTTGTTTAACAGCCTGTTTGCCAGCATTGACAGAGATGACTGGGATATGGGCGAAGAACTAGTTGCTTACCTCCTAGGATTCGGTACGACCACTTATCTTTACACAGACGATAAAGGTCGACTGCGGTGTGTGAACGGATTGCTGGAGCCTCAGGGTGACGGGTGGAAGGTAACCAGTTATGCAGCTTACCCAACTAGATTCGTCATGGTTGAGAAGGGGCTTGCGATCCGTGCGAATAAAGGAAAGCTCATGAAAAGTGTCCTGTTCGTGAGAGGACAATTCGTGCCAATCGATGTTTCCGTCAAATAAAGAAAGAAATAAAAACGCCGACTTGCATGCTGCTTAAGTCGGCGTTTTTAACGAAGCCAATCATTTCAACTACTGCGGCAGCGTTCTAGCCAATTCTTCTTGAACGACTAATTTGTTGCGGAAGCTAGTGGGAGAGAGCCCTTGTTTGTTGGTGAAGACAGACGAGAAATAAGGCGGATTGTTGAATCCAACCGCTTCAGCGATACGGGAAACGGACCAATCCGTCTGGAGAAGAAGTCTCTTGGCTTGCTCAATCCGATACTGCTGCAAGTAATCGATCGGGGTTAGACCATAAACTTTAAGCATGCATTTGGCCAAATAGTTGGGATGATAGTTGAAGGTAGCTTGAAGCATTGCATTCGTAATCTTAGAAGTGTAATTGTGGCGGATAAACAGCTCGATCTTCTCCGCAAGCCGAGTAGCCGTAGAATCGGACGATTGCTCCGCTTCATGAGCGATGCGCTGCAAGAATTGTTGGAATGCGGTTTGTTTCTTCCAATTACGCAAGGAGCGAGGATCGTGATCGAATGAGTTGAAGGAGATAAGATCGTCCATTGATTTGTCGGACAGTTTGAATTTCTTAGGGATGAAGATGGAGCAAGTCTCACAATGGTTAAGATAAGCTTCTTGTTTATGCTTCTCGAATAATTCGTTCTGATTATCCAAACATTCGTCCAGGCAAGCACGTTCATCCCACGCGCCAAAGGTTTGGAAGTGGATCCATGTGATATCCGTTTCTTCTTCGCAAGCAGCGGTACCGTAATGGTATCCATCCGGACGTAATATGATTGCCTCTCCGTCGTGCACGACCCACTCGTTGTCATTCTCGCCGATGTGGAGCCTTCCGCGATTAACGACGATAATATCGAATACGTTAATAGAAAATCGACTGACATGCCTTTCGCCGGGCAAAAACTTGTGTTTCCCACTGTCGATGAAATAAGGGATAGGGGGAGTTACAAAATGCAGTATCAGAGATGACATGATTTTGTTCCTCGCTTTGATTGGAATTTGATTAGGTAGGGTTAGATTCCGAGAGGTAGTACCTACATTATAGCATGTTCGACCTCAAAGAAATATTAGTAAGGCGGGGGAAATTTAGGGCGCAGAGGAAACGATAGATTGCTGATTCACTTGAGGGGAAAGACCACTCGATTTTTTTAAACGTTTTGCATTCTTTTCGTGCCAGAAGCTACATATTTATCATTAGGACTTCATGCCGTGGATAAAAATGCTTCAAGGAACTAGACGAAATGCCAGAAAAGGTTGAAATTCTTTATAATTAGGTTGGGATCTTATATTTGTTTTGGAGGAAACTCGTGGCAAAATGAAATTAAAGCGCTTTCCTAGACGACGAACGATTCAGACGACCAATGCTAAGGGGCTTTCATGGTTTTGGTGTTAAACGTTTAACTCGTAACGAGTCAAACGGTTGCATATAAACTAAGGTAATTTTGAAGGGAGAGCGGGTCAATGAATACAGGAAAGAAAATCGGGGCAGGTCTTCTCTCAGCCGCACTGGTACTCGGTGTTGTCGGCTGCGGGAACAACGAAGACAAAGAGACAAATACAACATCTAAGGGAACAGATGCGACTGCTAACACAACAACCGAAACGTCGTCTTCCAAGACAGAGAAGGTCAAAATCACTTATTCGATGTGGGGAAGCGCGGAAGAAGGCAGCGTAACGCAGGCGGTAGCGGATAAGTTCAATGCCTCCCAAGACAAAATCGAAGTAGAGGTCGTTGCGATTCCTTGGGAAACGTACATGACGAAGCTGAATACGCAGGCAACCGGCGGTCAATTGCCGGATACGGGCATGTTGAAAGAGGATGGCGTCATCCAGTGGTCCTCCGAAGGCATGTTGAATGATGTAAGCGCTATGTATGAAGGAAGCGACAGCAAACCATTGGACAGCTTGGCTTACAAATATCAAGGCAAAACGGTAGCCTATGCGGCCGCTAACGAAATCCTCCTTCTCTATTACAACAAAGACATGTTCGATAAAGCAGGCGTGGCTTATCCGCCATCCGTGCTGGATAAAGCTTGGACATGGGACGAATTCGTAGAAGCGGCTAAGAAGCTGACGAATGATAAGAACGGCAAGCATCCGGGCGAAGATGGCTTCGATTCTAACGGTATCGTTCAGTACGGCGCATCCGTGGAGAACCTGCCATGGCAGCTTGAAACTTGGACGCTCAGCAATGGCGGTGGTTTCTATTCCGCAGACGGTGCAGATGTGAGAGTCGGCGAAGATGCAAGCATCGAAGCGATTCAGAAGGTCGCGGATCTGTACCTGAAAGATCATGTCGCTCCGTTGTCCGTCGGCCAAACCGATGACGGCATTCAACGCACGATCATCGCAGGAACGGTTGCGATGGCGACCAATGGCGCGTGGAACGTGGGCACCAGCTTGAACACGGCCAAAGAAGAAGGTCTGAACTACGGCGTTGCCGTGCTGCCTTATATGAAAGAGAAAGTTACCCTCAATACAGGCGGCGCGAACGTAGTATTCTCCCAAACCAAGCACCCGAAAGAAGCAATGGAATGGCTGAAATGGTACAACTCCGAAGAAAACAACTGGGGACTCATCAGTTCGGGTATTTGGATGCCGACGCTGCAGAAGTGGTATACGGACGAAACGCTTACTCGCAAGTGGGTCGAAAATCCGAACTTCCCTCCGTACGAGGAATATAAGTCCGCAGTAGTCGATTACGCACAGTCTTCCGCTGCGAGACCTGCTTCCTGGTTCTTCACGAACTATACGACGGACTTCAACACCTTACTCGGATCTGTACTCGGCGATGTATGGACCGGCAAGACGACTGCGAAGGACGCGATTACGAAGAACCTCGACGCCTTGAAAGCGGCTCATACAGGCAACAAGTAAAAAGATAGGAAGGATGACCGCCGACCTTGAGGTGGCGGTCATCCTTTACACGTGAGGTGGGAGCGAGTAATGGAAACCATTAACAAACCGATGAAACGCCGTTCCCGTTACAATTCAAGCGAGGCACGCGTTGCTTATATTTGTTTGATTCCTGCTTTTCTTGGATTGTTTTTTCTGACGTACGCGCCGCTTGTCGGGGTACTAGGAATCAGCTTGACGAACTGGACGGGGTTGAAAAGCCCTGAATTCATCGGTTTCGATAATTATGTTCAGCTATTCACGAAAGATCCGTATATTAAGGACTCCATCATCGCGACGATCTACTTTGCCTTCCTATCCGTCATCGGAAGTATGGTGTATTCGTTCTTCGTCGCCATGCTGCTCAACCGGAAAATCCCTGCGAGAGGTTTGTTGAGAGCGATATTTTATGTACCGTTTGTTCTGCCAGCCGCTGCGATTTACGTTGGATGGTCTTGGCTGTATGAAGCGAATTTTGGATTCTTCAACTATCTCCTCTCCAAAGTCGGTTTGGACAAAGTGCTCTTCATCGCCGATTCCAGTTACGTTGTTCCTTCTCTCTCGTTAATTTCAGTCTGGCTGTCCGGTAACTTGATCGTCATTTTCTTGGCGGGGCTTCAGAACGTGCCGAGCGTCTACCACGAAGCAGCCGAAATGGACGGCGCAGGCGGATGGAAACGGTTCATCCATATTACGCTGCCCTCCATGTCGCCGATTATTTTCTACAACTTGCTTATGAGCTTGATCGCCAACCTTCAAGTCGTTACGCCAGCGCTTGCACTGACAAACGGTGGTCCTGGCAACTCCTCCCGATTCTTGACGTATCTGATGTACGATCAGGCATTTGTGAATTATAAGTTGGGCTACGCATGCGCGACTACCTTCGTTATTTTCGCTATACTGGCCGCCTTTACCGCCGTACTGTTCAAGACGTCCAATCGATGGATTTACAATGAAGGAGGCGACGACAAATGAGCGTAGTTGCATACGGCAGGCTTAGAAGCAGGAAACGTAAGGAACTAACGATGAACATCGTAACGTTTGTCGTCGTCGTTGTTTGCGCCGCCCTGGTACTCTTCCCGATCTGGTGGATATTCCGTACGTCGCTTATGACGAATGCCGAGATCTATCGTTATCCGCCATCCCTGACACCGGATAACTGGCTGTTCTCCAACTATGAGAAAACGCTGCAAGTGTTTAAGTTCTGGAAGTATTTGTGGAACACGATGCTTATTATCGTTCCCTCTTGTTTGGCGGGAACATTCACGGCTACATTGTGCGGATACGCCTTTGCGCGTTTGCGTTTTCGGGGGAAAAATTTGATCTGGGCACTCTGCGTCGGTTCGATGCTGCTTCCTGCCATGGTTACGCTCATTCCGTTGTACATCGGTTGGACGCGGGGCCTCGGTATCCATGACAGCTATCTGCCATTGATCCTTCCGTACTTTTGCGGCGGCGGCGCTTTCAATATCTTCCTCATCCGACAGTTCATGATGTCGATACCACGAGAACTCGATCAAGCGGCTACGATTGATGGCGCAGGTTACTTCCGCATTTTGTTCAGTATCATCATGCCTGCGATCAGACCTGCCATGATTGTCGTTGCGTTGTTTATCTTCATTGGTCTATGGAATGATTTGCTCCAACAAATGATTTACATAAACTCGTCCGATAAATACACGATTGCGCTCGGCTTAACGAATTTCCGGGGGCAATTAAAGAGTGACTGGTCGCTGACGATGGCCGCTACGTGTTTATCCTTTGCTCCAGGCGTTCTATTCTACTTAATCGGACAAAGGTATTTCGTAGAGGGAATTACGCTGACCGGCATGAAAGGGTAGTCCATAACGCTTATGAACAACAAGCACGCGATCCATGAAGATCGCGTGCTTGTTGTGATTCCAACCATTGCTATTGCATTCATGTTGGCAACTATTTAATATGGTTAATTGTTAACATAATTGAATATAAAACCTCATCATCCTTGATGGGGTAGAGGTCGCGATGTTGATGAGTATGTCGGAGAAGGTCCAGTATAGGCCGTTGATTCCGAAGGAAGGGCACCATCGCCGAAGCTGCACGGTTTACTGACCGCTGCTTGCTGGGGTCGTTCTCGAAAGAGACGGAACTGTCACGCCATAATCGGCGTGTTGCGCTATCTGTACAAGGAACTAGGGGAGTTATGGCTGCCTTGCCTGTTGTCCGAAGCGAGGCGGCTTTTTTGTGTTCACGGAAGTCATACTAATGAAAAATAAAGACAGGAGCGTTATCCACTTGAAAGAAAATAAACTTCGCAGAGGATTGAAGTCGCGACATATGTCGATGATCGCGCTTGGCGGCTCCATCGGAACGGGTCTGTTCCTCGCCAGCGGCGGCGCGATTCATTCCGCCGGTCCGGGCGGCGCTTTGCTGGCCTATGCGATTATTGGCATTATGGTCTATTTCTTAGTAACAAGCTTAGGGGAAATGGCGACGTATATGCCGGTGTCCGGTACGTTCAGCACCTACGCTTCTCGGTTCGTCGATCCATCGCTTGGGTTCGCGCTTGGCTGGAACTATTGGTATAACTGGGCGATTACGATTGCCGCCGAGCTGTCGGCGGCGACGTTGATCGTGAAGTTCTGGCTGCCGGACAGTCCATCTTTCTTATGGAGTGCATTATTTCTACTATTGATGGTTGGTCTTAACGTCTTGTCGGTCAAAGGATTCGGTGAATCGGAATATTGGTTCGCGATGATTAAGATCGTTACCGTGATCGTGTTTATCGGTATCGGTCTGCTCATGATTATCGGAATCTGGAACGGCAAGGCGACGGGGTTCAGCAACTTCACGACAGGCGATGCGCCAATCGCTGGCGGCTGGCTGGCTGTCCTTGGCGTCTGCATGGCAGCAGGCTTCTCTTTCCAAGGGACAGAGCTTGTAGGCATTGCTGCCGGCGAATCAGAGGATCCGAAGAAAAGCATTCCCCGTGCGATCCGCAGTGTATTCTGGCGCATCCTATTGTTCTACATCGTCGCTATTTTCGTCGTCGGGATGCTCATTCCGTATACGACCGATACGCTGGCTAGCGACAGCGTAGCTGCAAGTCCGTTTACGATTATTTTCGAGAGAGCGGGTCTTAGCATCGCAGCATCCGTTATGAACGCCGTTATTCTAAGCTCGGTGCTGTCTGCCGGCAACTCGGGCATGTATGCTTCTACCCGCATGTTGTGGGTGTTGGCGAAGGAAGGCAAGGCGCCGAAGGTGTTCGCTAAGCTGAACCGTAGAGGAATCCCCATCTATGCCCTCCTTGCCACAGCAGCGCTCGGCATGATTGCCTTCTTAGCTTCCTTCTTCGGTGAAGGACAGGTTTACATTTGGCTGCTTAACGCATCCGGCATGTCCGGATTTATCGCTTGGCTTGGCATCGCAATCAGCCATTATCGGTTCCGTCTAGCGTACGTCGCGCAGGGCAAACGCATCGAGGATCTGCCTTATCGTTCGTTATGGTTCCCATTCGGTCCGATTCTGGCGGGCATCATGTGTATCATCGTCATTCTTGGTCAGAGCATCAGCGCGTATTCGGATGGTCAAGTGGATTGGATGTTTATTCTCGCTTCCTACGTTGGCATTCCATTATTCCTCGCGTTGTGGCTGGGGTACAAGTGGAAGTATCGGACGAAGGTTATTAAGCTGGAGCATTGCGATCTGAGCACGTCGCAGGATTAATTGAGGAGTCATGCTCTTCATTATCGACTTCGCCTATCCGATTACAGATACGTACAGTTTCTGGATAGGATTAGGGAGATGAGAGAGATGTTGAACAAGAACGATTGGAAGCGAAGCGCCTTGCTACTGCTCGCTGCAGCGGTAGTAGCCGTTAGCGGCAATGGCGTTGCAGTGCGCGTGAATGCGGAAGCAGCGGCTGTCGATGGGACAAGTTCAGCACCGGCAGCGGCGAAGACGAATGACGACAGCGAGTCGAAGCTGAAAGTGTCATACGCTTCCGAGAAGCAGAAGGTGAAAGCTGGAGCACGCGTGTTTCTACGCGATAAAATAGCGGTAACCCAGCCTGCAATATTGTCTTATGCGATCGGCAATCCAACGATTGCCCGAGTGGAAACGAACGGTCTGGTGACGGGATTGAAACCAGGCACAACGAAGGTGACGATTACGGCGGAATCGCGGAGCGAGACGGTTCGCATAATGGTACCGATTGAAGTGACGGCTGCCGCGGCAGTCGCTGCTCCTAAGTATGCTGCGGTGAAAGTCATGGTCTCCGGGAACACCTATAACGTCCAGACCGTAACGGTTCCGAAGGGGACGCCGGTCACGGCAGGGCTGGCCAACAAGACGGTCGGACAAGTCCAGACGCTTCGCGGTATAGCGGCGGCATATCGCGCGGACGTTGCGGTGAACGGAACCTTTTTCTCCGCATACAGCGATCCGCCAGTTCCTTATGGCAACATTATCTCGAATGGCCGTGTGGCGCATATTAGCAACTTGGGGACGACGATCGGATTTCGCGCGGATGGCACAGCCGTGATGGATACGCTGCGCATTCGAACGACGACGAAGCTTATCGCTGGCAAAGAAGAGATTAGTCACGTGATGACGAACGATCAGGGCGAGCCGCTTAATTGGAGCGACGTCCATACGGCGATTGGGGCGGGGCCGCGACTTGTCGTTAACGGCGAAGTGAAGATCGATGCAGAGACGGAAGGCTTCCGCGATCCCAAAATATTAACCGGCGGCGGTGCCCGCAGCGGCATCGGCATTAAGAAAGACGGTTCGATTATCATTGCGACGATTCCTGGCGCAACGATGAAACAATGGGCCGCCGTCATGCTGAAGCTCGGCGCCTACCAAGCGATGAACCTTGATGGCGGGGCCTCATCGGGTCTGCTGTTGAAGGACAAGACGATAACGGCAGAAGGACGCCTGCTAAGCAATGCGCTCCTGTTCGGCAGCGGGCTGAAGTACTAAGATGCTCAGATTTTATCAATAGAATAATGCTAAAATACAAACGGTATTTCGCCTTGGAGCGGGATACCGTTTTGTTATTGCGGCAACGACGTTCGGAAGAGCTGCGTGGGAAGGCGAAATGATCAAGCCGATTACTATGAAAGAGATGCTGCGCGAGACATTGCCAGCTGCGGCTGCAGATTGTACGATTAGTTCAGGTTCCAGGCGAGAGTGCCAGGGGTTATGCTGCTTGGTCGGTGGCGCATGATATATTGGCGCAAATGCAATGAAGGATTGCACGACAGAAAGGTTGGATTTCAATGACGCTGCAGATAGGTTTAGTAGGTACAGGCTGGTTTGGCCGGATGCATGCAGAGAAGCTTGCTGCAATGGAGGGTGTTCAAGTCCGTGCATTTTGCGGTTCGAGCATCGAGAAGGCGGAGCAGGCCGCAAGATCTTATCGCGATGCTCGAAGCTATGATGCCATTACGAATATGCTGGATGACAACAAGCTGGATGCCGTCTATATTTGTACGCCTCCCTTCGCACACGGCGAGATTGAATTGGCGCTTGTCGAGCGAGGCATACCATTCTTGGTGGAGAAGCCGATCGGGATTGACGAAGAGACGCCTAACCGGATTCGTATAGAGATTGCTCGCAAGCAATTGATTACATCTGTCGGGTATCACTTCCGCTATATGGAAAGCACAGGCCGCGCGAAGGCGATGCTCGCAGACCGTACGCCGGTTATGGCGCAGGGACAATGGATGGGCGGGATGCCTGGCGTTTATTGGTGGCGTAACATGGCAACGTCCGGCGGACAGTTCGTCGAGCAGACGACGCATATTGTTGATATGATGCGCTATCTGCTCGGCGACGTTCATGAAGTGTATGCGGCATATGGCAATGTGCTCGCGGCGCAGCGCGAGGAAGGCGTTACGGTTCCGGACGTAGGAGCGGTTACAATGAAGCTCGCGAGCGGAGCGATAGCGACGATCAGCAATACGTGCGCCATCCGCGGCGGGGACCGTTCCGGTCTGCAAATTTACACCGATAAGGGCATGTTGGAAGTGACCGGCGAGGCGTTGATCGATTTCGAGGAAGGCAAACGAACGGAATACAAATCGCGCAGCAATCCTTATCAGTCGGAGAACGAAGCGTTCCTGCACGCGGTGCGGACAGGTGATACGTCTCGCATCTTATCTGACTATGAGGACGCATGGAAGACGCATCGCGTGACGATGGCTGCGAATGAATCCGCGAGGTCCGGTCTGCCGGTTAAGCTTCACGTAAGTCAGTAATAGGTGCGAAAAAACGGCATTCCGTCTCGCTGCGGAATGCCGTTAGTGTTTGGTGTGTAATGGCGCGTTTAAGGTTCGTCTTGAACTTCCGGAATCGATGGCTGCTGTTTGAAATCGCCGGGATAACCGCGTTCCATGCCCGCGTGAAGCGAACGATTCTCATAGCCGTACGGGTTGATTGACCGCTGCTCCAGCCGCCACGGCTTGCTCTTGCCCAGCGATTCCGACTCGAGATCGGCCCCGTAAGGACCATCCGGGAATTCCTCGGACGTCAGATCGTTGCGAGACGATTCGACGACTGCGAAGTCGGTGTAATTCTCATCGTTGTTACGGTTCATGACACACCCCTCTTATAAGCATGGCTAGGAAGCGTTACTACGGGTCGGTTATATGACCCACAGATCATTGTGCCCGAATCAGTCGGTAAAATTCACCGTTCCAACGACAAGCTGCAAAAACTGGTTTAATTCTTCCGCTTCCTCTTCCGTCAACTTAAAGACATGCTCCAGATAGCCTTCTTCCTCCAGGTCATCCGAGCCGATAATAGCCGTTCGTCCAGCCTGCAGATCGGTCACAAGCTTCTTGCCATAGAAGCGGTTCGTCGTCGTGACGGCGAGATCGAATCGTTTCAGACTCGGCGTTATGAATGTTACGAATCGCGTTGATGTTTCTTCGGTTGTATCCGACATAAAATCAAAATCATGCAGCATGATGAAGCCTCCGTTTCTTCCTTATTTCAATGCACACATCATATCATCGCCTGGAGTGCGGGGGCAAACCGGTCATGGATTAGTTCTTGTACGATATGGAAATAGATGCTATATTAAGGGTAACTGAATCAAGGACATGAGGAGGCACCTCTACCGTATCGGCGGAGATGCCTCTTTTTTGTCGTATACGGGGATCGGGAGGTACTGTCCGCTGTCCTTATTCGGAATTCGAATAACGGGGATGGATGACGATGCAGGTAGTATTCATGAACACTTTCGATCGCGTGGACGGAGACAGAACAGTCATGGGGGCTAAAGTATCGATCTGCGAAAATGATGGCAAGTGGCTTGTGCTCTGGACGGAAGGTTCGGAGGAGACGGCAACTTGGTATGAGGGCTTATCGTGGGAAGAGATGCTGGCGGCTTTCCGGCACGGCGTCGCCTTGAAGATGGGCGAAGGCTTCCAGCCTGTCATCGACGGCATGTTGGATGAGCGCAAGACGTCGCCGGGAAGCATCATTATGATGATGCAATGTTATGGCGAGCTTCATGCCGACACCGCGCTGTTCGAGGAACTGCGGGAATGGCGTCGCAAGACAGCTGCGCAGCAGCGCAAGTCGGCCTACATGATCGCAACGAACCGCGTGCTGAATATGATCAGCGCGTTCAAACCGCACACCGAGCAGGAGCTTGCACAAATTCCGGGTTGGGGCGAATCGAAGATGAAAGCCCATGCCGAGCAAGTGCTTGCGATTACGATGCAGCATGCGCGCGAGACATCCTTCCCGCTCGACTGGGTGGTGTCCATGTTGGATACGAAGCAATATTGGCAATGGTCTTATCGCCAGAAGGAGCTCAAGTACAAAAGCCAGATGGAACGCCATCAGGAGAAACGGCTTATCCTCGATGCGATCTCGCATGGACGTACGCTCAGCGAACTGCAGGTCGAGCTTGTCATGACAAGACGCAATTTGCTGGATCGGATCGAGCAGCTTGAGACGGAAGGCTACGACATGGAGCCGATCGTCGAGACAGAGCTTGCCGAAATGCCAGTCGAAGAGCGGCAAGCCGTACTCGAGGCGTTCGATGCGGTCGGCGACAAATACTTAAAGCCAGTCATGCAGCACGTATACGGCATCGAAGGCGCAGCAGACAAATCGCTCGACCTCGTCTACGATCGCCTCCGCATGCTGCGCCTCACCTATCGCCGCAACAAAAAACAACACGAGGCCGTCTAATCTCCTCGTGTTGCAAAATCAAGGTGTGAAAGTATCTGTAGAAGGGTAATGACTATGTAAGGAAAGTAACGGGTAAACGAAACAATTCGAGGACAACATTGATCGTAAGAAACACCACCAGCGAGTGATCTTTCATGCTGCACACATACGGCGAAGCTACTCGGCTATGTAGTGTCTTTAAAGACTATGCGAGCTATATATGAAAGCGAGCAACCAAATCTCACAAGCGAGGCGTGGAGAGCTGCCGTCATGCTTACGAACGGAGCAGGTGTGTGCTTCTGAAGAAGCAGCTTATGCTTTCGAAGTAGCTTTTCTCCGAAAAGCTTTTAGCGTTCGCCTTTGTCACTCGGATTGTTACCACTTCTGAATTTATATAATCAGAACAATCCGAGGACAACAGCGATCGTATGAAGTACCGCCTGCGCAGTGAGTCTGCATGACCAAGCCAACGCGAAGCGAGCCCATCCCTGCATCCCTGCAATCTCATCCCGCACTCTCAGCAACTTCCGCCACCTTCACACCGCCGTCCGGCCAGATCGGGTCAGCATATCGAATCATCTCGCCACTATCACAGGACAATCCCGTCTCATATGACCGGCTGCCTAGCAGCTCCTCAACCGCCGAGCGCAGCTCGAAAGAGCGGTTCAACTCCAGCTCTGCCGTCACAGTCCGAGCTTCGCCCGCAATATTCGTCTCACGTATCATCGCCAGTGCGGCTGGCGTGACTGCGAGCGCATCTTCGACCGCCTGATCCCACAGCGTCCATGCGCTGATCGTATGCAGCGTCTTGCCATCTACCGGATCGAGCCAAGGCAGCTCCTGCTCGTTCATCCAATCGTAATCCGGCAAGTTCTTCCGATAAGACAGCGGCTCGATCTTGCCGAACGTCAGCAATCGACGAATGCCGGTCGGGTCGTAGAACAGCCGCTGCGCGCTAATCATGTCGCGCATGGCTTCATTCCAATATTCGCTCTTAATCGCGGATGCCAAGTGAGGGTAACGAACGGCCGCGATGTTCTCGAACGCTTCGCGAAGCGTGCCAGGCAGCGGTTGGCTTGGCGATATTTCTTTCCATACCGGTGTCTTCCACGTCTCGATTCCGAACAGACGCGAGGCGACAATCGTATCCATCGCCGTTTCAAACCGTTGATGGTCCCACTTGCGGAAGCCGGAACGGCTGAATACGTATGGATGCATATTGCGATCCAATACGTGATGAAGCACGAAGCCAAGCCCGTACGCGGCGGAATATCGGCCTTCCTTCGAAGACAAACGGCCGCTGACCGCATCAAGCAGATCCATTAAGACAGGGCCGCATTCGTAATTGTGCATGTCGGAGCCGAGCTGATTCATGATCGTATTTTTATGCCACGGGAGGAACCGGTGATAGAATAGAAAGTCTGGGCCTTGGCAGCCCAGGTTGAACCACTTGCGAGTCTCCTCGTCCGAGATCCACTCCTGCTCTCCAAGGCGCTCTATGATGGTGTGGCCGAATAGGAAATGTGCCCATACGTTAGGCATGTTGTTCCTCCCTTTGTTGGGTATAAAGTACCAAACTTTAAATATATAGTATACTTGTCCTAGCGAATTCAGTATAATGGATTCAATTAGCGGAAGCTCGCGAACGCTGTCGAAAAGGAGAACTGTCCTCCATGAAAGCAGAGTACATAAACCCGTTTTTAGAATCCGCCAAAAATGTTATTGAGCAAGTCGTACAGATTAAACCGGCTACCGGGCAACCGGGGTTGAAGCCATTTGCGATTGTTGATAATTATATATTTATTCAAATTGGTATCAATGGTCAAATGCAAGGTCGTGTTGTATTTGGCATCAGTGTACCCGTCGCTCTCAAAATGATATCTGCGATGATGGGCGGATTCATCATTTCGGAAATCGATGAGATCGGCAAGAGCGCAATCTCAGAGCTTGGCAACATGATCAGCGGCAATGCAAGCACGATTCTTTACAATCAGGGCGTTCATGTTGATATTACTCCGCCTATCTTTATTAGTACACATGATTCTGGAATTGCAGCAACGAAAGCTTTGACCATTCCATTGATCATGGAAGGTATTGGCGAAATGGATATTCAAGTGTTAATTGCGTCGTAAGCATCGTAACACGAAACGGGCTCCCAGGGGAGCCTTTTTCCTTACTGTATGAGAAATGATTAATGTTTGACAGCAGACGATCCTCTCGCATCCGCTTTGGAGGCAGCAGGATCGTCTTTCTATTTTGCGTCCAATCATTGGATGAAGTACACTAGAGGCAGGTGATGCGAAGATGCTGAAAGGGAAGAAAATTGTCATAACGGGCGCTTCCAGCGGACTAGGTCTAATGACGGCAATTCAGCTTGTACAGCAGGGGGCTAGAGTCGCGATAACGGGACGGAATGAGTCGAAGCTCCGCGCTGCTGTGCAATCCGTCCCGAATGCAGACCGCATATCCAGCTACGTGCTGGATGTGACGAATGCAGAAGCTGCCGCAGCAGTGCTTGATCGGATTTGGCGCGAGATGGACGGCGTGGACGTGTTGGTGAACAATGCAGGGTTTGGCTACTTCGAACGATTCGTTGACGCGCCGCTCACGCATTTTGAACAGATGATGGATACGAACTATATGGGGGCTGTCCGCTGCACGAAGGCGATACTGCCGCAGATGCTGCGACGAGGCAGCGGCCAGATCGTCAATATCGCTTCGATCGCTGGCAAGCTCGGAACGCCGAAGTCGACAGGTTACGCTGCATCGAAGCATGCCATGCTCGGGTTTACGAACGCGCTGCGCCAAGAGCTGCGAGGAACGGGCATCCTCGTATCGGCTGTTAATCCTGGCCCGTTCGAATCCCCATTCTTCGAGACGGCTGATCCGGGCGGCACTTATGTGAGCAGCGTACAATCGCTTATGATGAAGCCGGACCGTGTTGCGAATGCTGTCGTGAGAGCAATCGATAAAGGCAAGGCCGAGATCGATCTGCCTGGCTGGGCGGCGCTCGGCGTGAAGCTGTATCATCTGTTCCCGCGGCTGTCGGACCGGATTGCAGGCGGCATGTTGAATAAGAAGTAAGCTTAATGACCTGTCCCAATTGGGGCGGATAACGGAAAGAGGAATATAGGAATGACGAACAAATGGACTGACATCGGCGTTGCAGAGAAGCTGGCCGATACACTAGTGTCCGAGGGGCTGCTCGAGCCGACACCTGTGCAGTGCGATACGATCGGGGTGCTGCTGGAGGGTGCGGACGTTACGGCAAGATCGCAGACAGGCAGCGGCAAGACGCTTGCGTTCCTGCTGCCTGCGTTGCAGCGCATTAATAGCGAGAGCAGCAGTGTTCAGGCTGTCGTGCTTGCGCCGACGCAAGAGCTGGCGATGCAGATTACACGCGTTGCGCAGACGTACGGTGCGCCTGCCGGCGTGCGCGTAGTGCCGCTGATCGGCGGTGCGGCTGTCCAGAGACAGATCGATAGTTTGAAGAAAAATAAACCGCAGCTCATCGTCGGCACACCAGGCCGTATACATGAGTTGTTTAAGGCGCGCAGGCTAAAACTGAGCGAAGTGAAGTTCCTCGTCATCGATGAAGCCGACCAAGTATTCAACCTCGGCTCTGTGCGCGAGGTTGATGCCATTCTGAAGAGCACGCCGCGCGACCGCCAGCTTGCTTTCTTCTCGGCAACCCGGCCAGAAGAGATGGCCGGCATGGAGAACAAGTGGATGCGCGAGCCGAAGCTGATCGATCTCGCCGGCAAACAGCGCGTTGCCGAGACGATCGAGCATTATTACATCGTCGTTGATAAGCGCGATAAGGTGGATGCTGCCCGCAGACTCGTCCGGCTGATCAACCCGACGTCGGCATTGTTGTTCTTGAACGATACGGACAATATCGCGCAATGGGAATCGAAACTGCGTTATGAAGGCTTCTCCGTCGATATGCTGTACGGCGACGCGAACAAGCAGCGCCGTTCGTCTACTCTCGATAAGTTCCGCGGCGGCAGCTGCAAAATATTGCTCGCAACGGATATCGCTGCGCGGGGCATCGATATTTCCGGCCTGCCGCTCGTGCTGAATCTGGATCCGCCGATTGATGCGGATCATTATGTACATCGTGCAGGACGGACGGGCCGCATGGGCAATAAGGGTATGGTCATCACGATCATTACGCATCAGGAACGGTTCATTATGGACAAGTTCTCGAAGCGGCTCGGCATCGTGTTGGAGGAGCGGGTAATGGCTCGCGGCAAGCTGGTAACGCCGCAAGAGGCGCGTCGACTAGGCGGTCCAGCCCAGTCGGGCAGCAGCAGTTCCTCGTTCGGAAGAGTGGCTGCATCAGATAGAGATCGCGAGCAAAGCCGCGAACAACGACCACAGCAACGACCGGATCAACGGCCAGAACAGCGGCCATTCGTACGCCAAGAAGGTGCTCGTACCGCTTCGGTCAGCAGCGCGGATTCGTTCCGCCGGCCATCGGCTGAGCAGCGGCCCGTATCCCGTAAGCCTGCAGATGCCGAGCGTCCGAATTCCCGCACGGACAAGCCGGCGGCAGCTTCGTCGGAATCGCAGCCGCGAGTTCGTTCGAATGGTAATAGGCCGCAAGGCACCCAAGAACGCCCGCAGGGTGCCAAGAGCAAAGCCCAAGCGGAGCGTCAGCGCCAGAAGGACAAGAAGGATAAAGGCGCGCCGAAGTGGCTGAAGGAGAAACGCAACGCCGCGAAAGAACAAGACTAAAGTATTATTTTATTAAGCCACCCCCCAAAAGCGAATTCCTGATCCCGAACGATATGGGCGAAGGGAAAAAACGGTAGCAATGGACCGTAATTACGCATATTAGGAGAGGTGGCTTTTTATTATGCAAATTTCTACATTCAAAAAATTCGCAATTAGTACGATGGCGGCAGCGGTTCTGCTGAGCGGTGCTTCATCCGCATTCGCAAGAGGAAACGACGACCACGATAACGATAAGAAAGACAAGGACGACAAGAAGAACTCGAGCAATATCACAATCAACGTAAACTTCAAGGACGAAGACGATATGAAGTGGGCGCAGGAATATATTATTCGCCTGGCGTCCAAAGGTGTTCTGAACGGTTATGGGGATGGCACGTTCAAGCCGAACCAGAAGATCAGCCGAATCGAGACGATCGTAGCAGCCGTTCGCCTGATGGGACTTCGCGAACAGGCTGAATCCGCAGCAGAGATGAGCAGCAACCTGAACTTTAAGGATGCGGACCAGCTGAAGAAGAAATATCCATGGGCAGTCGGCTATGTGGCAGTAGCGCTTGAGAACGATCTGTTCTCGGAAACAGAGGATTCGATTCAACCAGAGAAACCGGCGACTCGCCTGTGGTCGGCAACGATTCTCGTGAAGGCGCTCAAGCTCGAAGCGGAAGCGAAGGCGGCAAGCAATACGAAGCTGACGTTCAAAGATGCGAAGCAGATTCCTGCCGGCTCTGTAGGTTATGTAGCGGTTGCGCTTCAAAAAGGTATCATTACGGGTTATAACGACAATACATTCCGTCCGAATCAACAGGTAACGCGTGCCGAGCTCGCTGCGCTGCTCGATCGCACAGACAGCCAGCTGCCGGATCAAGACAATACGGCAGTTACGGGTACGCTGAAAGCAGCCGTATCGAATAACAGCATCACGGTCGTACAGGCTGACAAGTCAGAGAAAACACTGGCGATTGATCCGAGCGTGTTTGTTTTCCGCGATAATAAGAAAGCTGCGCTGACGGACCTGAAAGCTGGCGACGAAGTTCTGGTTCGCACGTATAACGGCAACGTTATCTTCATCGAGGTAACGAAGCTGGCACAAGAAGCGCCGACATCCGAAACGATTTCGGGTACGCTCAAAGCATCGGCATCGAACAACAGCATCGTTGTTGTGAAGGCAGATAAAACAGAGAGCACGCTGACGATTGATTCGAAAGCAATCATTTTGCGCAATAACAAGAAAGCTGCACTCGCTGATCTGAAAGCAGGCGACGAGGTGCTGGTTCGTACTAACAACGGTAAAGTCATCTACATTGAAGTGACGAAACCTGCACAGGAAGCGCCAACATCCGAAACGATTACGGGTACGCTCAAAGCATCGGCATCGAACAACAGCATCGTTGTTGTGAAGGCTGATAAAACGGAGAGTACGCTGACGATTGATTCGAAGGTCATCGTTTTGCGCGATAACAAGAAAGCAGCGCTTAAGGACCTGAAAGCTGGCGACGAAGTGACTGTGCGTACGTACAACGGTAATGTCATCTACATCGAGGTGACGAAACTTGCACAGGAAGCGCCGACGACAGAAACGATTAACGGCACGCTGAAAGCTGCAGTATCGAACAACAGCATCGTTATCGTGAAGGCTGATAAAACAGAGAGTACGTTGCCGATTGATCCTACTGTAATTGTTCTCCGCGACAACAAGAAAGCAGCGCTCACGGACTTGAAAGCAGGCGACGAGGCAGTTGTGCGTACGTTCAACGGAAAAGTCATCTTCATTGAAGTGAAGAAGAATGCTGCGACAACGCCGACATCAGAAACGATTAATGGCACGCTGAAAGCAGCGGTAGCGAACAATAGCGTCGTTGTCGTGAAGGCTGATAAATCAGAGAGCACGCTGACGATTGATCCGACTGTCATTGTTCTGCGTGACAACAAGAAAGCAGCGCTCACGGACCTGAAGGCAGGCGACGAGGTGGTTGTGCGTACGCTCAACGGTAATGTCATCTACATCGAAGTGACGAAACTTGCACAGCCAACGCCGGCGACAGATACGGTTACGGGTACGCTGAAAGCAGCGGTATCGAACAACAGCATCGTTGTAGTTGAGGCTAATAATACAGAGTATACGCTGGCGATTGATCCGAGCGTCATTGTTTTCCGCGAGGATAAAAAAGCGGCGCTGACAGATCTGAAGGCAGGCGACGAGGTGATTGTACGTACGTTAAACAATAAAGTCATCTTCGTCGAGGTGACGAAACTGGCTTCCGTCGTTGTGGGCGCAGTGGACTCTGTATCGTTGAACGCGCAAGGCAAAACGACAATCTCCATTACGGGCACGGTTAATGGCGCGTTGCAGGCATATGTGATCAACGTCGCGGATGTTGTCATCTCCGGTGATGCTTCCAAGCTCGTAAAAGGGCAAGCGGTCGAACTGACGCTTATCAATGGTGTTGTTAAGATCATTACGATTAAATAGTTTTTCTATAAATATTGCTCCAAACAGAAAGAAGCGCTGCTCAGCAGCGCTTCTTTCTGTTTGTTCTAGGTGGTTAAAAATACGTTCGAACAGAAGTTGTGCCCGCAGGGCACGCGACTCCCACACGCAGTATCTTACACACGTCTTTTAATAAGCTCGAACAGAAGTTGTGCCCGTAGGGCACACGACTCCCAGCACGCAGTATTGCACGCACGCTCAAGTTCCGCTACCGACCCCATCCGGGGTCCCGGGGTCGGAGACCCCGGGGGTCCTCCCTAGCAGGGAGGATTTAGGTGGGTAGAAAATTTGGTTTTATTGTTTATAACAAATAGATTCAGTTAGTAGATAGTGGGGTCATAGGGGCGACAGCCCCTATCACGTTTCAAACTGAAACCAATGGAAGTTAAACTGACTGCCCGGCAAGAACACAAACGTCACCGTTTGTTTCCCCGTAATTCGCTCCAGCGCATATTCCCGCTCGCAGCTGTCTTCGGAATAGCCGAACTCAACGAGCTGCTTCGACTCGCCTTGCTCGCCTGCGAATTGAATATGGATCGTATTGTTATCGATCGGCGAGCGTCCGCAGATGATCAGCCTCGTACTGCCTTCCTCGCCAAAGTCCATATCCTCAAAGACGAGCGAGACATTGTTGCCGATATGATCAATCGAATCATCCGTCAGCGTGAACGTATCGCCGTAGATATGATTGTTGTCCAGAGCGGCCAGACGCGCGAACGCCTTCTCGGCGCGTATGAACTGGAAGCCTTTGAGATGGATTTTGCGCCGCAGCACGAACGTAATGGACCTTACCCCGGTCAATCTTCTAGGGAGCTTGTAGGTTTCCTCTTGATACACATTCCAGCGGGTAGGCTTCTGGTACGTAAGTTGCGTCAGCAGCATGGCGTTAGCTTCCCCAGGTATGCCATCCCACATATCGATCGTGAATGGCTCGTTGTCGAGCGAGAAGATCGGCATCGTCACCTCGTCCGAACCATAGCTGCCGAAGTCGATGTTCTCGAAGCAGATCCAGCTCTCTCCGTCACGCGACGAAGCCATGCCGCGCTCGTTGCCGTTCGTCAGATTGCGGCTGGCGGAGCTGCAATAACCAGCCGATACGAATTCATACGGATTCATGAAGGCTTGGCCAAGACCGCTGATCTGACATTGCATGAGCGAGTACTGACGAATCGAATCGGCGCCGTTCGTTGTACCGCATCGAACGTAGAAATCGCCGTCTCCAAGAGCCGTAATGACCGCTTGTTGTCCGTCTGTTGCAAGCGTTGCGAAGCTGCAATCGATTCCGCCTGCATTCGTAATCCGCCACTGCACCTCTTGGTAAGTCGCATTACTCGGATGAAGGACGACCTGAAGCGGCAGAGAGCGGTTGTCGGCCGTCAATTGATTGCCCTGCGGGCAGACGATTTCCAGCTTGCGCACGGGCACTTCATCGTCTTCCAGCGAAACTGGACCTCGAACGCCAACTTCCGCATGAGCAGAAGCATAGGCATAAAGCGTCCGAGTGTTCGATGCCTCTGCCATCTCCACTGGGGCAGATGCCTCCAATGTAATAACCTTGGAAACCAAACCTCTAGATTCCGCTCGCACCGTTATCGTACCGCTCTCGAGCGTGCTCGCGACAACAGCAAGCAGCTTGCCGCTGAACAACCTCCGGTTACTGCCTTTATATTGGTCGTAGTCGGTGCTGTCGCCATTGTCGAGTCCAACTAGACGGCCAGCGCCTTCTACCGTTACATGAATGCGGTTGTTTGCATTCTGAACTGGAATGCCGTCCGAATCCAATGCCGAGATCTCGATAAACACGAGATCGGAGCCGTCAGACGTCAATGTTGTCTTATCTGCAGTCAGTGCGATGGAAGCCGCGTCGCCGAACGACGATTGAATATCAGTTGCGATCGGCGTTCCGTTCTCATCGTAAGCAACGGCGCGCAGTACGCCTGCGGTATAAGGAATCTGCCAGTTGCCGACCAGCTGCTTGCCATGCTTATGATCAATATCGAACGTTCCTTGCGACACGTCATTGAAGAACAGTTCGATCTTCGGCGCATTGGAGCATACACGAACATCGATCAACTGACCTTCGGAGAAGTCCCAATATGGGAAAATATGAACCATCGGCTTGCGCTTATAATCGGTCCATTCCGCTTGATAGACGTAGAACGCGTCCTTCTTGAAGCCTGCAGTGTCGATCTGTCCGAAATAAGAGTTCTTCGTATGGTAGGGCGTCGGCTCTCCGATATAGTCGAAGCCTGTCCATAGAAACTGACCAAGCGAGTAGGCCGCATCGCGATCGGAGATGATGCAGGCCTCCGTGCTTCTTGCGCCCCAGCTTGTCGAGCTGTTGCCGAGCGAGGAGCACTGCTCATCGTCGTCGGCCAGCATCGATTGCGCAAGCGGGAAGTGATAAATGCCGCGGCTTTGAACGGTGGAGCAAGTCTCGCTGCCATATATAATCCAGTCCGGATGCTGCTCGTGATGGGCGTCGTAATATTTCTCCCCGTAGTTGTAGCCCGCGAACTTGACGATGTCCGCACAATGCTGAGCGTTCTCCCATGGCATATAGTTAGAGCCGATCGTAACGACTGCATTGCCGCGCGGATCATGGAGCAGCACCTCGTCCATCAGCTCCCGCGTCAACGTTTGGCCGCGTTCGTCTGCATGCGTATCGTAGATCTCATTGCCAATGCTCCACATGAGCATGCTCGGATGGTTGCGGTCTCTGCGCACCCAGCTGGCGATGTCTTTCTTCCACCATTCGGGATAAAATCTCGCGTAATCGTACGTCGTTTTCTTGCGTTCCCACATATCGAACGCTTCCGATACGATCAGCACGCCCATCTCATCGGCTAATTCCATCAGCTCGACGGCAGGCATATTGTGAGCGGAACGGATCGCGTTAACGCCCATTTCTTGCAGCAGCTCGATCTGCCTTCTCAGCGCCGTGCGATTCACCGCAGCGCCTAAGCATCCGAGGTCGTGATGTTGGCATACGCCGTTCAGCTTCAGATGCCGGCCATTAAGGAAGAAGCCTTGCTGGCTGTCGAAGCCGAACGTACGGAAACCGAAGCTGTGAATCTGTGAATCGACCACAGTCTCGTCGACGATCAGCTCGGTCTGCAGCTTGTACACATAGGGGTTATCGATATCCCACAGGGCAGGGCTCGAGTAGACAAAGCTGCTAGCGGTTACGACTACCGCTTCAGAAGCATCAGCTTGAACCGACGTTACTTCCTCATGTACGAGCGTGCCTGATGCATCCAGCATCCGATGGCGAAGCTTAATAGATGCGGCCGAATCGAGCCCTTCCGAAATAATCGTTTCCGTACTAACGTCTACGGTCCAACTGCCGTCTTGCTGCACTGCGCTAATATAGACGCCATCCGCCGCAATATGGCGTTCGGCGTACGTTTTGAGCCACACGGAACGATAAATGCCAGCCCCCGAATACCAACGCGAGTTCGGGGACTCATGGGTCACTTGAACATGAATGTCGTTGATGCCAGGCTGGATGAACGGCGTTATGTCGATTTCGAAGGTCGAGTAGCCGTATTTCCAAGTACCGGCGAAGCGGCCATTCACATAATAATTCGAGTCCATATATACGCCTTCGAACCGAAGCGTCATCGTATGAAGCGGATTCAGGTCATCGATCGTAAACGTTTTGTTATACCAACCGTCTCCGTTCGCATACAGGTTATTCGCATCGAAGATGAGCCAATCATGAGGCAGCGTAACGTTCTCCCATTCGAAACCGCCAGCGTTAATCGTGTCCAGCGTCGTTCCAACGGGATGAAGCGAGAAGCGCCAGTCGTGGTTGAATTTGATATCCTTACTCATTCCTATCAAGCTCCTTTATTCGTTGTGAAGATAGGCGATTAGCGGATTAAACAATGTAAAGAGTATGTATCTTATTGATCATCGCATCGCATAGGTCAAAATGCAATACAACGTTGGTATCAAGTAAAGAATTAGCGCATGCTTCCACGATCGAGAATGTCTAATAGATAAGTTTGATTCCATGCTTTCAGACGATAGCGAATAGCGCCCGTTTCCGTTTGCTCCCTATTTTCAGGTATAATAAGGTCAGTTGACAGGGGGAGATCGGATGAATCAGGATGCGAAGCAAATCAATCGTATAGGAGACGGTCCGGCGCTTGAAGTAACGGATCTCGTTGGCGGCTACAGCCCAAGACGACCTGTGCTGCATAACCTCACTTTCGATGTTCGTCCAGGCGAGATCGTAGGACTGATCGGATTGAATGGTGCGGGCAAAAGCACGGCAATCAAACATATTCTAGGCTTAATGCAGCCGCATGCCGGCGAAGTGAAAGTGAACGGCACGAAGCTGGATGCCGATCCGCAGCGCTACCGGGGCTCCATTGCCTATGTGCCGGAGTCTCCGGTACTGTTCGATGAGCTGACGGTGGATGAGCATCTCCGCCTGACGGGAATGGCATATGGCGTAGATGCGAATGCCTATAACAGCAGAATGGAGAATCTGTTGGACGAGTTCCATATGCGGGCGAAACGAAGCGCCTTCGCCGAACATCTATCCAAGGGCATGAAACAGAAAGTAATGATCATGAACGCGCTGCTGGCGGATCCGCCGCTCTTTATTATTGACGAGCCATTCCTTGGATTGGATCCGCTTGGCATTCGTTCCTTGCTGGACCGTCTCGTCGAAGTGAAGAAGGCCGGCGCTGCCGTGCTCATGAGCTCGCATATTCTGTCCACCGTCGAGACGTATTGCGATCGATATATCGTGCTGCATCATGGACGTATCGCTGCGCAAGGCAAGCTCGATGATGTGCTTCGAGCGGCTGGCATGACAAGCGGAACGCTGGACGAAGCATTCTTCCGACTCGTGTCGGAGACGGCGAGTGGCGGCGGAGGGATCAGCAATGGCCGATAGGACGGAAAGGACGACGACGGGCAGCTCGCATCGCGAGCAGCAGCGGGTTACGCAGCCGTATGTGAACCGGTTCGAGCCGGATCAGCTCTGGTCCACGCGGGCAGCTGCGTTCCGCAATGAGCTGAAGCCATATGTCGGCTATATGGCGCAAAGCGGCTTTCCTGGCGTGGTGCTGCTGCTGCTGATCGTCGCTACGATCGGGTATGCGGCGCTGGTGCGAGATTTGCCCGAGCATTTTCCCATTACGACATTCGGCGTTGTGCTCGTTATCGGGTTCACCTGCTGGAGTCCGCTGCGGACGTGGCTGAAGCCGGCGGATACCGTCTTCCTGCTCCCGCGAGAGCTGGAGATGCATCAATACTTGCGCCGCTCGTTCCGGTACACAGGCATCCCGACTTTGATCGGCGTCTGGTTCACGCTGCTGGCCTATTGGCCGCTGTACAAGCTGGGCGATGGAACCGCGAATGCTCTTATCCTTGCGATTGCGCTTGCTGCTCTGAAAGCTGGGAATATAGCCGGTGCGTGGCAGGAGCGGAGAACAGCGGAAGCGGGGATGAGACGATCGCTTCGATTGATCCGATGGGTGTTAACCGGGGTAACGTTGGCTGCACTGTTCCGGCTTGCACCGTGGAAGGCAGTGCTGTTCGGGCTGCTGGTTGCTGCGTTAATGGCGGTCGTCTATCGGCTGCCGAGGAAGCATGCGCTGCCGTGGGATACGCTTATTCGAGAAGAGGGACGTACACGGCGCAGATATTATCGGTTTCTTGCTCTCTTCATCGATGTGCCGACCCAGGCGCCTCGTATTGCGAGAAGAGGTTACGCAGCATGGATCGGGAAGACGATCCGATTCGCGCAGCGGGACACGTATGTATATCTATACACGATGACGCTGCTTCGGACAGAGCTTGGCGGCATGCTGATCAGACTGACGCTGCTCGGCATGCTCGTCCTGTACTGGCTTGGCGATGCGGTATGGCTGAGCGGCTGGGGAGCGACCATTGTGTTCGTTCTGGCAGCGGGAATTATCGGATTGCAGCTCGGATCGCTGCGACAGTCGCATAAGTATGCGGTGTGGGGGCATCTGTATCCGCTGCCGGCTCAGCGGCGGATTGATTCATTAGCATCTGTTGATCGGATGGCATACATCATCTGCACGCTGCTCATGTGGCTGCCTGGCGGCATCGCGCTCGTCATTCATGACAGCGTGCTGCAGGCAGTTGCTGCACCTGCAGCAGCACTGTTGCATGGCGTGCTGCGACGGCCGAGCGCCGTTCGCCGCAAAGCGTTGAAGGATGATGAAGAAGACTGATGAGGAGCGGAACTTAGGCAGAGAGGCGAGCATCATTAGAACCGCCCCGAGCGGAAGATCGCGAATAATAGAAACAGGAACATGAAGGCTGCGATGCCGAAGCCGATCTCGATGACCGGGAAATGCCAGATAATCGACGATTGGCGTCCAAGCGACGAGCCGATGATAAGCCCTACCATAATAATGCTGAAAGACAGCAGCACAATACTGAACGTGAGGCGGTTGCCGACACGATCGATTTTGCGCAGGAACGTTTCCAGCTCCGGTATCGACATTTCGGTCCGGAGCTTTCCTTTGCGCACAAGACTCGATACATCGCGCAGCGTCTCCGGCAGATCGGCCAGCAGGTCGGCATATTCGCTTACATGCTCGACGGCGTTCTCGGCGAATGAGCGAGGGTTCAGCCGGTCGAGAAACAGCCGGCGTCCGAACGGTTCGGCGACGCTGATGATGCTGAAGTCAGGATCAAGCGACGACACGACGCCTTCGAGCGTCAGCATCGTTTTGCCCAGCAGCATAAAGTCAGAAGGGATTCGGATGCGGTGCGTATAAGCGACGGAGAATAGTTCGCTGACCGATTCGCCGAGGCTGATACGGCTGAGCGGCACGTCGTAATATTTGTCCCGCAGCAGATCGATGTCATCCCGCAGCCTTCGCATATCGATATCGACGGGCAGCACGCCAAGCGCCTCGATTGCGCGAATGATTCCGCTCGTGCTGTTGCGCCGCATGGCGATAAGGAGCGAGCCGAAGTTCGTCTTCATGGTCGGCGTCATCCGGCCAACCATGCCGAAGTCGAGCAGACCGATGGCGCCATTGGGCTCGACGAGCAGATTGCCGGGATGAGGATCGGCATGAAACAACCCTTCCTCGAAAATCTGATGGAACATCGCACTCGTAATGCGCTCCGCAATCCGTTTGTTCGTAATACCCATCGCTTGCAACGCCTCGTGATCGGTGATCTTCACCCCGTTGATCAGCTCCATCGTCAGTACACGGCGGCTGGAGTAGTCCCAATAAATCGTCGGTATATGGATCGAAGGGTCGCGTTCGAATGATTTGGCCATTCGCTCGGCGTTGCGGCCCTCAACTGTGTAGTCAAGCTCGGCCCGCAGCGACTGGGCTAGTTCCGATATACGCTCGCGAAGCTGATAGTTGGCTGCCCATTCAAGACGATGCTCGGCGATGCGGGACAAATTGTCGAGAATTTCGAGATCGGTCTCGATCTGTTCTTGAATGTTGGGGCGTTGAATCTTCACGGCGACGGCGCGGCCGTCCGGCAGTCTAGCCAGATGCACCTGACCAATCGACGCTGCTGCTACAGGCGTTTCATCGAAGCGGGCGAACAACTCGTCAATCGGGGCGCCAAGCTCGGCTTCCAGCACGGCAGCAGCAGCGTGATATGGAATTGGCGGAACGCTGTCCTGCAGCTTGACGAGCTCAGCGATAATGTCGGCTGGAAGCAGGTCCGGCCGGGTGCTTGCAATCTGCCCGAACTTGACGAAGGTCGGACCAAGCTCTTCTAGAAATAAGCGAATGCGCTCGCCGGTAGATTTGAATTTATGCTCCCGGTCATCTTCGGAGCGGAAGGACGATAGAGGGAATCGGTCCGCAAGTCCCAGCTCCTTCACAAGGAAGCCGAAGCCGTTGCGGACGAAGGCCTTCGCAATATCGCGATACCGCTGCAGATGACGGATGCGGCGGTTAATGCCGATCATTCGTAGGTTGGAGGCGCTGCAGGGTCGATATCTTCAGAGCAGGTTTTAGCTTCGGATTTAGATTCGGATTTGGAATCGGTTGAAGATTCCAGAGCTTCTACCCGGCGTTCCAGCTCGCTGATCCGCTCCTTCAACGCGACATATTCATCGCGTGTCGTCAGATTGGCATCATGCAGTGCGGCGCGTACGTAGGTTTTGATCCGAGCATCGATCGAAGCTTGCCATTCTTGACCTTTGCGAATGAGATCATCGACCAGCTGCTTCGACTCCGATTGATTGACCTCGCCTTTCTTCACGAGATCGTCGACGAACTTCTCTGCCTGCTCTTTGGTTGCAATTGCTGCCCCAAGACCGAGTGAAACGGCTTTATTGATCCAATCCATCATACTTGCCAGCCTCCTTAGATTCATTAATCCTTGTCCGGTGCGACAGCCGACTTAAGAGGTAGATTTTGAAGAGGTAAATTTAGGTTGATTTTAGCACAACCGTCTATTCATCACCAAATGACGAGCGGCACTTGCGTAAGATAACATAGGACCGGGCGAGCTGCCTCAGTCCTAGTTTTCCCAATAAGATTCAACTGATGATATCGGATCGTTTGCCTGAGCCGTTCAACGTTTCCTTGAGCCGTTTCAGTTCAACGACGATGATGACCGAGATAATGATGAGCAGAAACCAAGAGCCGATTTTGCCCCAGTGGACGACGTGCCAAGCGGCTTCCTGATTCGGGTACTTCCACACTTTGAGATAGGTGGAGATGTTCTCCGCGATCCAGATGAAGAAGCCGATCAACAGATAGGAGACGATCATCGGCATTGCGTAGGTACGACTTCCGACTGTGAAACGAACGACCGCCCGGCCGAATACAGGCAGCAGCGCGAGCATCAGGAAGTAGCGGATGTCGTAAACATAATGGTTGGTGAAAAAGTTCAAATAAATCGCCGCGGACAGCGCGACCGACACAATGGGCGGCGGCCAGCCTGAGATCGTAAGGTGGAATCGGCGCCAAGCCTGACAGACGTAGCTCGCCACGCTCGCATACATGAAGCCGCTGTAGATCGGAACGCCGCCGAATTTGAGCCAGCCTTCCGCAGGATACGACCACGACCCGATATGTACCTTATACAGCTCCAAGGCGAGACCGATCAAGTGGAACACGATAATGACCTTCAGCTCATCGATCGTCTCCAGCTTCGTCCGGATAAGAATCCACTGCATCGCAATACAGACAAGCAGCAGAAAGTCATACCGCGGGATGAACGGCACCTCGATGAAATGCGTGAATGCCATCGCCGCGAAAATAACGACAGCGAACATGCACGACAGCGCCTGACCCCAACCGAATCGGATGAGCTGGAGGAGCATAAACTTGCTTTTATTTGCGATGGTTTGCATAGAAGCCGCCCCTCATTAGGAGTAAATGAACGCGCGATGGTCCGCGTTAGCACTCTATGCTTTCTATCACCACTATTTGACTCGCGGAATCACATAAGCTTTGTCCGACAATGTAAAGCCGATCTTCGGATAGTAGTTCACCGCGCCGGGAGCGGAGAGAAGGACGAGCGAGCACAGATCGCCGATCTCTTGGCGCACCTCGTCTACGAGCTTCGAGCCAATGCCGTGCTTCTGATATTCGCCGTCAACAGCCAGATCCGACAAGTAGCAGCAATAGGCATAGTCCGTGATAGCGCGCGCTATACCAACGAGCCGTTCGCCGTCCCAAGCGGATACGGTAATGTCCGCATGATCGAGCATCTTCTGCAGGCGGGGCAAGTCGTTGATCGGTCGTTTCATGCCGGCGCGTTCGAACAGCTGCGACAGCTGCTCGGCGGTTACGGTGGTTGTTGTTGAGTACGTGATGTTCGACATTATTGGATTCCCCCCCAGGCGGATATGAAGTGTAAGTTTAATACTAATCAATTACAATATGAGTGCTGTCACTCGTGGAGAATATAACCTCGGATATAATTCGTTCTGCCACATATCGCGGACTGCGCAGCTGCTTGTTCTGTTCCGCGCGGGAGAAGAAATTACGCATCGGGTGGTCGTGCGTTTCGCTTCTTGCGAGCTCCTGCATGGCGGTGTCCACCATGCCCGGATCAACGGAAACTGCTCGAAGTCGTCCATGTATCGCTTCTTCCGCTTGCACACACTGACTGAACATATTCAAAGCGGCTTTCGCCGAGCAGTAGACGCTCATGCCGGGAGCGGGATAGCTGCCTGAGCCGGATGAAATATTAACGATTAGCCGTTCAAAAGCGTATCCGTTCGTCAAGTTGATTAATGTGCTCGTAAGCATAATCGGTGTCATCAGATTGAGATGCAGGGAATGCGACAATCCAGCGCAATCGAGTCGGTCGATCGTATCAAGCGGCGTTACGGTCGCGGCGTTATTGATCAGTGTGACCGATTCTGCGCTGAGCCGATCGATAATGACGATCAACTGCTCGACGAGCCGCTCGATTTGCTCCGATCTAGTAAGATCGAACGGAATCCAATCGTACCGGTAGCCATGCTCTTTCGCGAAGGAATATAACGTCTCATTCGGCGTACGCGATATGCCGATGACATAATGGTCGTGGCCGAGCAGCTGCTGCGCTAGCTCCGCGCCAATTCCTCTTGAAGATCCTGTTACGATGTAATATCGCATCGGTATGAGCTCCTCCCATTACTCATGATTAACCATGCAGCGATTCATACAAGCGAACCAGCTCTTGCAACGAATGAACCGTATGCGCGGGTTTTACCGTATACTCTTCATTCCATGCTGCGCCTTGTGACAGCCAGATCGGCGTCATGCCAGCATCTGCCGAGCCGCGAACATCGTTGAGCGGATGATCGCCGACGTACCAGGCTTCCTCGGGAGCAATCTCAAGCGCTTTCAAGCATTGGCTGAAAATAGCGCCATCCGGCTTCTTGACCCCCACTGCGCCGGAAATAAGCGCGGCATGAAAGTAACGACCGATCGCGAGCGTATCGATTTTTGCACGCTGCACCCGTTCCCTGCCGTTCGTAATGAGGCCAATTTTCAGCCCTTGGCGAAGGAAATAATCAAGTGTGTTATGCAGGTTGTCCATCGGTTCCGCCATCTTCGGAAAATGCTCCTGCCAGAACTTCGAGTGCTCCGCTTCTGTCGGCGGATCCGTCCACGACAATTCATCAACGAGCATGTGGTACAGCTCGTCCTTCGCTCGATAACCGTTGTTATCGAGGCGGCAGAATACTTCGTGAAGCTGCTCGGGATCGTGGACGCGGCCAGCCCAATAATGCTGAATCCACAGCTCGACGAACCTATCGCGCGTTCGCGTCCGATCGGCCAGCGTTTCATCCAGGTCGAAAACAATAGCGCGAAGCTCAGCCATTTCATTCGCTCCTTTTTTGCATATATGAAACTATTATTATAGCTGGTAGATTCTTATACTTTCTCCATTAATCCTGCTCGTTATAGCCTCGCAAGTCTGCTTCGATAACCCGTGCAACGCCGTCCTCGTCGTTGCTGCCGATCACTTCCGATGCCAGCAGCTTAAGCTCGCGGTGGGCGTTTGCAACCGCCATTCGCCGTCCGGCCCGCTTGAACATGCCGATGTCGTTCAAGTTGTCGCCGAATACGGTAACGTCCTCCGGCTGACAGCCGACTTGTTCGCACCACAGCTTCAGCCCATGCTCCTTATTCGCGAGCGGATGGGAGATTTCGAGGAAGTAATGATCTTTAATATAGTTGTCCAGCATGAAATGCAAATGAACAGCCGGACCGTAACGGTCAGCGACTGCACGGAACAGCGGTTCAACTTCCTCCCGTCTTCCGATGTAAGTGACGATCATTGTTCGGTAGTCAGGAGGGCAGGATAGATGCTCCACTTCTGCAAATCGCGGGTCGCCTGGGCGGCTTGCGTAGAACTCGGTATCCCCATAACGAGATAGCTTCTCGTGCAGAACACGCTCTCTGTCATCCCCGTCAAGTGCGAATAAGAACGGCGCTAGGTTCATCGTACGGCCGAGCTCGATCACCTCATTCGAGACGTCCGTACCAAGCCAATGTCCGCCAAGCACTTTGCCCGTCAACGGATCAAGAAGCATGCTTCCGTTGTACAGAACAACCGGATAGCGCCAATTGATCTGCGAGGTGGCGGTCGTCGAGCTCTGATAGCTTCGCGCCGTCGCATAACTGATGATGACATCTTGCTCCAATGCTTCTGTTAATGTACGTACCGTATAGTCGGACAACGTGGCATTGGATTGAAGCAGCGTACCGTCAAGGTCGGTTAAGTAGCGGCGCTTCATGGGAGTATACTCCTCCTTCTGGATGGATCTGCTAGATTTTGTATTGAAAAAATATATCACAGCTTGTTTATTACGTCATCCTTTAACCGTATGTTCTCACTCGATAGCCAAGCTCTCCTTCATGAGTAAACGTCTTGACGCAGCTGCTCTTGTCGACAAAGTATGGAGGAAGGTGTTGGATTTCACGCTCGAGGTACGCGTACATCATGAAGTGCTTCAACAGGAAGTGCTCCAGCAAGAGGAAGAAGGCTCTAGCATCTGCTTCTGTTGTGTTCGGGCTGCGGTCCAGACTGATGCGATAAAGCTCAACTACGCCGAATGGATAGATGAGGTCCCAATAGTCATAGTCTTCATCTTCATAATCATCCACGACGCTTTGCTGCATCGAATGAATCATTGGCGATTTCTCCTGCCATAGGTCCCGAATGCTGAACATCAATGTTATCCCTGCAAGACGACATTCGATTTCAATGTCCGCATGATGTCGGCCGCTTCCGGATCGGACCGTTATTCGCTGGTTATCCGTGCACCGCAGCACTTCAGGCGGAGCGGCCTCCCAGGCTTCCAGCTTCAAGCTGGCCTCTGCTGCTTCCTCCACAAATAAATAAACACGTGTCGCCATTCTCGTCTCCTTGTTAAAAAAGCCTCCCGACAACCTATAGAAGGTCGGGAGGCTTTGTTTATTAACCGTTCAGCAGGTCCGTTACGGCTTTGTAGATCGTATCGAACAGTTCTTCGAGGTCGCCTTCTTCGATGCACGAGAATGCGACGCGCAGGTCCGTATCGCCGAGGGCGATCGTGCCGACGCCGTATTCGGAGAGCAGGCGCTGACGCACTGCTTCCGCGGAAACTTTGGTCAGCTTCAGGCACATGAAGTAGCCGGAGTTGAATGGGTAGTAATCCCATACATCACCGTAGCGGCCGCTGTCGAGCAGCTCTTTCACACGGTTGGCGCGGCGTTTCATAATCGCGTATTTCTCAGCCTTCTGCTCTTCGAACTCAGGCGCTTGCAGCGCGCGGAGAACGAACGTCTGGGAAGGGTGCGGACCGCTCGAGATCGTCGAACGGATAATACCCGTCGTTTTTTGCTCCAGTGCAGCAAGAGCTGCTTCGGATTGGGATGCGTACGTAATGAAGCCTACGCGGAAGCCCCATACGTATTCTTCCTTCGTTGCGCCGTCAACCTTCACTGCGAGCACGCGCTCGTGCAGGCCGGCAAGCTTGCCGAACAGCGACTCATGCAGCGAGTCTTCGAAGAAGAGGCCGAAGTAAGCATCGTCTGCTACCGCTACAACATTGATGCCTGCTTCCGCAGCTTCACGGATCGCAGCAACGATTGCGTCGCCTTCAGCCGGACCTGGCGTGTAGCCCGTCGGGTTGTTCGGGAAGTTGAGGATAACGATCGCTTTGCCTTTATCCTTCTGTGCCAGAAGCGCCTCGCGCAGGCCGGCAGCATTAAATTGGTTGTCGCTATTGTAGAGCTCATATTCAACGATTTCTGCGCCGCGGCGCACGCCGAATGTCAGCTCGTAGTTTTCCCAGTTCTTGTTCGGAATAATGACCGCGTCGCCTGCATCGGCGAACAGGTCGGATACGATGCTCAGACCGTGCGTCAGCGCGTTCGTAACGATTGGCGTGCCGAAGCCTTTGCCTTCCACCGAAGGATTCTCCTTGATCATCTTCGCGCGCCAAGCCGTGCGCAGCTCTGGTTTACCAGCAGGTGGTGCATATTCATAAATGTCCTTCGGATCATAAGCAGACAACGTGTCTTGAATGACCTTCAGGTGCATCGGTTGACCATTCTCGATTGCAATCCCGATCGTAGCGTTGAATTTCTTTGCCTTCGCTTTCGCTTCAGCCGATTGACTCAGAATGCCGACCTTCGGGAAGTAAATGCTCCGGCCTAAGTTAGACAACATCGAATAGACATGGGGAGTTTCGCGCTCCAGCGTTTCGTTCAATTGCTGAGCTAGTGGGTTCATGCTTGATTCCATCCTTCCGAACAATGGGTTCAATATTGGTTCCATGCAAAAGTTTTAAAGTTTTACTGTAAATGTTACCTGGCGATGTTAGCTATCGAGTGATATTATAACATTTTTTAAATATAAGGGGCCATTTTCATTGTAAAAAAAATTCGAGTGCGGTATGATGACCCCAAATGGACCAAAGATGGAGGGACGCTATGCTAGACGTGCCATCATCATCATTCGTATTGCTCTCTTATTTTGCCAAAATTTCATGCGAACCCGCATGGAAATGGGCCCGTCGAGAGAAGCCGATGGCGAATTATGACCTATTTTATGTTTGGAGCGGTGAAGGTGAGCTTGAACTCAATGGCACCGTATATGAGATTGGCGCCGGAAGCTGCTTTTTATTCCGCCCTGGCGACTATACGAGCGCGACGCATAATCCGCAAAAGCCGCTTGTGCTGACGTATATTCATTTTGACGTGAGCGAGCCGACCTCCTACATACCGAATCGCTACCGCGTATTCGATGAGACAGTTGATTTCGAGTATTTGCTCTCTCGTTATGTTCGGCTGTTTCTTGTGAAGACATTCGCTGCCGAAGAAGAGGCCAAGCTGTTGCTCAAGCAAATGATGATCCATCTGCTGCGAACGGATCAAGAGCCGTCTTCGATCGAGAAGCGGGGAAGCAACCAATTGACCGAGGTCATTCATGAAATTGCCAACTACATTCGCCAGCATCCGGGTGTTCCGCATCGCGTCGAGGATTTGGCGAAGCGGGCGCAGCTGTCGCCGCGTTATTTCTCCATAAAGTTCAAGGAATATATCGGACAGTCGGTGCAGTCGTATATGATCAGCACACGAATTGATCGTGCGCAGCATCTGCTCGCGCATGCGGGGATGAATGTAACGGAGGTTGCCGATGCCCTCGGGTACCGCGATATTTTCTTCTTCAGCAGACAGTTCAAGCAATATACGGGACGCAATCCATCGGAGATCCGCTGATGGAGCTCTACATTAGGGATTGGAATTGGATACCTCGGAAAGAATAAAGCAGTCTATCCTCCGTGGAGGGTAGACTGCTTTTAGCGTTTATTGCTGAACGGCCTCGAGCGGATGAAGGACTTGTTATCGCAAACCATTCAATTGCTGAAATACGGAAGGCGTTATTCCTTCCAGGCTTTTGAACACCGAACCGTAATAACCTGGACTCTCAAATCCAACACGTCTGGCCACTTCTTGAATGGACAAGCTTTTGTGCTCGAACATAAGCGTCTTGCTCTTATTGATCCGAACATGATTCAAATACTCGATTGGACGTTTGCCGTGCACTTTTTTGAACAGATGGCATAGATGCTGGAGAGAAATATCGAGCACAGCGGCCAATTGCTCCAATGTGATGACTTCAGCGTAGTGCTGTTCCATATATTCGACCACGCGTTGCAATCGAATGCTCTGCTGCTCGGTGGATTCTGTATTAAAGGTAATGAATCTGTTGATATCCATCAATAGACTGTAAGCGATCTTGGCACATTCCAGTCCGGCCCAGTGCTGCCCGGTACGGACGATCGCGCATGCTGTTCTTATATGAGAGAGCGTGACATCGCTGTTTGACAGCGTATAGCTGCCGGACCTTGTCATTCCGGCAAGCCTTGCCATGTTTTCTACCGCGAATCCTCCCAATACCATCCAATGGGTCTCCCAAGGTTCTTCGCTCGTCGCATAGTATTCGTGAGGCTCATTGGGATATAACAGCATCCCTTGGCCAATGCCCACATCAAATTGAGTTCCTCCGACAATAAGTTTTCCTTTGCCGGATACGCATTGAATCCATTGAAAATAAGGAAAGCTATCGTCTCGACTGACTGGATCTTGGTGGATTGCGCCAGTAAAGCACATGTAGACCGGGAGATCCAGCACTTTGGGACTTAGCATAGGATAGTAGGCTAATCGCATCGCGTTCTCCTTGTGAAATATTCCGATCCAATACTCTAACCATATAATGAAAGTTGTTTGTTTAACTGCGATTCTACTCTTATCATAACATACTGCTAGGAGAGCGGACGCTTCAAACGAACGTCCAATTCCGTGATCTTTTATCGTTTCATAACATTAATATTGTTGTATTTCAATTAATATTGTTAGATTTACACCTCTTAGAATCAACAGTATTCTGAGGGTGTATGAATGTTCTTAGTCGATTTGATGGACTGGAAAGATAGATAAGCTTCGAAGGTGCGGATCTTAGTTTTTTTGAATATTGAAAGCTAGCGAATGGATGCGATTACGTAAGGAGGCAATACAGGATGAAAGTTGGCGTGGTTTATTACCCGGAGCATTGGGATCGCTCCATGTGGGAGCAGGATGCGCAATTAATGAAAGAGTCAGGCGTGCGCGTCATACGGGTGGCGGAGTTTGCATGGAGTCGGCTGGAGCCGAAGGAAGGCATCTATCAGTTCGACTGGCTCGACGAAGCTGTCGATCTGTTTCATCGTTATGGGCTGGAAGTCGTCATCGGAACGCCGACGATGACGCCGCCCGTGTGGCTGACGTCGAATTATCCGGATGTGCTGCCGATCGATGCCCATGGTCATTCGCAAGAGGCAGGCGTTCGGGGGCACCGCTGTTATAACAGTCCTTCGATGAGGAGGCATACAGCGGCAATTGTAGGGCAGTTGGCTGCTCGATATGGCAATCATCCTGCCGTGATCGGATGGCAGACGGACAATGAGTTTATGATGAACCTGTGTCACTGCGAATCATGTACAAGCAAGTTCCGGGACAGGCTGAAGAAGCAGTTCGATGGCAACCTCGATCTACTGAATCGGGAGTGGGGGACAGTCGTATGGAGCGGCGAGTACAGCGACTGGTCGCAAGTTCGAACGCCGATCGGCGGATCGCCTCACCAGAATCCATCGCTTTTGCTGGCGTTTAGGCGGTTTCAGAATGACTCGATCATCGAGTTCCAGCAGCTGCAGGTCGATATCCTCCGTCGATTATGTCCTGATCATTTCATTACGCACAATACGTGGTCGGCGCCGATACCGCTCGATAATCCGCGGTTGTACGCGCCGCTCGATTTCGCTTCCTTCGACTATTATCCGAACACGAGCCCGGACAAAATCGCGACGAATCCGTACAGCGGCGCGCTGCTTCTCGATCGGGTGCGCGGCTTCAAACGCCGCAATTATTGGATTATGGAGCAGCTTAGCGGACCGCCAGGCGCATGGATGCCGATGTGGCGCGCGCCGTATCCTGGCTTTATCCGCGCTTTCTCGTGGCAGAGTTTTGCCCGCGGGGCGGATGCAGTCGTTCATTTTCGTTGGCGGAGCGGGACGGTGGGCGCGGAGCAGTTCTGGCACGGCTTGATCGATCATAGCAATGTGCCAGGCAGAAGGTTTGCGGAGTTCGTCCGATTGACAGAGGAAGTCAACAGAATGGCGCCGCTGCTAGAAGGGACAAGCCTGCGAAGCAAAGCGGCGATTCTTTATTCGCATGAGCATCATTCGGCATTCCAGTTGCAGCCGCAGTCTGAAGGGTTTGACTATTATGAGAACATGAAACCGATCCATCGCTCGTTTGTAAAGCAAGGGATCGGCGTTGATGTCATCGACTGGCGGGAATCGCTTGATGCTTACAAATTGGTCGTTGCGCCGGCGCTTTATCTGCTGGATGAAGCGACAGCGGAATCGCTGAAGCGGTATGCAGCCGGCGGCGGTACGTTGGTGCTGTCAGCGCGTACCGGGGTGAAGAACGAGAACAACATTTGCTGGATGCAACCGCTGCCTGGTCCCTTGGCTGATGCTGCTGGCGTAGTCGTGAAAGAATATGATCCCGTTGGTAATGACGCTCAGTCGTTAGTTGCTGCTGACGGGACAGAATACCAGTGTTCGCAATGGTGCGATCTGCTGGAACCGTCAACTGCTGAAGTATTGGCGATATACGGCGATAACGGAACAGGCTTCTATGGGGGTACGCCGGCAGTGACGTCGAATCGATACGGCGAAGGTACAGTCATCTATGTCGGGACTGTTCCCGAGGAAGTATATTGGTCCGACCTGCTGTTAGGCCTATCCTATCAGTGCGACCTCGATCGATGGCCTGACTTGCCGGAGGGCATTCAGGTAACGGCGCGGGAGAGCGAGGACGGGCGCAAGGTATGGTTCGTCTTGAACCTGAGCCGCGAGCCGAAGCAGCTGCAATTGCCTATGACGATGCTCAGCCTGATTGACGATCAGAAGGTTATGGGGGTCGTTGAACTCGAACCTTACGGCGTTGCGCTGCTGCAGTCGGTGGAAGCGTAGGCCTGAGGATGTTATGTGCTGTAGGCTGCATGATATTTACAATCTAGTGCGATGGGGCTGCAATAAATTAGAAATTGCAATTGCGCCTTCAAATGCATTCCGTGCGTAGAGCATACGCCGTCTATCCCATTTGCATGGTGGGGAAGGCGGCATTTTTTTTGTCCAAAAGGAAGAAAGGCAGGAGAGAAGATGAGGGCAGACGAGCATCGATTGCAGCGTTCAGAGGCGAGAAGGGAGGGGTATGATAAATGGTTGGAAGTTGAATTAGACACGATAGTAACACCTAGTTTGCTAGCGGAGAAGCTGAATATTACTCGTGTACATGTACAACGGCTGCTTAGAGGCATCCATGAAAAGGGATATATTAAAGCCTCTAATGAAACGGGTAAACAACGAATACGAGGAGATCTCCCCACGTTTCAACCTGAACGAAAGTATTGGTGATTTGCGAACGTAAGGAGAGAGCTGGTGGCGGGAGATAGAGCACATTCTTGTGCTCTATCGGTAGGGTATGTTACTCAAAACAGCCCTCGGCCCCTGCATCACGCGGGGGGCCGAGGGCTGTTTGCAATTATGAGCGGAGCGTGCCAAGCCGCTCGCCCATCTTGACGCGCAGGCCGACTGCAAGGTCGGAGCGCGGGATGAACGTGTCGTCCTCCATGAGCAGGACGACGGTTGAGCCGAACTCGAAGTAGGCGAGCTCGGCGCCTTTCTCGGCTTGCCGCGTTTGCGGCTCTGTGTAACGGATGCTGCTGACGTTCAGCGCACCGACTTTCACGACGGCTGTCTCGCCGCTGCCATGCCTTATGTATGTAACAAGCCGCTCGTTACGGCTCAGCACCCGGCGCATATGGCGGAGGCCGAACTCGTTCACGGGGTACACTTTGCCCGGAATATAATCGCGCTCCTCAATCGTTCCGTCAACGGGAATATGGATGCGGTGATAGTCGGTCGGGCTTAAGTAGAGGACAGCGTAATAGCCATTCTTGTAGTTCTCCGTCCGCGGAGACTGATTGAGCAGTTCGTCGATCGTGTAGTCTTGTCCTTTCACATTGACGATCGTGCCCGCTTCGATCGGTCCAGCGCCTGTAACGAGCGCATCAACGGGACTAACAACAGCCTGCTGGTCGGAATCAATCTTGCGCATGCCGGGCTTCAGCCGGCGGGTGAAAAACTCGTTTAATGTATGGTAGTCCTTCAAAGGTTTCTCGGCTTCTTCCACTCGAATGCCATACATGCGGGCAAAACGCGGAATAAACCTGCGGCTCGCCGATGATTGGGCGAAACTGCCGGTCAGCCGGGAAATCGATTTGCGGGAAGTCAATTCGGTCATGGCGCGAAACAACCAAGTCCACATGCCGGTCCCTTCACGTCCTTTCTCTAAGCAAACAGCTGCTGCAATAATCTCCGACTAAGTGTGACATATCCGCGTCGACAAATCAATACAATTCGACGCGGCGCATCACACCTGTCCGTCTTACAGCAATACTCGTTCGATCCGATATATAGCCTCTTCCACAGGCAGGCGCTCCTCGGTTCGATCGATCATATCCTTCAATTGCACCATGTCGGATTGGGCTTCGTCTTCCCCGATAAGTACGGCGAATCGGCAGCCCGCCGAAGCAGCTGAAGCGAGCGCTTTGCCGACCTTGCGGCCCGTTGGCGACAGTCGTGTCCGTATGCCGCAGGCGCGAATTGCATTCGCTGTACGCAACGCCTCGGCCGACATTCCGCCAATTGGAACTACGATCACGGGAGGGGTCTCAACCGGAGCAAGACGTTCCCGCGTAATCTCCATGATCGGCTCAAGTCCGAAAGAAAAGCCGACTGTAGGATATTGCACCTCCGAATTACCTGCGAGCTGCCCTATGATCGCATCATATCGACCGCCGCCTCCAAGAGAGGATGTATAGCTGCCGCTTGCATCGAATGCCTCGTAGACGGTGCCGGTATAGAAAGATAAACCGCGCGAGAGTGACGGGTCGAATCGGCATATGGACGATAAACCAACGGAGTCCAGCAGCGCGAGCAAGGAGCGGACTTCCGCGGCGCCAGGCAGATCGCCGACTCCGAAAGCGGCGCAGAGTTGCTCGAACGCCAATGACGGGTCGTCATCGCTTCCTGATTCTGCTGCTATCGCCTTAAGCACGATGTCAGCGGCGGGTTGCGGTACCCCTTTGTCGACCAATTCGGCGCGAACCGCTTCGCGGCCGATCTTGGCGATTTTGTCGAGCGTCAACATGACCGTCTGAGCCAGTTCCTCGGCAATGCCGGCAGCGTACAGCCATTCGGACAGAAAACGCCGATTGTTCCACCGCAGCTCGACGGGGATGCCCAGCTTCTCATATACGCGGGCGGCAAGCGATAGCAGCTCGGCTTCTGCTTCAGGGCCTGGGATGCCGACGACATCGACGTCGCATTGGGTAAACTCGCGCAATCGGCCTCGTTTCACAGGGCCATCGCGGAACACTTTGCCCAGCTCGTAGCGGCGGAAGGGCAGCGACAATCCAGCTTCTGCAGCGACCAGTTTGGCGAATGGCACTGTCAAATCATATCGCAGCCCCAGCTCGCGTTGTCCGCGGTCGCTTAGCGTATACATTTCCTGCACGATTTCGTCGCCGCCAGAGTACTTCGCGGTTAACAATTCCTTGTCGTTCAATATCGCCGTTTCGATCCCTTCATAATCGTACAGCGCGAACAGTTCCTCCATCTGCCGAATCATTCGGCTCCGCTCGGCTTGCTCCACACCGTAATAATCAGTTGTCCCTTTCACATTGCTCATCGCTTAGTTCCCCTTTCTCCTATTCCAAGAAAATCGCACCGCACCTCCGCCGCTTAGAGGACGAAGACAGCCGATTCATCTTGGCCGCAAAATAAAAAACGCGCCGGACCTCTGGTCCCGCGCGCTTGTATGCGGCAGGGAGGCCAACGCGAGAAGCGTTAGCCCTCCCTGATTAATTACAGGGGTGCTAACGCCGACTGAAATGATGAAATTGTATCGAGAGAAGCGATAGTGTTGTCATAGCGCTGGTTCCCTTCCATACGTTTGAATAAGATTGTAGTCGATCAGTACAGCCAATGCAACCGGAATTCGTAATAGGAACGCTAGTTTAACGAAACGCGAATGCGCCGATGCTAAGACTAATCATGTATATGAATGGAGCAGATGATGCCGATGGAATGGATGATAGGGATCGGTCTAGCAATCGTCACCGTTATTCTCGTATGGTGCTTCGTCAGATGGACGGCTGTCCTCCGGCTGGCGGATGGCTTGGCGTCGCTTGCACTTATTTGCGCCGGCGCGGCCGTCAGCAGCACCATTCTGCGCGTCCTTCGCGACGATACCGTCTATATGACCGAGGTTCACAGCGTGCTGCTTAATCCGGCGTTCCTGATCGGGGGCGGTTATTTGCTTCTGTATGCAACTGCCCGTCTAGGTGCAAACGCGTTCATTTCTGGCGGAAGCAGATAAGCATACGCCTTAATTTGTGCCTGTTTCGAGCGGATAATGTTACGAGCGGCGGCGGTGCCGCGTATGCTGTTGTAGCATATTCCCGCATGCGCACGAACGTGCGGAGGAGGAGGCCCGCGAGCATGTCTCGACCGCTTAAGATCGCTTATGTTACGCCAGGCGCCTACCCGCTGCCCTCGCTTAAGGGAGGTTCGGTTGAGCGGGTGATCGAGCATATCGTTCCGCTGTTGACAGGCTCGGTGGAGCCGCGGATTTATGGACGTACGGCAGCCGGATTACCGAGTCGAGGCGTATGGAACGGCGTCGTCTGCGAACGATTCGCAGCAGCCAATAAAACCCGCTATGCATCGGCTGTCAGCCGGGCGCTTGCCGCATTCCGGCCAGACGTGATCGAGGTGGAAAATCGGCCGCATTTGCTCGTACGGTTGAGCAGACAACATCCGTATGCGCGGATGTGGCTTAATTTGCATTCTTCTACATTCATACAGCCAAAGCATATATCAAATCTAGAGCTCCGGCGAAGCTGCAAGCTCGCGGAGAAAATCATCGTAAACAGCGAATATTTGCGGTCGATCGTCGCTGCGCAAGTGCCGGAGGCTGCGTCCAAAATCGTCGTCGTCCATCTTGGTGCCGATACGCATCGATTCCCATATGTACAGTCTGCTGAAGGCGGCGCAAGACGCAGCCGACTGCGCCGCGTCAACGGCTGGACGGACCGCAAAGTCATTCTTTATCTCGGCAGGCTGATTCCGCTCAAGGGTGTACATCACTTGATCGAGCTGATGCCAAGGCTGCTCAAGAAGCATCCGAACGCTGTGCTCGCCATCGTCGGCAGTCCGCAGTATGGCTCCACTGCGACGTCTGTATATTCGCGAAGGCTGAAGCGTACCGCTGCTAAGCTGGGAGGAAGCGTCCGATTTGTTCCTTATGTACCATACAATGAGGTGCCGGACTGGCTGCTTGCGGCGGATGTGCTCGCCGTGCCATCCGTGCGCAGAGAAGCGTTCGGACTCGTCAATGTCGAGGCTATGGCATCGGGCATTCCTGTCGTTGCTTCGCGGATCGGCGGGATTAGCGAGATCGTACAGGACGGTGTGACGGGTCTGCTTGCCGAACCATCCAGCTTGACCGCCGATCTGCTGGCGAAGCTCGACTATGCGCTCAGCAACGACCAGCTTCGGCTTGATATGGGTCGGAGAAGCCGCGAGAAAGCAGAGACGTATTTCAGCTGGCAGGCAGCGGCAGAACGGTATGCCATGCGCACCGGCATTGCCAATTCGCTGTCCGGCAGCGGATTTGCTTGGAAATTACAGGGTTGACACCTTCGGAACATGGGGGTATAGTTTGTTCAGGAAATCCACTAGGGGCGCCTTTACGGGCTGAGATAAAGCGTGATGCTTTGGTCCCTTTGAACCTGATCTGGGTCATGCCAGCGTAGGAAAGTGGTCTAATTGCGAAATGGTCGTCTTGTCATATTACTCAGGAAGCAAGGTCTATTGTTGCTGCGATCGCGGCCGCTGGCGCGGTCATGGTGCATCGTCTTAAGACATCCGTGAGTAATGTGCGATCGACAGCGCTTATTAGCCGCTTCCCTCGCCGGAAGCGGTTTTTTTTGTTACCACATAAGAATTTATAAGGTTTCGAGTCACTCGAAAAAACAAATTCTTATTGGCGATAAAACCTACCTCATGCTTTCGAAGCTGCTTTGCTCCGCAAAGCTGTAGGTCGCTCATCTTCGAAAGGCCGCGATAGAGGTTTTCTCACCTGGGAATGAGAACAAGAAACTAGCTTCGGCAAGGGAAGTGATCGTGCTTACGCGTATCTCCTAGGGATTTCGATTAGCTTTTGTTGATGCTCCGTCTTGCAGGTAGACGCAGCAATACAAAATCTTTAGGGGGAATGGACGATGCCAATACTGTCGAAGCCGCTGCCGGGCAGCCGGAAGGTGTACATATCGGGCTCGCAAGCAGATATTCAAGTACCGATGAGAGAGATCGCGCTCGCGCCGAGTTTCATTCGGGACCAGGAGACGAACAACGAGCCTGTACGCGTCTATGACGCGAGCGGGCCCTATACAGATACGAGCTACGAAGCAGATATTCGGCAAGGGCTGCCATCCGTGCGCGGGCGCTGGATCGAGAAGCGCAGCGATACGGAGAGCTATGAGGGAAGGGCGGTAAAGCCGGAGGATAACGGATTTGCAAGCGAGGAACGCGCGCAGCTCAAGGGACTCGAGCAATTTCCGGGCTTGTCCCGCAAGCCGTTGCGGGCGAAGGCAGGCGGCAATGTGACTCAGATGCATTATGCCCGCCAAGGGATCATTACGCCGGAGATGGAATATATCGCGATACGCGAAGGCATGGAGCCGGATTTTGTTCGATGCGAGGTAGCCGAAGGGCGCGCCATCATCCCTGCGAATATTAACCATCCGGAGTGCGAGCCGATGATCATCGGACGGAACTTCCACGTCAAGATCAACGCAAATATCGGCAACTCGGCCGTCGCGTCGTCCATCGACGAAGAAGTCGAGAAGATGACGTGGGCGACCCGCTGGGGTGCGGACACGATTATGGATTTGTCTACGGGCAAGAACATCCACACGACACGCGAGTGGATCATACGGAACTCGCCAGTGCCGGTCGGTACCGTGCCAATCTATCAAGCGCTGGAGAAGGTGAACGGCGTCGCGGAGGATCTGACGTGGGAAGTGTTCCGCGATACGCTGATCGAGCAGGCGGAGCAGGGCGTCGACTACTTCACGATCCATGCCGGCGTGCTGCTGCGCTATGTGCCGTTGACGGCGAAGCGGGTAACAGGCATCGTATCGCGCGGCGGCTCGATTATGGCGGCGTGGTGTCTTGCACATCATCAGGAAAACTTCCTGTATACGCATTTCGAAGAGATTTGCGAGATTATGAAAGCCTATGACGTTTCGTTCTCGCTCGGAGACGGTCTTCGTCCGGGTTCCATCGCCGATGCGAATGACGCTGCACAGTTCGCGGAGCTGGAGACGCTCGGCGAGCTGACGAAGATCGCGTGGAAACATGATGTGCAAGTCATGATCGAAGGACCAGGTCATGTGCCGATGCACATGATCAAGGAGAATGTCGACAAGCAGATGGCGGTCTGCTCGGAAGCACCGTTCTACACGCTTGGACCGCTCACGACCGATATCGCGCCCGGTTATGACCATATCACATCGGCAATCGGCGCCGCGATGATCGGCTGGTTCGGTACCGCGATGTTGTGCTACGTCACGCCGAAGGAGCATCTAGGACTGCCGAATAAGAACGACGTGCGTGAAGGCGTCATCGCTTACAAAATAGCTGCGCATGCCGCCGACCTTGCCAAGGGCCATCCGCGTGCGCAAATCCGTGACAATGCGCTGTCGAAGGCACGGTTCGAATTCCGTTGGCGGGATCAATTCCATCTGTCCCTCGACCCTGAACGGGCGATGGAGTACCACGATGAGACGCTGCCTGCTGAAGCGGCGAAATCGGCACACTTCTGCTCGATGTGCGGACCGAAGTTCTGCAGCATGCGCATTACGCAGGATATTCGCGACTACGCGGCTGACAACGGGCTGGACACCGAAGAAGCAATTGAAGCGGGGATGCGTGAGAAAGCCGCTGCTTTCCGGACGGGAGGCAGTGCGATCTATGGATAAAATAGCAAGTTCATTGCAGCACCCCGTCGAAATATTCGAAGCGGTGCAGGACGAAGCGGCCTTCAAGGATCGTTATTCCCGGCAGCTGCGCTTCGGTCCGATCGGCTCGGCCGGCCAGGAGCAGCTGCGGGCAGCCCGCGTGCTCGTCGTCGGGACGGGCGCGCTCGGCGCTTCGCTGGCGCAGCATATGACGAGGGCCGGCGTTGGCGTCGTCCGGCTCGCCGACCGCGATTACGTCGAGCCGAGCAATCTGCAGCGGCAGATGCTGTTCGACGAGGAGGATGCTCGCCATGCATCGCCGAAGGC
>NZ_BTCK01000034.1:0-71281 GCF_033239625.1 Paenibacillus sp. CCS19
CTTCGCGGCAGCAGCGAAGCCTGCCGCGAAGCGCAGCCGCAAGGCGGCTGGCGCCGCAGACGCCGCGGCTGGCGGCCCGATCGCGAGCGATGCGGGCGTTGGCAGCGCGGCGCCCGATGCGCCAGCGCCGAAGCCGCGCAAACCGCGGGCGCCGAAGAAGGCGGCTCAGTAACCGCTTCGGTGCGAATAATATTGGACATAAACGTGAGAGGGCACTCCATTACAGGAGTGCCCTCTCACAGGTTATACGTATATTTTACTTCCTTATTAGTTGACCAGTGTTGCACGGAAGGATTCTAGCTGGTCGATTAGCCGCTTCGCCTCTGCCATATCTCGTTCCAGCTCACGTCTTTCTTTGCCCGCCTGTTGAAAGCTTGCATGCAGACTCTCTTCGATTGGACCGAATAACGCAGTAATTCCTTCCGCGATCGTGCCCATTATTTGCTCCTCTGCCTGATAAAGCCCGATTCGAATCTGTGTATGAAGCTCCTGCAGAGCTAGGAGCCGCTGCTGCATCAACTGCTGCTGATTGCGGTTAGCCTCCTCAACCTGAAGTCTGAGCCGTTCGTTCTCAAGTTCAAGCTGTTTATTCCGGGATACTAGCTGGACGACCTGCTCGACAATCGTGATGACAACAGGGAGCAATATCTTCACTGGCGGGGGTGCAACGATCATCGGAAGCACTTTAAGGGCGGACGATAAGCCTCCTGCAAGCACGGAATGATCATCCGATTGACCCCCAAGGTCTGCGAGCTTCGATGCCTTACCTTCCATTCGCTCGAGTGCAGCAATGTTGAAACTCGCGCCAGCAAGCCGAATACGAACGGGTTCATTGCTTGCTAGGTCCGATTGGAGCATATGGCTCATTTGATCAAACTCATTCGATATTAGCTTCTGCAGTTCTTCATGCATCAGCTCGAGGCGAACATTCGGATCATTCCCCACGGCAGCCAATTGATAGACCTCATCTCCTGCCGCAGCTAGACGCCGTCTTACTTTGCCTTGAAGCGATTGCCGGAACTGTGATTGGCGTTCACCAAGCTCTTTCAAATAAGCCAGCGCAGCTCGCTCCGACTGATCATCGGTCTGATTCGCCAGCCAGCTTGCCAGCTCCTTCACCGATTGGATGAGCTGATCGGTTGGAGCAGCGAGCATGCGCAGTCCATCCATCGCTTTCAACTGATTCAGCAATTCGATCTCCAAGGCTGTAATTCCACTATTGGTAATCAGCACAGGTTCATCTTTTATACGACCCTTGAATGCTTTCGCCGCATTAACCGAAACGAAGCAGTAATGCTGATCCACCTGAGCAATACCATGCTTAACTGCCTCTCTCTGAAGATTCGCATGGAACTGCGATCGAATCGCCTGATCAAGCCTTTGGTCACCTTCATCCGAGAAAGACTCCATCTTGCGATTGATGACCGTAATAAGCGGCTTGCCTTTCAGAATGATCTTAATCGCTTCTTCCGCAACTCTCTTACTGTCATGTGACTCGCTATTATCGATGACGAAACAGATGACATCATGCTTGTCCAGCTCATGAAGCGAGATGATATAATCTTGCTCCGGTCCATTAATGCCAGGTGTATCGACAATCCGATAACCATTCCATTCATACTCGGTTACCTCAGCTGTAACGGGGATATCCCCTGTCTTCGCTCTCTCTTCACCGAATATCGCGTTTAATAGCGTACTCTTACCTGCATTGTATACACCATAGAACATCAGGGAAGGCCGGAACAGCAGCAGCTTCTTGCGAATGTCTTCTTCGACACCAACAAGCTGCTCCTCCTTGCCGCGATGCGCAAACAGATTACGCGCCTCCTGGACATAGCTTTCCAGCTGCTCTTTGTAATTCAACAATACGTTACGGCTCATACCGGAACCTCCTCTTGAAATCTCATCGTGTGCAGCTCCGCTTCGAACGATTCAATGGCATCCTGCAGCTGCGTCAACATGCTGGACTGCTCAGCGACATATTGATCCGCCAATTCATGAATAACCGATTGCACATGCGGAGCCAACTGCTGTTCCATCTGTTCGAGAACCTGCTCGAGCAGCTGCGCACTGTTATTGCCAACTCTCACCTGGCGTATCTCTTTTTTCTCGTCGATTCGCAGCTCTGTGAATTTCTTATCTAAGAATAGCGATTGCAGGTTCTCGACCAGCCCACGAGGATCTCTGCTTACTTCCTTCGTCGCATATTGCGTAAATTCATGCTCTTGATAGCTCCCCTTGAATTCGGCGTTGATTTGAAGGGGCATGGATTGAATTTGCTTATGTTGAAAATCGCTTAAGCGATCGCCGACTCGCCGCGCTATTAACTGATTAAGCTCTCGGAGCGCATGTTGCTCGATCAGATTGTTGATTTGATGCGATGTAATTGACTCACCTTGGTCGAATCGGAAGCTGAGCGCGGTTAACTCAGATTCAATTCGCGCTTCGATATTCATACGCAGCTCGCGGAATAGCTCTGTGTGAAGCAACCGAAGCTGCTCGCCGGTTCGCAGTAGCTCATCCTGAACGCTCTTGAACTTTTCACCCATTTGAACAAGTCCATCCACTCGTGTACCCTTGCTTACGAATCCCTCGCGAAGCTCCCGAATTAACGTGTTCATCTCAAGCCGTGGACGCTCCGTCTTCAACTCGATCGCATGCTTGCTCAATACTCCGCCTAATTGCTCATATAGTAATGGATATCCGCTTGCCTCGAATTTGTCGACGTCATTCGTTCGCAGCGCCTCTAGTGCCAGATAAGAGGAAAGGCTTACGAATCGAGGGTCTCGCAGATTACGGTCAATGCCTCTGCCATGAATGAGCTTGTCCATATATTCCTCTTGCTGTCTGCGATCAAAGGAGCTCTTCGGCACGCGTGTTTTCACTTCGACGCCATTCACGACATCACTTTCCGTTCGATCCGATTTGGTAATCGCGACAAGCAGCTGCTTCTCTTTCTGAGTCAGCCGCTCCATCTCGGCAATCTCGTCTGCCTTAGCAGGCGAAGAGGAGGAACTGACGAACAGGATGAGATCCGCATAATTCACATATTTCTTCGCGAGATCTTCGTACTCCGCATCCAGAGAATGAATGCCTGGCGTATCTACCCAGGTGAGCCCATTATCGAGCGTAAAATATTGGATCGTGCTTGTCTCCTGCACCTCGTTCTCCCGAAATCGATTGGCCGGAAGCGGACGCTCCCCGCGGTCGCGCTGCCCGTCGCTCCAATCGTATACATAGAACTGAGGCGCTTCAGACGAGTATGGGACTTCACGATCATCTACGCCATCGCGAAATGGGACGCCGGCAATAAAGTTGCCAAGCGTGCTCTTGCCAGCATTAACCGAACCGAATACCGCCAGAATAATGGACTTTTCGAACTGGTTCATGAATTCCTTACCCTCGATTCGTTCGACGATAAGCGTCGACCACTCTCGAAGAATAAGACGATAATGGGACAGGCTCTCCTGCAGCAGCTTCTTAATTGGAGATGCTTCACTTGACGCATCGATGCCTACACACTTATCAAGTGCCTGTGTCAGCCGTTTCACGCCGCGTAATATATCTTGCTCCCTCGAAGCTACTAGATTGGAGAAATCCTCTAGCTGCTTTCCTGCTGCTTGAACCTTATGAATGAACGGGTCTACGTACTCCGCTATGGTTGTCACAATACATTCACTCCTACTGCTTATCATCATTTCGTTGCATGATTTGCTCTGCAATCATTCGCAATTCATTTAACTTGGAATCAGCGAGCTGGTTGTGCTCCTCTACCTTGTTTATTCGCTTCTTGACGTCCGCTGCCAACTGGTCCAATTGGTTTTTTACTGCGGCTATTCGTTCCGTACACCTGGCTTGCAATTGACTGATGAAATCGATTGCTGCCCTCTTATAGGAAGCATGGATGTAATACTCGGCATTCTTAATGTTGGTAGTCATCTGCTCCAGCAGCTCTCGCCTTGCATCGTAAAAGCTATATTTATATTTTCTCTTGTATTTGGCATTGCCGAGCCAGCTTTCACCCACATAATCGTCATAGTAGTCCGTGTCGATATTGGCTCTCATATACCAATCCATACCATGATGCTCGTACAGCTCACGGCTGAAATCTCCGTAGTAATCGACGTCCGCTTTCTTCAGACGAAGATCGGCCGTCTTGCCGTCGCCATTCTCCACTGTAAAAACAGTCGATATTTTGGGATAGGATGATATCGCATAACGCTGAAGCTTCTCAACAACCGCTGTATTGATATCGCCAATCCCTTTAACCGCTTTCTGAACTGCGTCATAATAGGGCATGCCCGGCTCAGCGATGTAATGATCAAGCTTGTCATAATGCATTTTGATCATGCCTTTGGCAGTGTCCAGAGAAGGATGGAATTTGTTCCAGCACTGCTTCTCAAATTGCGTACGAGCAGCCTGCTCGGCAGAATACTCAGAGGAATATACGTAGCTGGAATTGTAATCATAGCCGAAGGGCTCTACAGGTGCGTGATACCTAGCTATCGGATTGCTCTGCAAAGCGGCAAGCTCATCTTCGAGCGCCTTCGCCTTGGTCCGCACAATTGAATGACATTGCTCCATTGCCGATAACAGCTTGTCTGCTTCCGGATCGGAAGCGTAGGCTTCGCTTGCCCGCCTTGCGAGCTCCTGATCGAAGAGCCGCTGGAAATTCTCTCTACGATGCTTCCGTTTATCCTCCAGCCAGGATAGTTTCTGGTCGGCTAATTGTCTCGTTCTCGTTTCAATATGATCCAGGAGTAATGGGATGCAGCTGTTATCGATGAGTACTTGCTGCTGCCTCCCAACGCCTCGCAAATAGGTCAATGAATCCACAACGAACATGGCTGCAGGCTCCCGAGACCACCGCTTCAGAAACTGCTCTCTGATGCTGTGGGTTATACGCATCAATTCCGCGTCTTCTTTCTGCCCCGCATTGGTCAATACGAGAATAAATCGGTCCCAGAAGGAAGAATCATTGCCCGTCTGGTCCAACAATAATTGAATCCCTTCCATTTCCTGCTTTACAAGCTCGCCATCGATTGCGTTATGTACAAATAGTAAGAGATCCGCATTCGCATAGGCCGATAGCGCCTCTTCCGTATCTTCTTCATTTGCCTGGATACCTGGCGTATCGCACCAAATGAAACGGCCGTTATCCACGTTTTGTGCCTGAACGGTAGTACGTATCTCTCCAGTAGCGAACGGTTGCTGATCGAAACCGCTTAACGCATTGAATAGCGTGCTCTTCCCTGCCTTCACCATGCCGAAATTACATACGATGACTTTCGAAACAAAACCGTCCTCAAGCTGTCTAATTGACTCCGCTGCCTGCAGAACAGCCGGCGGAAATAATTCGTATTTCAACTTCGTGATGCCATTAATTCGTTCAACATTCAAGTTCCTCATGTTGCATGCTCACCTCATAAGAAGATAGATAGGCCATTACTCCTATATCGGATCCTAACATCTGGGAGTGAAGGGCTATTATTACTTCTTAATCTACAGATAGCTTCTGACAATACGTTGTCACCAAATGTTTGTTCGCTATTTTGGGGTCTGATCCTACCCGCCATTCAGGGCGTGAGTAAACGTTTGGTCCGCCTTTTATAGGTCGATAATAGCAATAGCATTGGAATGTGGAGGAGGAACCACGATGGCAAAGGCAGTACCGTGGTCGGTCGACCAGCCGATCGAGCCGTTCGAGCCGATTGCGGCGGAGCGGCCGCCTGAGGGGGATTGGTTGTATCAGATCAAATGGGATGGCGTTCGGATGCTGGTCTATGCGGATGGCGACCGATGCGAGCTATTTAATCGACACGGCAATCCTAGGTCGGCGTTATACCCCGAGCTGCTGGATTGGCGGTCGTATTGCTCGGCTTCCTCTTCCGTTCTGCTCGATGGCGAAATTATCGCGCTCGGCGCGGATGGGAAGCCATCCTTTCACGAGGTGATGCGGCGGGATGGCATTAGGCGGACCGATCGTGTGAAGCAGGCCGCGCGTGAAGTCCCTATCACTTATATGGTGTTCGACCTGCTCTACTGTGACGGAGAGTGGTGGAATAACAAGCCGCTGGCGGAGCGGATGCGCAAGCTTGAATCGCTGCTGCACCCCAGTCGTCTCGTGCAGCTTGTCCCCTCCTATCCGGATGGCTCCACCCTGTTCCAAGTAACGAAAGCGCAGAATCTTGAAGGAATCGTCGCCAAACAAGCGGACAGCACTTATTCATTCGGAGGCAAAGATGGCCGCTGGCTCAAAATCAAACATTGGGGAGACGTTATCGCAACTATTGGCGGGTATACAACCAATGCAGGCATCGTCAATGCATTGGTCGCAGGCGTGTTTGATGACAAGGGAGGGTTTCATTTTATCGGGAAGGTTGGCACGGGGCGTCTCAAACGTTCGGAGTGGGCCGCGCTGGCTGACGTATTCGCTCCGATCCGCCGCAGCACCAGCCCGTTCATCGCCTATCATCGAGATATGGCCGGCGCCAACTGGGTCGAACCCCTGCTCACCATGCGCGTCCAATATGCCGAATGGCGCTGGCAGGAAGGCCGCCAGCTTAGACAACCGATGATCGAGGCCTTACTGGGAACAACACCGGCCCCGCCGTTCTTCACAACTACCTGATTCATAAGCGCACAATTTGTGCCGCATGCGTTTTGCATCCTCCCCCACTTCGTTCTAACGGACTGAGAGGACGCTATCCATCGTAAACCATCGCTTTAAACTTCTAACGGACTCAGATGCAACTATTGACTGAAATTTACTCTAACTATGCTGCTATCCTACCCAATAGCGTCATTGTAGTCCGTTACGTCACAAACCGAGCACCTTATCAACAAATAGCATCACTATAGTCCGTTACAGCAACAAAGACAAACTTTACCCCGCTCGAACAAGGAGGGATTACCATGTCAGCAAGCTCGAAAGGCACCATCGTCATCGACGGTGAGAAGATCACGATCTCCAATCCGAACAAAGTGTTGTGGCCGGAGCCGCGCATCACGAAGGCGATGTATCTGGAGAAGCTCGTTTTGCTGGCTCCCTATATTCTCCACCATTGCAGCGGACGTTATATGACGACGATTCGATGGCCGGACGGGATTGCTGGGGAATCCTTTTATCAGAAAAATTGTCCCGCGCCCGCTCCCCCATTCGTCCACACTGCCCAGCAAGGCGATATCCACTACGTGCTGCTTGACTCACTCCCGACGCTGCTGTGGCTCGGCAACCTTGCCTGCCTTGAATTTCATATGTCCTTCGATCGAATCGGGGAAGCCGTCTATCCAACGGAGTGGATCATTGATCTTGATCCTTCGTTAGAGGAAGAGCCCCGCATCATGGAGGCGGCGGTTATCGTAGGCGATCTTCTGCGAAGCATCGGCGTGGAGTCGATGCTGAAAACTTCAGGCGCAACGGGCGTCCAGCTCATCATCCCTTCTGCCGGCGACGTTACCTTCGACGAGCTGCGAGTGATGGGTCGATTCGTCGGCAATTATCTCTCGCAAGCGCACCCGAAGTTGTTCACGATCGAACGGATGAAGGCCGACCGGGGCGATTGTATTTACGTCGATTATTTGCAGCACTATCCTGGCAAAACGATCGCGGCCCCCTACTCGCCTCGCGCACGTGCGGGAGCGACACTATCAACGCCGCTTACGTGGGAGGAGGCACGCGCTGGCGCGAGGATCGCAGATTATAATCTTCTCACAATCGGCGACCGGCTAAGCCAATTCGGCGATCTGCTCTTTCATATCAAACCGCAGCAATTGCGGCCGATTTACCATTTTGTGAGTAAAAACACATCAAATGGTTGATCCTCCAGCCTGCTCAACAGGTATGCTCACCTTCCTATTTTGCAGACATGAATTGTAGACAGCCCGAATAAATAGGATTAGAACGTTCGAATAATCACTCGCCGGCAGAAAGGAGAACAGCCCAGTGAAACGGTCACCTAAGCCGAAGTGGTCCTTCGTACTGATGCGCGGCGCTGACAAGTCGGTCCGGCAGTTCAAGGTATCCAGGCGGTCTATCGTTGCCGCTCCGGCCGTCGCCGTCCTTGCGCTGTCAGGCTGCATTGCGGCGCTCCAGATTCGCTCCGCCTACAAGATCGATACGCTGCAAGACGAAATGTCCCAACAGTCCAACTCGTTCACCCAGACGGTCAACGGGAAGGACGATTCAATCGGATCGCTCCAAGAGGAGATCGATCGATTGAATCGACAAACCGAAGATCTGAAAGGCAAGATCAGCGATCTTCGCGAGCTGGAGAGCAAGCTTAAAGTTTTTATTGAACAATACGGGCGGCTGACCGAGACGTCCTCTTCGAGCATGCCCGCAAACGCAGACTCCGCAACGGTAGAGGCATTGTCTGCCCTGCAGCAATCAAGCAATACCCCTTCCCCGGAGGAGGCTAGAAGGCTGATCGGGGTCGCCGAGCAGTCAGGGCTTGATTTTCGCCAGATTAGCTCGCTTGTCGATTCGATGGAATCAACGATGGAGCAATCGGTGAAGCAAGCGCAAGCCCGTCAAGCCATACTCGACGCGCTCCCGACGGGCTGGCCGACGAAGAGCTCATCGAAGATGACGTCGGGCTTCGGCTATCGAACGGACCCGTTCACCGGCAAATCGACGTTCCATGCCGGCATCGATATCGGAGGCAAAGTCGGCGATCCGGTATTCAGCGCGGGAGATGGAACCGTCATCGAAACGGGCTCGAGCAGCGACAAAGGGAATTATGTCATGATTGATCATCATAACGGGCTGAAGACGGTATATATGCACTTGTCGCGCATCGAAGCTCATGAAGACGAGGATGTCGTTCGGGGGGAGAAGATCGGCTTGATGGGCAGCACGGGACGAAGCACGGGGGCTCATGTTCATTTTCAGATTATGCAAAAGGATGAACCGATCAACCCGCTTCGTTATTTAAATTAAAATCCTTTTAGGAGGTTTGCCGATGTTCAAGGATTCATCGAAAAGACTCAGCTTAACGGATACGTTGATCGGTCAGGGCACACATGCCGAGGGTAAAATGGAATGCGAAGCCGGGCTTCGCATCGAAGGAGAGTTTCGCGGCGATATTGACTGTCATGGCGACGTCATTATCGGGGAATGCGGCATCGCCCGCTCGAACATTAACGCGCGCGATGTGACGGTCGCCGGCAGAGTATACGGCGATGTAACGACGAAGGGTCGGCTGACCATTACGGCAACCGGTCAAGTGCATGGCAACATAAATGCGCAGATTTTCGTTATGCAGGACGGCGGCATATTTACCGGTGCGTGCCGGATGGAACGAACGCAGGACAACAGTCGTTCACGCCCGCTTGTCGAAGCTGAGCCTACACCGCAGCAAGCACAAGGGCGCGATACCAAGCAGGAGCAGCATAATCATGGGCAGCACCCGAATCAGGGTCAGAACGGCAAAGATAAACGGCAGCAGCAAGCCGGTTAATCCTATACTTACAGCGTTATATGCGCACAACAAAGAAGCAGCCCAGTCATCAAGACTGGGCTGCTTCTTATGTGCAAGGCGAGTAATCGCCATCGATCTAGATTTGATTAAGACGTAATGTCGCGTCTCGTGAACTGCCACCAAGTGATGCCCATGAACACGACATAATAAATCGCTAGAATGCCGAGCGAGAAATAGATCGTGTGCTCATGCGTCACACCTTCGCCCGAATTGAGATATTGGGTGAGATTGCTCTGCATGAACCAGAAATAATCTACCCACGGCTTATCAACCAGAGACAATAGACCGCCTAGCGTATCGCTCATGAACATGAGGAACAACGAGAGACCGATCGACAGACCGCCGCTGCGGAACACGGTTGACAGCAAGAACGAGATTGTGACCGTCGTCAGCATCATACTGACGAACTGGAGGCCCAGCCCCGACAGAATATAAGCCCATACCGATCCTGTCGCCGACTCATTCGTCAGCTCCTGCATCGAACCTGACGAGAAACCGAAGAACAAACCATTCCATATATACGTCCATACGAACAATACGGCAAGGAAGAAAATCGCAAATTGGATGAGCGAAATGTACTTGGACAACAGCACCTTGGATCTGGACCATGGACGTATGAGCAGCAGCTTAATCGTACCTGTGGAGAATTCACCCGCTACACTGTCTGCTGCGATAATAACCGTGAATATCGTAACAAGCGCTGTACCGGACAACACTTCGTTCAACTGAATCGACCACATCGATTTCACTTCTTCGCCAAGCGACAGCACAATAATCGATGCCGCCAGCATAATGACGAGCATAATACCCATCATAATCCACGTACGAAGACGGGAGTAGATCTTCATATTCTCATTGCGAACAAGCTCCATGAAGTTACCCAACCGTCTCACCCCCCGTTACTTCCAAGAACTGCTCTTCCAGCGATTTGATATGCGGACGGAATCCGTATACCTTGAAGCCCGCCGAGACCAGCTGTGCATTAATCCATGCTGCCGTCTCGCGATCCGTATCGAGCTCAATGCCATCCTGCGTTACTACAACAGAATGCTGGGCCAGAAGCTCAAGCGCTTCAGACGGACGATCAACTTCGAACCGATAGTGGTTTACCGCATCCTTCGCCGGACCATCCTGATGAATAACCCGTTCGTCGATCAGCTTGCCATTCTGAATAATGGCAACGCGGTCGCACATGAGCTCCATCTCGCTGAGCAAGTGACTGGATACGAAGACGGTAATGCCTTCGCTTTTCGCCAGGTGACGCAAGTAATCGCGCAGCTCGCGAATACCGACAGGGTCAAGGCCGTTCGTCGGCTCATCCAGAATAAGCAGCGACGGCTTATGCATAATCGCTTGCGCGACGCCAAGACGTTGACGCATGCCGAGCGAATAGGTCTTCACTTTATCGTGGATGCGCCCTTGCAATCCAACGAGCTTCACGACCTCATCGATACGCTGACGCGTAATGCCGGGCACCATCCGAGCGTAGTGGATCAGGTTTTTGTAACCGGACATATATTTGTACATCTCCGGGTTCTCGACGATCGCGCCGACCTGGCGAATCGCTTTCTCGAAATTATCCGTGATGCTATGTCCCTTGATCGTAATTTGACCTTCAGTGAGCTTCATCAAACCAACCATCATCCGGATGGTTGTGGTCTTGCCGGAACCGTTCGGTCCTAGAAATCCGTAAACTTCACCAGGGTGCAAATCGAGTGTTAGACGATCGATAATAGTTCGATTGCCGATTCGCTTCGTCACGTTCGACAATTGAACAATCGGTTCACTCATTGCGCTGCCTCCTCAAATATAATTACCAATTTTTTAATTATACACGAATTGGCAGCCTCAAGAAATTGATTTAATAAAACTTAAGGTCCGCCGGCACACTTGGACGGTGTGGACGGCGAACCTTCAATGGTATAGATTCATCGTTTTCTTAGACTCCGCTTGATCATTCCAATAGAGCGGTACATCAGAGCCGGATGCAATCCGGTGTACGCCTATCCCTGCACTGCCCATGTCGGTCAAAGGCTCGATACGGAATACTGGCGAACCCGTAATTAGGCGCGGATGATCCGGCAGTTCGGTCGTATGGCGCTCTCTCCGCTCGCACGCGACGCAGCATCCCAGCGGATAGACAACCCGGAAGTAGCCCGTTCGGAACAAAATATCTGCTTCTCTTTTTCTCAACAACTGATTGCAGCAAACGCAGTAAAACTGTTCGTTATATTCGTGCACAGCCGCTCATCTCCGCTTATTTTGACATTTTTGTATACTATACGTATCATATTCTAACGAATCCGATACAATCCGTATCTTTTAAGTTAAATTTATGACAAATATCGATGAATGTCAAGAGAGACGCCCGAGTTTTGTCGTTATTCCTTGCTCGTCTTCCATAGCATTGACCATTCACCGTTTTCCTCCGCCACATAGCACATTTGAACCAGTTGAATGGGGCCATACAGCGTGTCGAAATCCTGTGTTACTTCAACGGCATAAACTTGCTCAAGCTCCGTCTCCTTGTCGTTCTCCTTCAATGAAAAATGCGATACGGGCTTTGACTTGCCAACCTCGTACAAATACGATTCCGATTTGAAATCCTGCATAAAGATATGGGCGCGCTGCTGGATGTAATGATCCTTCGGATATTGCTCTTTCATCGAGGAATGAAGCAGCTCCCACGAGCTTCCGTAATCGCCTTCCTGCTCCAGCTTATAGAATTCGTCGACGACGTGCTCCGCTTCCTCCGCCCGTCCCGTTGCGAACAGCATCTGCAGCCCTTTCGTGGTCAGCCACCCGCACACGATGACGATGCCGATTAGAAGGAGCCATTGCTTCGCATAGCGGCGTCTTCTGGATCGCCAAGCCACATGCTCTCCCTCCCGTCCAATACAGGTTTGTCCCTATTATTGTATGAGAGAAGATCGTATTCAGAACTTCATCGATCATCCAAGTTATCTCGCGATTGCTTATGTCGTCTCCTGCCTGCGGTATAACGCATGCACAAAAGCAGCAGTCGGGTTCATCCGCTGCAAGGTTTGTTCCAGCGCCCGCACGATCGCCTTGCGTATATTCGAATCCGGCTGAAGCGCGCATTCGTAAACATATTGATTCCCGTCCCGCTTCCAGATCTGCGCTTCCAATTGACCGATCAGACTGAAGTGCCATTCATGAAATTGCAGGTCAAAATGCAGTTCCAGTCTCTTGCCGACCGGCAGCTTCAAATAAGTCATGAACGCAATGCTGTCGCCGCTCAAATAATTCACGAACACCTTCGCAGCTCGTGTATGCACCGGTCGTCCATCCACGCTGCATATCGATACATGGGCGATCGTTCCGCTCTCCATGCGGATTCGAATCGATCGACGGCTGCTCATCCGATCACATCGACCAGCAGACCGCGGCCTACGCCTGTATCGAGCAGCAGACTGCTGCGTGCATAACTGCGGCGGCGTTCATCCGTCGACATCTGCATCCATTCTCTCCACGCCAGCTGAAGATTCCAATGCAGCCGCTTAAGCTGACCGCCTGTGAACTGGCAGCTGTACAGGAACCCCTTCTTCGCCTTCCGACTCCACGTCACTCGGCCTAACAGCATCGTCTGGCGGCCGCCAATTGTAATCTGAAGCGACACCGTATATTGCTCATTAACGGGAAGATTGAGGGGCGACAGAAACTGCAGACTGGAGTCGCTGATCCAGACCGGCTTCACCTTGGATTCGCCGGACTGAACAGACTTACCGCGGACGCTATCAATCGACATGAGCACAACCAGATCGTTGCTGGCCAACCATTCTTTCTGAATCGTGCTAAGCTTGCGACCGGCTTCTACAGATACGTGGGACATTAGGATTCTCCTTTGTGCTACATATTGGATTGAGAACCATCGAATCTTCAAAATGATAGATACAATTCGTATCACTCAAGACATAGAAAGGCCTTTACTTCGCCTGCTGATGCTCTTTGAGCATATTGTGGATGTGCTCCACTTCTTCCGGCTGAACGATATAATACCAGATCTTATCGATCGTTTTACCGCTCCCTTTAATCTCGACTGTATCGACGTGGCCGATAACGGAACGGTATTTGGTCGCAAATGTTTTCATCTCATCAAAGGTAACGTTCGTCTTCACGCCGCTGCCGACCTGATCCAATATGGACTGAATCTTGGTCATGTTCTGGATGTTGGCTGAGTGATCCAGCAACGATACGATGATGTCTCGTTGTCTGGAGTTTCTGCCCAAATCTCCTCGCGGATCCTCGTACCTCATACGCGAATATAGCAGCGCATCTTCGCCGTTCAGCTCTAGCTGTCCTTGAGGAAAAGCATGCCCAACGCTTTCAAATGCAAAAGGGTTGTCAACTTTCACGCCGCCAAGCAAATCAATAATCTTGCTGAAGCTCTCCATATTAACCTTCACGTAATAGTCGATTCGGTAATCGAGGAAGTGCTCGATCGTCTGCAGCGACATATCGACGCCGCCGAAAGCGTAGGCATGATTAATTTTGTCCGTAGTCCCGTGCCCGATGATCTCCGTCCGCGTATCGCGCGGGATATTGAACATCAAGATAGAGTTTGTGCTCGGGTTGACCGATAAGATAACGATCGTATCGGAACGGCCCGGATCATTCTCGCGCTGATCGACGCCAAGCATCAATACCGTGAAGGAATCCTTGTCCTCTATGGAGACAGGCTTTGTCGGGATCGGCGTTGCCTCAGGATCCTTGCTGATATAGACCGGACGGGTAGGCTCCTCGTAAATCGTGTGAACCGTTTCTTTGATTTGCGAGTATACGTAGGCCACATAGATAGCCACGATCAGGATAAGGGTCCCCACGGAAGCAGAGACCCAAATGACGATTTTCTTCCACTTGCGTTTAATAAGCGAGCCCCCCTTTTACACCGCACCCTGCTGGTAGGACAGTAACTTGCTGAATGATCCTCTTAGTTCCATCGATAGCTGCATATAAGAACCCTCCTGCACAACCTGCCCTTCATCAATGACGATGACCTGGTCAGCATTGCGGATCGTGGACAGTCGATGTGCGATAACGATGATCGTCATCTTCCCTTTCAGCCGTTCAATGGCTGCTTGAATCTTCGCTTCGTTCTCGTTATCGAGTGCACTCGTCGCCTCGTCCAGCACAAGAATGGACGGCTTGCGAAGGATCGCTCTGGCGAGCACGATACGCTGCCGTTCGCCGCCGGACAATCGAATGCCCCTGTCGCCAATAATGGTGTCCAAGCCTTCCGGAAGCTTGCGTACGAATTCATCTGCCGCCGAGAAGTTTAGCGCTTCCCACATTTCGTCTTCGGTTGCATGAGGATCTACAAGCATCAGATTGTCGCGTATGCTGGCATGGAATAAGAAGGGTTCCTGCGAGACGAAGCTGAACATGCGGCGAATGGTCTGCATATTGTTCTCTGTAAGCTGTACGCCATCGAACAACACCTCGCCTCTCTCAGGCTGGATGAGACCGATAATCGAATCGATCAGCGTGCTTTTGCCTGCGCCGGATTTGCCGACGATTGCCGTCATGCTCCGAGCAGGAATGGTTATGTTCACATCGTTAAGCGCATATTCGCTTTGGTCCTCGCTGTATCGATAATACAAGCCCCGGCACTCAATGCCGTGAGCCATCGCGATTGGTTTGTAGCTGCTTGCAGGCTTGAATAGATCCATCTCTTGGGCTTGTTCGCATTCCCGCTCCAATGTTCTAAGACTCTTGAACGCCGGCAGCGAAGATAAGATAGACTCCCAGCTGTTCTGAACCGCAATGAACTTCGGCCATAATCGAGAGAAAATAACGACGATGAGCAGCAGCTGGCCCGCCTGAGAATGCAGCACTTCGAAGGAGACATATATTAAAGCACCAATTAGAATCGCCGACGTAATTTTGTAAAATTGCTGCGTATTCGATTGCAGGCGTACGAATTGGGTCATATTCGACTCTAGTTGTTCACATAGTTTCTTGAACCAGCCATAATGCTGGGATTCCAGCGTATTCGTCTTAATGTCCTTTATCCCATTGAAATGGTCGGTAATATTAGCGATATACTGCCTGGACAGCTCCGATGTTTCTTCCCCGATCTGCTTCGCGCGTCTTGAGAAGCGGCGCGAGAATAATGCAAGAAGAAGTCCGCTTGCCAGGACAAACAAGGTCAGCTTATACGATAACCAGATTGCAAGAGCGAGCTGGATGGCCATAAAGACGAAGGTGGTCATGAGCTTCAAGACTAGATTGGTGCCCATAATAATGCGGACAAGCTCGTAGTTGAGAATATGATTGATGTCTGATTTCCTCGTCCGAAGAAATAGACTCCAATCCGATTGAATCAGATCGGTATACGTTTTGAGACGTATATCGCGGATGAAGGATTGCTGGATATGACTGCTTTGAACGATTTGATTTTTCTGTATGATGGATTGCACGATGATTAGAAGGATATAGACGGCAAGCATCGTAAGGAGGCGAGCGTGCGGAGGAATATCTTGCACCACTCGGTCGATATGGTGAAGAAAGGGGATATTCACTGAACCGATGCTTACAAGGCCTGTAATGCCGAGCAGCGGTACGAGCAGATAGATGCTGAAGCCTTCGATCGAGCTAATGACGAGCATCGTAATCAAGTTCAGATACAGCTTCATCCCCGATACGGTATGCATTCGCTTCATATAATAGATAAGATCAGACATGCGATCACCTCATGGTCTGTACGATATTCGGCTCTTGTTCGACTGTGTTGCCGAATAACGCAACGACAGTAAAGTGCTGCATTTGTTCATAGCCTGTCAAGTAGATCTTGCCGCTGCGCAGCCATGCATGAGCAATCATTTGGCCCGACGAGTCTTTGCCTGTTCCAAGGTATAGCGTACTGGAAACGCCGCGACGCTCCAGCATCTTGAGCGCTGCGATCGCTTGAACCAAGCACATGCTTTCCCACCAGGTGTAACGGCTCATGCTTCTCACTGCCTGCGAGACGCTTCTTACGGTTTGCTCATCCGCTGCGCCTATACTATCGAATGGCGTCTCCAACATCTTCGCGCCCAGCTTCGGAACGACGTTGGCAAACGGGAACATCTTCAATATGCGAGCCCAGCCCAAACTTACCCAAGCTTCAACATACAACCATTTGCGTTTCATCGGCCAAGCTGCGACAGCCTTCAGTTTGCTTAACAAGGGGCACTACCCCTTCCTAGTGGAATAAAAGGATCAAGATGCTTGAACAACGATGAGCTGCTCCTTAGCCAGTTGTGCCAAGAAATCGACAACCTGCGTCTCGCATTGCTCCTCGGAAACATCGAATTCACTAGTGAGCTCGGATACGATCGCATCTACCGTCTTGGGCGATTCGATCAAACTCCATATCCGGCCGCCGATTTGTCCGAGATTGAAGTACTTGCCGGACTCGATGCGGAACATGACCGTCTCACCGTTCATGTTGCTTGCCAGATTGCCTTGCGCTTGAACAACCGTCTCATGCTTAGCGATTTTCATTATACGGATACCCCTTCCAAGGTTTCATTAAGTAAGATGGACACCAGTTCATTCACTTGAAATCCGGTTGTTGGCCGATTCAATCGGAATAAGCCTGCGGTCTCCGAAATACGGGTTGTGAATTGAAAATGCCATTCCATCAGCCCCAGCAATGGAATGTGGAAATTGCGGTAAGTATGATGGAATAAAAGCGGCAGACGTTCAAGGCCGCGCAACGGCTGGCACGATGGATAAGGATCCCCTGTCTGTACAAGCTCGATAACGCCGGCCAACGGAATGCATTCGCTGGCGAATTGATCACGAACCGGTATCGCATATTTGGGCCGATTGTCGTTCCGATATAACGTCTCTAATCCGCTGCTGGTCATCTGCAAGCCGGCTACGCTTTCTTCCCACAGCTTCTGCTGCGGATATGAAGGAATGACCATGGGTTGGCCTGTATTCGAGTCCAGCGAGATCGCAATAACGTCATCTGTAAGCAGCTTATAGCCAAGGCGCAGCAAAGCTGCTGCAAGCGTTGACTTGCCTGCTCCAGATTGTCCAACGATCGCGTAGGCTTGTTCGCCAATAACAACCGCGCTGCCATGCAAAGGCAAGAGATTCCGATACAGAAGCATCACGCCCATGCAGCTGCCCAGCAAATATAAACGAAGCTTCCTCATGCTATATCCCGCAGATGGAGATACCGTGATGACGCCGTCTCTCGAAACTCTGAATATTCCGACATCTGGAATGTTAAGATAGTAGCTGTGATCAATGTAAGTGTAATGTGCCCGTCTCACATCCAACGATTCCCACGTCGACTGCAGATCTCCGAGTACAATGTCCACATCAGGTATCCCATCATAATGGTCGACGGCATACAGCTCCGGGAGCGGAATCTCGCTCCTCAGAATAAAACCGAAAGCTTGATAGACGGCCCATGCCTGACTCATTGCTAAATCCCCCTGTTGGAGTGATCTAATACAGCCCAAGCTGTATTAGATCACCGGTTAAGTACGGATGAATGAAACTTAGGAAGGATCGTACAAGTCAGCGTCGATAACGTTACCGTCTTTATCGAACACTACGCTGTCAGTAGCTTTGAGACCGAAGCCTGCCATCGTTTGGCTTACTTCCAATACTTCAACTGCTGGAGCTTCCCATACTTTTTTCATATTTTTCACCTCCCTTCAAGGCGCGTTTATGTTCAGGCAAGCCTTTTCAAGAAACGATATAAGACTAGACTTCTGATCACGATCTTCATATCCGGATCGGTCGCGAGCTCTGCCCTTGGCTGCTGATTCACTTTGGCGAATGCGGATCGAACGCGATCGATATTCAGATACTGCGACACTAAGCCGCTGCTGCACAGCTCGTCGATCTCCGCCGCGAACGAATGCCATTGCGGCAAGATGCGGTGAACCCAGTCCGAGCCTTGCACGCCGCGAGAACGCTGATTTAATCGAACCGCATCTGCCAGCAGTCCATTCATAGACCGCCGGACGAGCGCTCGATCCATTCCATTCTGGACGAATTGGTCAAGCGGAAGCGATAAACAGAAACGAATCACTCGCGGGTCATTGGTCGGATCTCGCTCGATCACGCCATACCGAAGCGATAGCTTCGTCGCCACTGTTCCCTGCATCCCGACTACTGCGGCGTTCTCATAGAACTTCTGCCGTTCGTTCATCATCGTTAAGGAGAATCCGCCAACGCCTACTTCATAGGGCTTCAGCCGCTCATACACATTGGTTGATCTAGCAAATGCAGGATTAATGAATTGATACTCATCATTCACGGGTCCAGGAGAACCCGCTGCTCTTCTAGCGAATGCCTTCTCACCGATAAACTTCAGCATCCATTTGCGCCCAACGCCCATGTTCTGTGAATACTGCTTAAGCTCCTGACCGAACTTCAACATCCTGAACCGTTTTAACAGATGGACATAATAATCAGTGGCATCTCCCCAAGAGATGGAGTAGTTGCCCCCTGCCCCCATGAGCATGAGCGCTACGCCTTGGTCTGCAGCAAACTCCTTAATACCTTTGAACCAGAACGAATTCTCAATAAACTTGTAAGGCATCTCCATAATGTCAAGCCACTCGTTCATCTCCGAGAGCGAGCTCTTGCCATCAAAATCAAGATAATGGTCCGCGATATTCCCGGCGTTCCGAACCGTCTCCTTAATAAAAGGCCGTTCATCCGGCAGCCGCGTCCGCTTCGTCCATGGTATGAAATCCTGCGGAGGAATATAGCTGTACGTATGTAATGGTTTGTTCGCGCTCGCCAGCTCACGCGATGCGATGCTTACGACCGATCCTGAATCAAGCCCACCGCTGAGCGTTGCGCCAATCGGCTGGTTCGTGCGGAGCCTCGCTCTAACCGCTTGCGAGAATACATCCCGAAAAGCTTCTTCGTATTCCGCATTCGACTTCAACTTCAGCTTCTGTTCCGGTTCAACCGACCCGTACTTCGACAGCGTCACTCGACCATTCTTGACGAGTAAACGATGCGAAGGCGGCAGCTGTTCGATGTCCTGATACACCGTTCCTTGCGTATCGACACAGTCGAGCACGAGCGGAATCGTAATGAACTCCGCCAGCCACGACTCCCGAACACGCTTCGTCACGCCCTTCATCATGTGCAGCGGCTTCATTGTTGAAGCAAAAGCAAACCGGCCCGCATCATGATGGAAGTACAACGTCCGAGTCCCTACAAGGTCTCGTGCGCCGAACAACGTCTGCTCGCGTTGATCCCAGATCATAAAAGCAAAATCACCATATAGATATCGAGGACAGTCATAGCCCCATCGTTGATAAGCGCGAATGATAAGCTCACAGTCCGAAACCGTAGAGCTTCGTTCTCTGGCAATTCCTAACCGTTCGAATAATTCTTCACGGTTGTCGAGAATGACGTCGGCCGTGATCACAATTCCGCTGTCATCATCTAGATAAGGCATCGGACTGTAGCATTCATCGGCCAGCAGCCTTCTCTCGCCGCACACAAGCACGATCGAATCTCTGTGCCAGCTCCCAATGGCGTCTACGCGATAATCTCGGATCGACTCCATCAGCTGCTGTGTGTCTTCATCAGAGATGTTGTCGTGATTGTAAGTATGAATACCTAGGATAACTCCCATACGGCCCTTCCTCTCCACACCAAATTGCCTAATTGGATTATAGCGCAAATGATACAATTTGTAACTATTTATTTTCAGAAGTATACTAATTGTATCACAACGAAGAGGACAACTCCGCTTACCCATTCGTAACTTTGAACATTTCTTTTTTCCTACAAAGAATGAGAGGTACTTATTAATAAATAAACCTACATTTATTACTTATTTCGTTTAGATAACTATATATGAGATTAATCATCAATTTATAAGTTTCTCATATAATTCCTGATGATTTTGAATAAAAGCACCAACCTCTAGACTTTGTCTATATTGTTCACTTAGTTCATTTACCTGCCATTTATCATTTATAAAATGCTCAATAGTCCTTGCAATCGACTCTATATTTTCGCTTTCAAAGGTATAACCAAGTCGATGACGATTAATTAAAGCACCTATGTTACCATGACTAGGACCAATAATTGGTATCCCCTGATACACTCCTTCAGTCATTGGACCACTATTTCCGTTAAATATAGTGCGATAGGGTAAAATTATTGCATCGGACAATTTTACATTTTGATAAAATTCTTCGTCAGATAGTAAACGTAATACTACTCGACTCTCAATATCTAAGCTACTCAATGTATGATTGATCTGTTCTTTCGTAATATTCTCTTCTTTACCAGCAATATTTATAATTAGTTTGTCATGATACTCCTTACCAATATACTTTAATGCTTGCAAGAGTAAATCCAGTCCCTTATCAGATCTTGTTCCTCCAAGTGCAGATATCACCATTTTATCTTCACTTAGACCAGCATTTACTTTCATTTCATTTCTACTTATTTGTAATCCACTGTTATAAAATACCGGATAATTAATTACGACATAATTAAAAATCCCAATCTCTTCCAATTGAGCTCCTGTAAATTCTGAATGAACTATTACATATTCTAATCGTCTACAAAACATTCGCAGTAGCTTTTGCTTAATGCTGCTCTGAGGAAATTGATGAAGTGTTCCAATTAACTTACAATGTTTAGGAAAACGATATGCCGCACCCGCCACATACAAATTATCAATGTAGAGGAAGTGGAGCACAGAAAATCGATGATTTACTTCCCCAAAGGCATATCTAAATACAGCAAATCTCTCTTTCATATATGGAACTATTGACCTTATCGGGCTAATTGTCATCATTTCTTTAGAGATATTATTTGTTGCTGGTATTTGATTCAGAGTTTTTAAATATGCTGTATGATGTCCATCTAGAATATTATCCATCAAACAAATTTGATTCATTTGATCTACCCCTTAAAATCATGTAGCGTAAAACCATTTACCATCATAGTTATACAGTTATTCTTTTTTTCTTTCTCCAAAACCACAAAATTGGACGAAGAGGAAAATACATAAAGTGAAGCCATCTTGGAAGGGTAAGCAACTTAATATCTAGATAATTTGGATAAAATCTGTTGATTCTTCGCTTCCATTGTTGGCGGGGTGTCAAAATCAAGGCGTTATATGTTCTAAAATATGCCTTTGCTGCTGATGGAGATTGTTTTCCCAGAAGATAAATATATTCGTCGATGATCTTAACAGCTTCCTCTGCTAACCTTCGAGCCTTCGCATGGTCCGCCATTGTACGACATCGTGAATCGAGCGGTACATCAAACAGTTCGGACAGCAGCACCATCACTTGTCCAGCGACATGCATCAGATCAAGTTTCCGACAGTACTCGGATACGGTATTCCATTTCATCTCGGAACGCATCATGCATTCGATATCTGCCAGCCAGCGCAGCCTGAACCAAGCATGACGGGCTCCATGTGATATCAAATAAGTAAACAGGTCCTCATGGCCTAAGTAATTAACAGGTTTACTCGTCTTCTTCGTCTGCCTTCTGCGCTCCCATAGTTCAGCGAAGGTAAACTCTCTGAACGAGTCCGAGCTCATCCGCCAGTGCAGCTCCACTTGTATGCGGCTCTCTGGATGGGTGTAGCTGAGATGATGTTTATTCCTTTTCACCGCATTCAATGCTCTAGGAACATGCTCATCCGGCTGAAAACCAAGCTGCAGCAATAATTGCTCCGCCTGCTCGAAGCTCTCCTCTGGGACAAGCAGATCAATATCCTTCGAGGTGCGCAGCGAGAAGTCGCCAAATAAGGCTTCAGCGAGCACAGGACCCTTCAGGACGAGCGATTGGATATCAGATTGCTCCATCGTATGACAGACCTTCTCCATTACGGCTGTCAATTGAAGCATCTTCATCGTATTGCGAACAAACATCTGGTTAAGTTGGGAAGTGACCTGCGCAGGAATGAAGGAAAGATTGTATTTATTGATATTCGCATACACGATTGGGTACAACCGATGCTCTTTAGTCAAATCAAGAAACCGGTCCCAGTCGATGTGGGGTCCAGCCATTGCCTCAATGACCTCTGGCGATACGCTGGACCTATCCAGCTTCATGATCGACAGAATCAGCTCCAGTTCAATTGGGAGACGGTGGATAATCTCATGGGTTCCGGTCTTCATCGTATGAGCACCTCTTTATTAAATGTATAGTCTTATAAAGACACTAGCGGAATCTGCTCTCTTACGCCTCGATTCAAGCTAGGACGCCCGACCGAGTAATAGACAAAATCTGTCCCTACCAATTGCTCTTCACTGTACATGTTGCGTCCGTCAATTAAGTTCGGCGATTTGAGCCATTGTTGAATTTCTTGCAGCGAGATTTGCTTAAACTGCTTCCATTCGGTCAATAAGCACAGCGCATCTGCATGCAGTGCCGCTACTTCTGCAGATTCGCAGTAGATAACGCCTGGGCGACCGAAGGACTGCTCGAAATTGTGTGCGGCTATTGGATCATACGCCTTAACAACTGCACCCTTATCCAGCAATGCCGATATAATCTCGAAAGCTGGGGCATCACGCACATCATCCGTTTCAGGCTTAAATGCAAGACCCCATACGGCGATCGTTCTGCCCTCGAGATCACCGAGGATCGTCTCAAGCTTATGAATAACGTTAAACCGCTGATCGCGATTGACCTCTACGACTGATTTCAGCAGCTTGAAATCATAATTGACATGACCTGCGATCTGGATAAGCGCCTGCGTATCTTTAGGGAAGCAGGATCCGCCATAGCCGATACCCGCTCGCAGAAAAGAAGAGCCGATCCGATGATCCAACCCCATGCCGCCAGCGACTTCTTCTACGTTCGCTCCAACCTTCTCGCAAATATTCGCGATTTCATTAATGAACGAAATCTTCGTTGCGAGGAACGCGTTAGATGCGTATTTAATCATCTCTGCACTCCGTACGTCCGTCACCGTAATCCGTTCAGTCAGAGGTGCATGAAGCTCGCGCAGCGCTTGCGCAGCCCTATCGCTCTCCGTACCGATGATGATGCGATCCGGATTCAACGTATCCGACACTGCAGTTCCTTCACGAAGGAATTCGGGTACCGATGCGTAATCGAAAGGAACCGATGCATGCTTCTCGATAATGGCTGCAACCTTCTCATTCGTACCAACGGGAACCGTGCTTTTCACAACGACGATTTTATAATCATGAATCTCGCGGCCAATTTCTTCTGCTACCTTCTCGATAAACGTGAGATTCGCCTCGCCGTTCGGCAGCGAAGGGGTTCCCACCGCAATAATAATGATTTCCGCCTGATTAATCGCCGCTGTCAAGTCCGAAGTGAACGTCAGTCTTCCCGCATCGGTATTGCTGGCGATCAGTTCCTTGAGACCCGGTTCATAGATGGGGACTTCCCCTTTATTCAATCGCTCAATCTTGGATGCGACATTATCGACACAAGTGACTTCATTACCCAACTCTGCGAAACATACGCCGGACACCAATCCTACATATCCCGTTCCGATAACCGCTAGTTTCATTGTCCTACACCCCTTACGTTTTGTTCCAAATATGAAAGAATAGCCTACTGATCTATGACGTTTCCTCCAATATAAAAAGGCCACTCACAATGGAGTGCCTTCTTTATCATATAAATCAGAGGGGAGTAGTCATGCCCTCATAACTTTAGAGGGTCTCTTTTGCTCGCATTAACACGTTTATGTAACAACACTTACTTGCATTTCTGCTGGTTTTGCCAAACTTATGTTAATTTAATCGGTAAATCATTGTTCGACAGGGTTTTCTCTCGGTCATATGGAAGATCTCTAACCCTTTTCGCTGGTAGACCTACATACAAGCCATCAGATTCACAATTTTTTGTAACAAGGGAACACGCACCTATCATAACTCCGTTCTCAATTTTCACACCATTTGACAAAGTGGATTTTGCACCAATCCAATTGCCATCGCCTATTGTGTAATCCCAATGAATACCCTTACCAGCTCTTTGTGAACTATCACCCATCAAATGTGATCCAGTTATTATTGTTATATCAGGTGCAAAAGCGTTATTGTCTCCAATTGCAATTTTCCCGTTTCCATGAATTCTTAAATTCGTTCCTATCCAACAATTACTCCCAATGGCCAAGCTTGCTTCACTGCTAATTGTTAGCGGGCCAACAACTTTGGAGCCAACACCAACAGTTATTCCTATCATATTCAATAAACTTCTTTTAACCCCGAAAAACCTCGTTCCCTTAAACAAGGTGTTACACAGACCTAAAACTACTAGAAATATTATCTTTCTTGCCAATGTTCTCACCCTTCTTCTCGTTTTAGTAAAACATAGGTGATTTTTTTCATTTTCAATTACTCATTTAAACAGTTATTGATGTTAAGTTAGATAAGATAAGTTGCCTCCACACTAACTAAAAATTTTTTATGAATCAAAAATACGCAGTTGCACCATGCCTAATTGGATATCCCTACAGAAGTAACTCCACCTTCATATGTGCTTTTATCGTAATATAGAATATATTAGCAATGACATATCCTAGTCGTTCCATACGAAGAAAGTTAGTCCTCCCTCTCATTTCGATTGGGTTGTATATTGTGATGTACTTGCTCTTAAATGTCTCGATATCAGGCTATTCTTATACTTTTGTCCATTTAGAGAAACTAAAACAAACGACAATACTTTATCCGTGAATAGACATCTGGCGACCTACCATACTGTTGCACTGAAGCAGCGTCCGAACGACGGCTATGCCTCTTGCCGAATGACCGAAAAATAGTAGGCTCTCGTTGTAGTCATCCCATTGAAACATTAAGGCAGTTTTCGGACATTTCCGACCATTTCGTATACAGCTCCATTACGGTATCTTCATGGGAGTGGCCGCTATGTACGATAATAATCTCCATATCCGTGCTGGCACGTAAGCCATGCAAAGTTTTCATTGGAATGTGAAGCACGTTTCCGGCTTTTACTATGATCGGAATTCCGTTCTGGACGAACTCGCCTTCGCCTTTGACAACCGTCCATACTTCTTCGCGATACAAATGCATGAGATAGCTGAGATTCCGGCCCTCTTTGATCGCTACACGTTTCGTAACGACGCAGCGGCCATCTTCATACTTCTCGTTGTCGAGAATCCGAATCCAGCCCCATTCCTTCTCTTCGAACATCGGGCCCTGGTCATAGTTAATGAAATCTTTGATCCGCGGGCTCGCGCTCTTATCCGTTACCAATATGCCATCCGGACTTACTGCAACGACTACATTCGATACGCCCAGAATGGTAACCGGAATCTCCAGCTCATTGACCAGATGGGTATTGGCGCAATCTTCGCTTATCGTTCCTCTGCCGATCTGGTTCTGCTTCATTTCTTCCGTCAGCGTATTCCATGTGCCGAGGTCTTTCCAATACCCGTCGTATGGAATTACAACAATGTTGTTTGTCTTCTCAACAACCTCGTAATCGAAGCTGATCTTCGGCAGCTCGTGGTATTGTTTAACCAGCTGATCATACTCGGTTGGATAACCTTTCGCCTTCAGAATGTTAATGAGGTACCCTAGCTTGAAAGAGAAAACGCCGCAATTCCACAGCGCCTTTCTTTCGATTAGCCCGACAGCAGCTTCTTCGGTAGGTTTCTCTTGAAAACGGCTCACGCGAAGCGAGCCTGCAACAGGAGACTGTTCAAGCTCCGGAATAATATAGCCGTATTTGGCCGAAGGATAAGTCGGTTTTACACCAACAAGCGCTAGATCCGCGTTCGTTGCTTGAATCGTCTCCTCCAGCTTCTGAACGGCATAAAAAAAGTGGCCCTCAACATAAGGGTCCACTGGTAGAATTGCAACTATTTCGTCTAGATCAACATTCGCAACGGAGTATAAATACGAGGCTGTGAGCGCGATCGCCGGGAACGTATCCCTGCGTTCAGGTTCAATGATCAGCGGCACCGTCGTGCCAAGCTGGTTGTGTACCATTTCGATTTGCGCTTTTCCAGTCGCAATATAACTGAACGCTGCCAAACCGCACTTTTCGATTTGTCCCCACACACGCTGAACCATCGAGATCAGCTCTTGATCCTCATTCTCCAGCACTTTCAGGAATTGTTTCGAACGAGCGTCATTAGACAGCGGCCACAGCCGTTTGCCTGATCCACCGGATAACAGTACAATTTTCATATAACATCTCCCCTTCTCCTATCAATTTATATCTGTGGCTTTTCTTTTCATCCTGAAACCAAAAGACTTAACTCTAAATTTCGCAGGTATCAAGATATTAAAATATTTAAGTTGCCTTGTAACTAACATTCCAATGAGATACATAGTGAAGCAAATTAAAAACTTATTTAGGAACGACAAATAAATGTTATTCCATTGCATATTCCGGAACAATATCATCGCGCCTATCATCAATAAAGCAATAATTATTTCTGGAACATTTAGAATTAGGAATCGAATGACTGACTTTTTAAAGGCTTTACCGATTAGATAGAAATATTCAATAAAGAATTTAATCACGAAGCTCATACTAACACTCCACGATAATGTCACAATATTCTGACTCCACACACCAACAATAATCATAACCAATTGGATAGGAACGTACAGCATTACGCTTCTAAACATAATATTTGTTGATCCTAAACTTCTATAAATACTGCCACAGCTTGAAGCTGTCATTTGAAACCAGATGGAGACACCTAGTGCCGCCATACATGGAACTACTTCATTCCATTTCGGCCCATAAATGATGTTAATCAGTTCGGAAGCAGCGAAATAACATACCACTGAAACGAAAACACCAAGTAACGACAGCAACTTATATATTTTTATATATTTTTCGTAAATATATTCTTTATTATCTTGATGTTCTGATAAGATCGGATGAAGAATAGGGGTTATTACATGTGTCAAATTAATAACTGGATATAACATCAAATTATAAGCCCTGCTGTAAAAGCCTAAAGCAGCACTACTAATAAACTTACCCGTCAATATACTATCCATATTTCGTGCAAAGTAATTTATCATATTGAATCCAAAATCATAAGCTGAAAAACCGAATATTTTGTTGATAGCATTCAACTTAAAATTAGCAATGAATTTAAGTCGCGTACTGGATATATTAAACATAAACGTTACAATCGACATAAAAAGTGATTGAGCAACCAGAGCATAATATGCAAGCCCAAAATACGCCAGTGAAATACATACCAACAGACTTAACCCTGATATTGCAACTGTGCGAATACCCACTAACTTAAATCTTTTTCTTTTCATTAATAACGCATTTGGAACAATATTCACTGTTGCGAAAAGCACAGTAAGGGACAACAATGAAACTATTGGAACAAACACGTCATTATTATAAAACCAGGCAATTGGAAAAGATAATAATAGAAACAAGATCATTAGAATAAAGCCTATATAAACAGTAAGTGAAAATATACTATTGTTATCCTCAGATGTAAGTGTCTTGTTCTGAATTATTCCAGCGCCAATTCCCATATCAGAAAGTAATATGAAAAAACCTATAAATACCTGCACGATCGCCATAATTCCATAATCTTCCGCACTAAGTAACCGAGCTAATAATGCATTGGCAACAATCTGTATGACGATATTCGAATATCTTGCTATAACGTTGATCATTGCAGCGGATTTAATTGACAATTCCTTTTCTTTCACAAAACCACCTACTCTTCTAGCTCATAATCCGCTTTATTTTATTTAATGGTCAAAACATGAATTTATCCCTCTCTCTTAAACACTTTCAACAATAAACCTCATTTTTTGCTCCCATGTTAAATGGTTTTCAGCATACCTACGCATTTCTTTGGAGTAGTCTAGATGATTATTCTTTAACTTTTCGTAAAACATAATGATGCTCAAGATATCGATTGCAGACTCATCAGCAGGAACCTTTTTCAGATATGCATAATCTGAGGGAAAATCACTATCGTTTAATGCGGTAATGAAAGGAATTCCTCTTGCACAATACTCTCTTATCTTAATAGAAGTATCAGCAAATACTCCTATTCTATGGAAACCTAGATTTCCAACTGCAATGTCCATGCTATCGAAAACCTCGTCAAGTTCCACTCCCCTTAATACTCCATGAAACTTAATGTACTTGTTCAGATTATATTTATTTACTTGGTCTATTAAAGGCTGTACATTTCCATTACCCACCATATGAATCTGTACTATCTGCTTTTTGTTTACATGTTCTGTATCATAATAGTTCCTTAACCCTTCAATTAAGCGGTCATATCCGTGCCAATGGTCAAATGTGGCTACACATATCAGGTTGATTCCTTCATGAGGGATATTTTTCTTTAAGAAAACACTCCTTACATTGACACCATTCGTAGTAAAAATAAAACCCTTTTTCTGTAACCCCTCTTCAGCAGCGATTGCCACGTTATTGGTAAGGAATCTACTGATATACCGATGCATAAGGTTATAGAATAGATCCTTAATATTCTTCGCTTTCTCATGGCTTTTTGAATATGTGGGTATTTCCCAATACACCTTCATATTTTTTTTCGATATCGATCTAATAAAAAAAGCTACACTAGAAGTGATAGGCTGGATATTGCGAATATAAACCGATTCTGGTTGATGCTCATTTATCATCTGTTTTGCAAAATTGAGGAACTGATTTAAACGAATTAAACTTGATAACCCTTTAAAATACTTGCTTCTATTTTCATCAAAGCATCCAGTTTGTGTATATTTCATTTGATTTATCTCTATTAAATCTCCATTATTCACTTCATATAGTACTACACTGTCATTTCTTGAAATGATCAATCCCGTCGAATACCCAAGATTATTAATCGCAATACATTGCTGCCTGATCTTGTTTAATATTCCTATAATTTCAGACTCTTCTCTAAGGAAACATATATATATATTTTTCATAAACCTATTCCTTTATTTTTAGATTTGTAAAAATCACAACCCAAAATACCCAGGAGATTAATACGCCAGGCAAAAACATTACGTTTTCCGCACCTGAATAAAATAATAGTACAATCAACAAAGATATGACTTTGTATTGGTGATGCTTAAGTGAATAAAAAGTAACAAGAATAATATTAAAAACGAAAATGGCCATACCAACAATTCCAAATTGTATTAGATGAGTAACATACCAATTATCAGAATATGTTAGACCTTCGATAACACCAAGCCCAGATGCATTGACTGGCGCCACTCCAAAAATAACCGCATGTTTTTGTACTAGAACATTAATGTTATTTATTAGATTCGAACTTCTACCACTCGTATCTTAAAAGAAGCTACTGTAATTAAACCTTAATAAAAACATAGTTAAAAAAGGCAATAGAATCCCGAATAATATTGAAAGCTGCAACTTCACATGAATTTTTGATGCCATGTATAAGTACATATTAATAATAAGAAACAATACTGTACTATATACTGCCGTTCTCGAACCCGTCGCTAACAAAAATACTGAGAATACCAATATAGACAAAAATAGAACTGTTTTATTTATATACTTTAACTTGTAAAGATAGAAAACAAGAATTAATTCTAAGAAAAAGAACATGCCGGCAGTGTTGGGATGTGAAAATCCAATATTCCCCCTTGCTTCTCTGATTCCTGTTGTTAACCAACTATAATTCTGACTATTAATTTGGTTCAAATTCGTCAGCATATTGTAAACGAGGATAAGACTATTCCCAACAAACATTGCCAATATTACTTTCTTATAATTTGCTTGATTAACAAAAGAAATGGTCCCTCTGATCGCTGCTATAAAAATCAAAAACAATATTATATAAACCAAATTTTGAACAGACGAATAATTAAATACAGTAAGACCGATGAACGGCGAAATCGTGTATACACAAGTGAACAAAATGAAAATTAATTGAAAAGGTTCTCTCTTATCAAACATCTCTCTACAAAAAATAAACAACAGCACCATTCCAATAAAAGGTATATATTGGACATAAGGCAAGTTAATATCTTTGATATTTATTAACTGATTACTGAAAGGGACGGCAGCTATTAGCAACATCATATAATTTCGATTTCGATTGGTCATTTCAACCTTCATATCAAAATTGGCACCTTCGCTGGTATTTTTCATGCAATTTTCCTAATTTTCATAAACACTTCAATATGCCTTACAGCCATCTTCTCTATCGTATATTCATGAGATGTATTCAAATTATTAATGCATCTCTGATCGTAATTTACACTATTCAACAATTTAACCATTCCAGTTTGAAGCTGATCAACATCATTAATAGGGATGATTAGTCCATTTTCTTCACCATTTATCATCTCCATACCAGCCACACATTTACTTGTGGTTATAATCGGTAGTCCTTGTGACATAGCCTCATTTATTACCAATCCCCATATATCCTCGCGGGTTGGTAATACAAATAAATCAGATGCTTGATAATATTTGGCCAATTGGGGAGGTTTCATAAAATCTATAAAATGAACATTAGTAAGTTCAAATTCATGCTTCAAACGAATGTACTCTTCTGTCGGCTGCCCTCCAACAATATATATTCCTATGTTGTTATCTAGGTCCTTACATGCTTCCAACAAAACGTCATAGCCCTTCCGGTGTATAAATTGCCCAACCGACAAAACTATCTTATCTTCGAGCATGCCAAGTTCCCTTCTGATTTTCAACTTTTCTTCGGTTGAAAGGGGCTTTTCCAGGATCATTGCTTTCTTTATAGAGGTGAACGGATAAACATATATTTTTTCTTTTTTCGCTCCATAATACTCCAAATACTCATTTGTTATTGCTCCTGTGCTAAGCCAAGCGCTTGCCGAGCTAATAAAATACTTTTTGATCCTGTAGTTTATTCTGTGTTCAGTCTTTTTCATACCTCCATCCGAACTAAGAATAAACGGTATATTTCTCATCTTTAAATATTGAATTGCCATCATCCCAGTTGGTGTATGATAGGCACCAATCACAATGACATCATACTTTTTAAGTGATAAATATTTAAGCACCTCAGGACAAAAAGCATCTGCACTACCCTTTTTTATGCCCTTCATAAATACAGCATTGAACTTTGTAACCTTATCTGCAAGCCAGTTTGCATCTCTACTCTTATCAGTCTGGCTTTCAAACAAAACCGTCAAATCACAATATTTTCCTAACTCATTAAAGAAATCCACTCTATACGGTGAAGGAATGTTTGTTGTAAACAGGACTCTCATCGATATCCCCCGCAGCTTTATAAATCAGATTAGAAATCAAAAACCTTGTGATATCCTGTGTGGCTCACTTTAAGCTCGTTATTGTTCATCACGTACGCAATGACATCCTTCGTTCTGCGGCTGAATTGTTCATGATTGAGCTGTGAATACCGTTCAATCTCGTCTACAAACCCTTGAATGTCATCGACTCGAAACACTTTCCCGGCTCCGTACCGATTCAGATCCTGCCATGGCGTCTGATCGCTCAATAAAGTGTAGCAGCCAGCTGACAACGCTTCTTGGATCACGTGTCCGTAGTTCTCGCCCAGTGTCGGAAACAAGAATACATGGTGCTCTCTCAAGGTTTCGACGACCTGTTCGGAGTCCACATTGCCGGCATACGTCCACTTCACATTAGACGGCAGCTGCTGAAGCTCAGCTTGGCACGCATCCCAATACTTCGGCTCGTGAATCGGCCCATAGATGGTGAATTCAATATGGCTGCGGACCCGCTTCAGCACTTCAATTGCGCCGATAAGGTTCTTCTTAGGAGCAATTCGGGAAATCCATACAACCTTTAGATTCCCTTCTGCCTTGGCCTTATCGATCACTGTATCTTCCACCTTGCGCGGAAGGTCCTCCGCGATGACGAAGTTGTCGAACGTTCTGACCTGCTCGCTTATTTCCTTGACTTCCATCTCAGAAGTAGCGGACCAGTAAATGTTCTTGAACATGCCCGTCATATTGAACAAGGTCGTAAACAGCTTCTTCTTCTTATACTTGAGCCTGAATTCCATAGGGGAGAACAAGCCCATCGCAGCAACGAACACTGGTTTCTTGATCTGCCCGATCCGCTTCAGCAGCAGCGTGTTGATGGCATAATCGCTGAAGCATCCGCATACGTAAACAAGATCAACCTGACTCGCAAGCTTCTTAATAACGCTCCGCGTAAAGCCCTTCGGCGGTACGTAGTAAACTTGTGCATTGCCAACCTGATTCCAGTCATGCACCTTGACGTTCGGATAAGCTTCCGTATCGCCATGGTCCCGATCACAGGTAAGAATATTAAAGTTGTACTGGTCTCCGAGGTAATCAACGAGATTCTTGATCGACCGAACAGGACCGCCGTCTTTGTAACCAGGCAAGTACCTGCCTGTAATAATCAAGATATTTCGTTTATCCTTCGTCATGCGATTCTCTTGTCTCCTCGATTATGTAGTAGCGGCCTACGCCTTGAGGTCTCCCTGCATCTGCATGGGCCGATCGTACTTCTCGCATTCATACATCTTGGCATCGACCAAGAATCGGTACCAATAAGCCTGCAGGAAGTGAAAAATTCTGCCTTCCGGTCCATCCAGAAACCCGAGCTTCACATAGTACCGGTAAAAAAAATAGAGGTGTGCGCGAAAGAATTTGGGAAGTCCGTAATATCCCCGATTCTTCACGACCCTCTTCATCTTGGCCTGCTTGGATGAAATACCGTTCTCCAGCAGCGCCGCTGCTTCCATGGCATGTTCGACCGTCATCTGGTGGTCCAACACTTCGCGGTTGCTGTACCAGTTATGCTTGTTGATCCACCACTCGAGATCCTTCTGATTATTATCAATGAGATCATGCTTGAAGTTTACCGTTGCGCCTTCCTGCAAGATCATGTGTTCATCCATAATCTTCTGCTCGCACATCGCCTTGCCGGTTCGGAATATACGCAGCAGCAGCTCCGGATATCTTCCGCCGTGCTTGATCCAACGCCCCATGAAATAAACGCGTCTGCGCAGAACAACGCCGGTAACGCTATCTGCTAGCGTTGGCAGTTGACTGTTGATTTCTTCAGCCAAGTCCTGCATCAGCTCTTCGTCTGCATCCATACGCATCGACCATTGCGTCGTAATGTTCGTCTGCGTCAGGCCCCAGTTCAATTGGGTCGCATAGTCGATCCACTTGTTCTCGTAGAAATCAAGGCTGCTGCCTTGCGCTTGAAGCTCAAGGTTTAACTGGGTGCATACTTGCTCCGTCGCATCCGTACTGTAGCTGTCCACGATAACGAACCGCTTGGCAATGCCTCGGAACGATTCGATGCATTTCCGAATGTTTTTCTCTTCGTTCTTCGTTAGAATCACGACTGTGAGATCTACCATAACGAAATTCCTTTCTAATTAAGAGGGTACACTCTCATTAGCGTTTAGTTTCTTTACGACCCTGGCCGGGTTGCCGGCGATAATGCTATTGTCCTCATATACGCCGCTGACGACTGCCCCGGCGCCAACGACACAGCCATCGCCAAGCACTGTCCCCTTCAGGATGATGGAGTTGCAGCCGATAAAGCAGTTTTTCCCGATCGTGACGGGCCTCGTCCTGATCTTCTCTTTGATATCCGCGTTGCGCGCTTCTATCTCTAGTGGGTGGAAGTCATTGTCCAGTATCTTCGCATTGCCGCCGATATTCGTGTAGTCGCCAATCGTAATGGAGCTTCTTGCGTAGATCGTCGCACCGGAGATGCCGACATTGTTCCCGATCTCGATCTTCGCCTCAGGCGTTCTTGTCATAATAATCGTGCGCTGATACAGCCCTACTAGATTCGACAGGAACGATGAATTAATCGTTACATGATCGCCTATGATGAGCTGCGCGCCTGATTTGTTGAAAATGACAGGTACGCCCTTCAGCCTCAAGCCTTTCCCATACTTCACCTTCGTGGCGCGCAACAATAACTTAAACCAATTGCTGTTCATAGTGCAGCCCTCATCATAACAAGATTGAGATCTCTTCCGTATATTTTCGAATCGATACTTCCTTCGTCAAATGATTGACTAGATAAGCTCTCGCCCGCTCGCTCATGCCGGATGGAATGGCAGAGTCACGTTCGGCCAAGAACCGTTCGATGATCTGTTCAACCTGATCATAGTTGCCTGGTTCGGTAACATAGCCGGATGTCGTTTCTTCAATAATAAGACGTGCCTCCGAACCGGGCTCCAGCACGCCTAATATCGGCTTGCCTGCTGCCATGATGCCATACAGCTTGCTAGGAACGGATACGCCCTTGATCCCTTTCGCATTAATGCACCAGTGGACGTCGCCTGCGTTCAGGCTGTACACCAGATCGGATTTGTCCTGGTAAGGGATGAAGATGACGTTATCCAAGCCATGCTCGTTCTTATATTGGACCATCCGATCTCGAATCGACCCTTCGCCTACAAAAACAAAGGCTACATTATCGCGAGCTTTGAATCTCGCAATGACGGGCATTAGATTTTCCAGATCATAATAAAGGCCCAGGTTGCCGGAATACATAAATACGAATTTGTTATCCAATCCGTACTTCTGCTTGAACGCTGCGACCTTCTCATGATCACTAGGCAATGGATAGATTTCCTTCTCATCGATCCAGTTGTTAATGAATACGTGGTTCGGCACCTTCCTGCCCTTGAACCTGTCTTTCAGCGTATCGACCATATCTCTTCCAACGACAATGACTTTATCGGCCCGGCTGCAGCTGAACTTATCGAACCCCATCATCGCTTTCAAAACCGGCTTGTTCTGACTATAGCCGACGGCTAACGTCTGTTCCGGATTAAAGTCTTGAATGTTGTAGATGTACTGAGCGCGTTTCATCCATTTGCCCCATACCCCAAGAAGACCTCCCAGAATGGGAGGCTGCGAAATGGAGTATACAAAGTCCATAGGACCCGCCTTGAACGTCGCGATGAGAGCGCCGTAGAAATAAGCGATTATGTTGCGAATGCGGCTCAGCTTATTCTTCTTCGTAAATTCCGGAACTCGGATCCGAATAACCTGCACGCCGTTAATGTTTTCTTTATAAAACATCTTCCGTTTATAGTCTTTGTCAATAACTCCCGTATAGGAAGGGACGACGCAGATGACGGTGATGTCGAATGTCTGCAGCATGCCTTCCGCCAGCTCCTTCAGAATCTGGCCGGTGGATGCAACGTCGGGATGGTAATAGTGAGCATAAATGAGCAGTCGGCTCTTCTTAACGATAGGAGATTCCATATTTAAGCACCCTCTCTTCCGGCGCTGTTCACCGTGGAGTTGCTGCAATGCTGAGCTGTTGTCTTGCCTTCTCCAGATCGCTGTCGACCATCATTTCGATCAGCTGCTTGAAGCTCACTTCAAGTTTCCAGCCAAGCTTTTCTTTCGCCTTGGAGCAATCGCCAAGCAGCAGATCGACCTCGGCAGGGCGAACGAACTCAGGATCGATCACAACATAATCGCGATAGTCCAAGCCAACGCGGCCGAATGCAACTTCCAGCAGCTCCGTAACAGTATGCATTTCACCCGTCGAGATGACATAATCGTCCGGCTCATCCTGCTGCAGCATCAGCCACATCGCTTTCACGTAGTCACCAGCGAAGCCCCAGTCGCGAAGTGCATCCAGATTGCCCATCCGAAGCTCATTCTGCAAGCCTAGCTTAATTCGGGCAGCTGCATCCGTTACTTTACGCGTAACGAATTCAAGACCGCGGCGCGGGGATTCATGATTGAACAGAATGCCGGAGCAAGCGAACATGTTGTAGCTCTCCCGATAGTTCGTCGTAATCCAGTGTCCGTATACTTTAGCAACACCGTATGGGCTGCGCGGATAGAACGGCGTCGTTTCCTTCTGCGGCGTTTCCACCACTTTACCGAACATCTCGCTGCTAGATGCTTGATAGAATCGTGCGCTTGGCTTAATAAGCCTTACCGCTTCTAGCATATTCGTTACCGATAATGCAGTCATCTGTGCAGTTGCAATCGGCTGCGGCCAGGAAGCAGCGACGAACGATTGAGCTCCCAGATTGTATACTTCATCTGGATCCGATTGACGAACTGCTTCGATAAGGGAAGCCAGGTCATTCAAGTCGCCGGAGATCCATTTGATCTTATTCTTGATATGCTCAACATTCTCATAGTTCGGCGTGCTCGTACGTCTTCTGAGACCATATACTTCGTAGCCTTTCTCGAGCAGAAGCTCTGCCAAGTAAGAGCCGTCTTGTCCTGTTACACCTGTAATTAATGCGCGTTTCATAGAATTATCCCCTTTCGATATCTAGATCGTAATCTCGATTTGTTTGCAATACTCGTTATATACGGCGCGAATGCCGGCATCCAGCGGAATGGAAGCCTTCCAGCCCATTGACTGAATCTTGCTTACATCTACCAGCTTTCTTGGCGTTCCGTCCGGGATTGAGCTGTTGAACCGAAGCTCGCCATCATATTCAACGATCGATTGGATCAGTTCTGCCAGCTGCTTGATCGAGATATCCTCGCCTACACCAACATTCACGATTTCGCTGTCTTCGTAGTTATTCATGAGGAACAAGCAAGCATCCGCGAGATCGTCAGCATGCAGAAATTCGCGGAGCGGCGCTCCCGTTCCCCAAATTTCCACGAACGGCGAACCCGATTGCTTCGCTTCATGAATCTTACGAAGCAGTGCGGGCAGCACATGCGACGTATTCAGATCGAAGTTATCATTCGGGCCGTACATGTTCGTCGGCATAGCCGAAATAAATCGAGTGCCGTATTGCCGGTTGTACGATTGGCACATCGTAATCCCCGCAATCTTAGCTATCGCATATGGTGCATTGGTTGGCTCCAACTCACCCGTCAACAAGTACTCTTCCTTCAATGGCTGAGGCGCATATTTGGGATAAATACAAGTCGAACCAAGGAAGAGCAGCTTCCGGACTTGACTCTGGAAGGCAGCATCAATGACGTTGGTCTGAATCAACAAATTGTCGCGGATGAAATCAGCGGGAAATTCATTGTTCGCACGAATGCCGCCAACCTTGGCAGCCGCAAGAAACACATAATCGATATCCTGCTCGCCGAAAAATTGGAATACAGCATCACGGTCTCTTAGATCCAACTCGCTGCTGGAGCGCGTAACCAGATTCGTATATCCTCTATTCTGTAAGGCCCGCAAGATCGCGGAACCGACAAGACCTCGATGGCCGGCAACGTAAATTCTAGCCTGCAAATCCATATCTTCACCTCAAATAAAAATTAATAGGAGTTCTTCGAGCCGAACAGTAATAGTACGGTTCTTATCATGATCTTGATATCCAGCCAGACGCTGCGTTCCTTGATGTACTGAAGGTCCAGCTCCACCATCTGATAGAAGGTAAGGTTGCTTCGTCCGCTTACTTGCCAGAGTCCTGTACATCCAGGAATAACCGTCAGCCGCCTCTTGTCATAAGCGGTGTATTCCTCGACCTCTCTCGGCAGCGGCGGCCGCGGTCCGACAAGGCTCATGTCGCCCATCAGAACATTCACTAGCTGCGGCAGTTCATCAATGCTCGTCTTGCGAATGAAGCGGCCGATTCTGGTCACGCGAGGATCGTGCTTCATTTTGAACATGGCGCCTTCGATTTCGTTCTGGCCCAGCAGACTTTCAAGCAGCTCTTCCGCATTGGACACCATCGATCTGAATTTATACATGCGGAACGGTGCGCCATGCTTGCCGACTCGTTTCTGATGGAAGAAGATAGGACCTTTGGGATCTTCCAGCTTGATAATAATCGCTACCCCAATAAAAACCGGTAGAAGAACAAATATCCCGACAGCGGCTCCGATAATGTCGATAGCTCTCTTCGCAACTAGATACGCCCGTTTGCTGGTGCTTCGCTCGAGCGCATGCGATGAGTAGTACGCATTGCTTTCCAATGCGACCTCGACTTCATTCCCTTGCGGCGTCATTGCCTCGTACCCCTTTCATAGCGATCAAATAATATACTTCTTGACTTGCTCACGTTGAACGATCTCGTCCAGCGCTGTCAGCAGGGGTGAGCGAAGCTCATTGTTCTGAAGCGCGAATTCCAGCACTGTCGTAATAAAGCCCAACTTCTCGCCAACATCGTACCGTTTGCCTTCAAAGTCAAACGCATAAACGCCTTCTTCTTCATTCAGCTTCTGAATGGCATCCGTCAGTTGGATCTCGCCGCCAGCGCCAAGCTCGTGACGATCAAGGAATTCAAAGATTCGCGGCGTCAACACATATCTGCCCATAATAGCCAGATTAGATGGCGCAGTACCAAGCGGCGGCTTCTCGACGAACTTCTTCACTTGCACAAGACGGCTGTCCGTCTCGAGCGGATCAACGATGCCATAACGATCCGTCTGTTCGATGGACACGGCCTGGACACCGATGACCGACTTCTCCGTACGCTCGTATTGTTCGATTAACTGACGCGTGCAAGGCGTCTCGCTCTGCACGATATCATCGCCAAGCAGCACAGCGAACGGCTCGTCGCCAATGAAGTTCCGCGCACACCAGACCGCATGACCAAGCCCTCTCGCTTCCTTCTGTCTTATGTAGTGAATCTCTACGTTCGAGGTTTTCCTTACTTCCTCCAGCAGTCCGAGCTTGCCCTTCTCCAACAGATTGTGCTCCAGCTCGAATGCCGAATCAAAATGATCTTCTATTGCCCGTTTGCCCTTGCCCGTCACAATAATGATGTCTTCGATTCCAGAAGCGATCGCTTCCTCGACAATGTATTGAATGGTCGGTTTGTCTACGATCGGGAGCATTTCCTTCGGCATTGCCTTCGTTGCAGGGAGGAACCTCGTTCCCAGTCCCGCAGCCGGAATGATTGCCTTGCGAACTTTTTTCATTGCTCTCACCCTGTCCTTTTCTCTATTTGAATAAAAACACGAGTTAAACCACTTTCCATGAAAGCGGTCTAACTCGTATTTCTATGCCTATTCGTTTGAGTAAATGGGGCATCTAACCCCGCCTCACATCACACCTTCGACAATGCATGTCTAAGGTCATCTGACCCACGGCGTGACCGAGTGCCTACAGTGATAAAGGTTCAGTAGACATTACCTAAGCACACAAGCAATTTCCTATGACGCTACTCATTACCGCCGTAATAGAAGTAATAGTCGTCGTTTGACTTGTTTCTGCTGTTGTTATTAAGCACGACGCCAAGCAGCTTAGCCTTCACATGATCCAGATTGGATTTGGCTTTCGCTACAAGCCCCTTCTTTACTTTGCCTGCATGGACGACAAGGATGACGCCATCACAATAGGAGGAAATGATCGCACTGTCGGTAACGGCTAACACCGGCGGCGTGTCGAAGAGGATGACATCGTACGTTTCTCTCAGTTCTGCCAGAAGAGCGACCATGCGCTGCGAGCCGAGAATCTCCGATGGATTCGGCGGGATCGGGCCTGAAGTAATAAGCGACAAATTGTCTACGTTCGTGTCACGAATAACTTCTTGCAGGAGCTGTTGTCCGCACAGCAGACTAGTCAAGCCAACGCGGTTCGTTTGCTGGAACAGCTGATGGAGGGAAGGCTTGCGCAAATCACCGTCAATAAGCAATACCTTCTTTCCTTCCTGTGCGTAGGTCACGGCAAGGTTGGACACCGTAGTCGTCTTGCCCTCGCCCGATTTAGCGGAAGCCACCATTAGTACTTGAACACTATGGTCATCAATCGCAGAGAACTGTATATTCGTGCGCAGTACGCGATACGATTCAGAGATAGGCGACTTCGGATTAACCTGAGTAACCAGATGGTTCTCACTGCTTTGCTGCCGCATATGCACCTTCACCTGCCTTTTGCTTAATGCCGCGTGAACTGCGGGCCTTCATCTCTGACTTATTAATCTTCGAAATATAAGAGAGCATCGGAAGACCGAGCGTTTGCACAACATCCGACTCCGTTTTAATAGTGTCATCCAAGTAGTCCAACAGAAAGGCAATGCCAACAGAGATCATCAATGAAATAATAAAGCTGATAACGATCGTTAACACTGCGCTGCTGTTCACTGGCGCGCCGTTGGCACTCGTATCCGCTTCGGACAAGATCGTGACATTATCGACATGCATAATCGATTGGATATTTTCCTTGAAGACCATTGAGACTGCATTCGCAATCTCAGCTGCCCGCTTATATGAGCTGTCAACGACCGTAATGTTCATCACCTGTGAATCGTTCGCCGCGCTGACGGTCGTCTTCGCGTTGATCTCACCTGGCGATGCTTGCAGATCCGGATACTTCTCAACAACTTTGTTTAAGATAGCGGAAGAATGGATAATCTCTTTATAGGAATTAATGAGCATTATATTCGATTGGATGAGAGACATATTCATCACCTGCGTCCCTTCGACTTCAAAGGACTGACTAACGATCAGCTTGGCATTAGCCCGATAAACGTCTTCCGTGTAGAGGAAGCTTTTAATGCCGGTTATGACGCATACAGCAATCACGATTAACGAAATAAGATACATTCTCTTGCGTAGAATATGATAGAAACGCTTTAATTCCACACGATAACCTCCTGAACTGAACTATAGTTTGTGTTACCAGAACAGCAGCTTCCTGCGTGCCTTGACTGGCGCATCAACGGTAATTTCTTCATTGGCCAACAGACGCCGACTGTTATCCTTCAGACGATTCATCCCCCCTCTGCCAACAACCCGCTCAGCTAGACGATAAGCTTCACGCAGAGCGAATGTACGGGTGACGCTATTATGAGCGTCCGATGATACAAAATGTATCATTTTGCGTTTGAGTAATTGCACGGAAAGCTTCTGGATCCTCCGGCTGAATTGCCCTGTAAGTGAATGGGCAGTTATTTGGCACAACGCGCCTTGTTTAATCCATTGTTCGAGCAGGTCTGGCGTTTCACCAACTTCCTTATTTCGTTCCGGATGCGCGATTACGGGGACAAGGCCGCGGATGGAGAACTCGTAGAGTAAGTCCATTAGGTAGGCTGGCACGTGGTTATGAGGCAGCTCAAGCAATATATACTTACTGTTGGCTACTGTGAGTAGTTCGTTGTTCTCCCACTCATCAATCAACCCAGCGTTCACACGTATCTCTTGGCCCGCATGAATCGTTACTTGAAGCCCATGCCAGCCAATGAACTCATTCATCTCTTCCACCTGCTGGAGAACAACTTCGCGAGGGGCTTCGTAGACGCCATTCCCATGATGCGGAGTTGCTACAATGTGCCGAATGCCTTGTTCGCTTGCCTGAAGCACCATCTCCAGTGCCTCTTCCTTACTGCGCGCTCCATCGTCGAGCCCGGGTAAAATGTGCGTATGTAATTCGATCATATGCGTCACCTGACTGTGTATTTTATGGATTTGTTATGTGTAACTTAATGATCAATAATGTTTAAACGGCCGACTTTTTGTCAATAATAGTAAGGTTTATGTCGATACAATTTGTATCCTTTATATCCCTAACTCTACGATACAATATGTAACATGTCAAGCGTTTTTCATATGTGTTTTCAAAAAAAATGCGACGTTTTGTTGCAAGCGCTGTATTTATTTCTAATCCATATTATTATGAAATTATTGAGTGATAGGAGGGAAAGGATGGACATCGGAACGCGCATCGCACAACTGCGTGAGCAGCGTGGCTGGACGCAAGAGCAGACCTCTCATTTGTTAGGAATCTCACGTGCTGCTTTGTCGCATTATGAGAAAAATCGCCGTGAACCTGATACGGAGACGCTTACGAAGTTCGCCGATCTGTTCAAAGTGTCGATCGACTATCTCGTCGGTCGTACGAACCGCCAGGAGGTAGTACTTGATTCGGATGTTCGCGACTTCGTGCAAGACGCCGACCGAGTTGAACTCTCTGAGGATGATATATTAGAGAAATTTGCTCTTAGCCTGGACGGTATGAAATTGTCAGCCGAAGAAGCGAAACGTTTCATCGCCTTCATTCGTGCAGAACGCTCCTTACGCTAAGCCTGCAATACAATAACTCACAAACATTAAATAAGGTCATACAGACAGCCTATCGCCAATGCGGTAGGCCTTTTCTATCTTGGAGGCATACATTCTCAAGACAAAGAAAAAGCCCCGTCTCCGAGGCTTTTCTCCTATTGCTTAAAACGTATTCAGCGCTGCCCTCCAACTCTCTCAAACACTACTCTCAAATCCTCTGGCAGGCGTGTCGGTTCGATACCAAGCTGATCCAGAAGGGCTCTAACATCCAGTTGCACACGGTCAGACGCTGGGCTTTCTTCTCTTGGGGAATGGATTGGATTCATCTCTCCGACTCTCCTACTTTCTATATTCTCTGTAAATTTTATGTTCTATGTTGTATTGTATATGTATGTACAGAATGAATGGGGCAGTACTTCCTATGAATGAAACTTCTGCCACTTCTTCGGATCGATGCCTAACTGCTCCAATATGATACGGATATCGACCGTCTTGCGATCCTCTTGCTTCTCATCTTCACGAGCTCTCTCAAGCATTAACAGCACAATACCTCGCTCCTTTACCAGCCACAACCCTTGTGTTCGAAATACGATAGTCCTATTATATAGGGCGCAAAGTACAAATACTGTCGAAAGGCCACTCGATGTAAGCGTTTGCTAGACACTAATTTTGTCGAATGTCAAGACTTTAACAAATCTTTATATAATTTTCCATTGAATCCATTGATATAAAGAACACTCTATTATTTCCACATGATCGACCCTTAACTCACCTCTAGCATGCAAATGCTCGCAATTCTTGCAGAACGGCCCCCTAGTGGATTCAGAGTAATAGATACTATCCGTAACAATTATACACAATGTGATACAAAATGTAACCATTAAGATAAATTTTTCCTTTCCTTTATATATGCACATCCAGCGATCTCAAAACAAGACGAAGAGCCCGCCGAATCGCTTCAGCAGGCTCTTAATCACTTCCTCTATATTATCCCTTACACTCGTGCCAGCTCGCGTTTGTTCGCCTCGAACGCTTCCAGAAGCGCTTCCTCGCCCTCGTAGCCGTTGTCCTCGGCCTTGCGGATCTGGTCCAGCATCTTCTTGTAGTCCTTCGGAATAACCTTCACGAACTTCTTCAGGCTCGCTTCCCAGTCGCCTAAGACGCGTGTGCCTGGCGCGCTGCCCGTCAGCTCGACGTGGCGCTCGATCATGCCGCGAAGCTCTGCTTCATCGCGTGCTTCCTCTACGCGCTCCAGGAGCACCATCTCGAGGTTGCAGTTGCGGTAGAAGTCTCCAGCCTCATCCAGCACGTACGCGATGCCACCGGACATGCCAGCCGCGAAATTGCGGCCTGTGCCGCCGAGTACGACGACGCGTCCACCGGTCATATATTCGCAGCCGTGGTCGCCTACGCCCTCTACGACGACGTTAACGCCAGAGTTACGTACAGCGAAGCGCTCGCCCGCGATACCGCGTACATAAGCCTCACCGCTCGTTGCGCCGTAGAACGCCGTGTTGCCGATGATGACGTTGTTCTCCGCCTCGAACGTAGCCTTCGGTGAAGGCGCCACGATGATCTTACCACCGCACTGGCCTTTACCAACATAGTCGTTCGAATCGCCTTCGATGGATAGCGTGATCCCGTTCGGAATGAACGCGCCGAAGCTTTGACCAGCCGTACCAACGAAGTGGAATTGAATCGTATCTTCAGGCAAGCCTTTCGCGCCGTAACGCGTCGTCACTTCGCTGCCGAGTATCGTACCTACTACGCGGTTCGTGTTCAGAATCGGGAAAGTGCCGCGCACTTTCTCACCATTCTCCAGCGCCGCAGCAGCAGCCGGGATGAGCTTCGTCATATCAAGCGACAGCTCGAGCCCGTGGTTCTGTTCCTGTACGTTGTGACGCGCTGCGCCTTCTTGAACTTCGAATTGATGCAGCAGCGGCGTCAGGTCAAGCGTGGATGCCTTGCTGCTCTCAACAAGCTCCTTCGTCTCCAACAGGTCGACACGGCCGATCATTTCGTTCAACGTGCGGAAGCCGAGCTCTGCCATAATCTCACGAAGCTCTTCTGCGATGAAGCGCAGGTAGTTCACGACGTGGCTAGGGTCGCCCATGAATTTCTTGCGAAGCTCAGGGTTCTGCGTTGCCACACCGACCGGGCACGTATCGAGCTGGCAGACGCGCATCATAACGCAGCCAAGCACGATCAGTGGAGCCGTTGCGAAGCCATATTCTTCAGCGCCGAGCAATGCAGCGATTGCTACGTCGCGGCCGTTCATCATTTTGCCGTCCGTCTCGATAACGACACGGTCGCGCAGGTTGTTCAGCATGAGCGTCTGGTGCGTCTCCGCAAGACCAAGCTCCCATGGCAGACCCGCATGCTTGAGCGAGTTGATCGGCGATGCGCCTGTACCGCCATCGTAGCCGCTGACCATAATGACGTCAGCGCGGCCTTTCGCTACGCCAGCTGCGATCGTACCAACGCCAACCTCGGATACGAGTTTTACGTTGATGCGTGCGCGCGGGTTCGCATTTTTCAAATCGTGAATCAGCTCTGCCAAGTCCTCGATCGAATAAATATCGTGGTGAGGAGGCGGCGAGATCAGACCTACACCCGGCGTTGAACCCCGAGCGTTGGCGATCCATGGGTACACCTTCAGACCTGGCAGCTGACCGCCTTCGCCTGGCTTAGCGCCCTGCGCCATCTTGATCTGGATCTCATCCGCATTCACAAGGTAGTTGCTCGTTACGCCGAAACGACCCGATGCAACCTGCTTGATCGCGCTGCGACGGGAATCGCCGTTCGCATCCGGAATGAAGCGTTCCGGATTCTCGCCGCCCTCGCCCGTATTCGATTTGCCGCCGAGACGGTTCATCGCGATTGCAAGGCTCTCGTGCGCTTCTTGGCTGATGGAACCGTACGACATTGCACCGGATTTGAAGCGTTTCACGATCGATTCGATCGACTCGACTTCTTCCAGCGCCACTGGCGTGCGGCCCTGCTTGAACGTGAGCAGCGAACGAAGCGTCATATGCTTGCGGTTCTCGCCCTGCACGAGCGAAGAGAATTTCTTGTACAGCTTGTAGTCGTTCGAACGCGACGCCATCTGCAGCGTGTGAATCGTCTGCGGGCTGAACAGGTGGTCCTCGCCGTCTTTACGCCATTGGTAGTCGCCGCCGGAATCGAGCTCGCGCTCCGCTCCCTCTTGCTCTGCGAAAGCGCGGTTATGATGCTTCAGCGTCTCCTCGGCAATCGTATCGAGACCGATACCGCCGATACGGGATTCCGTCCAAGTGAAGTATTGATCGATCAGCTCTTGGCGCAGGCCGACTGCTTCGAAGATTTGTGCGCCGCGGTACGATTGGATCGTCGAGATGCCCATCTTCGACAGGACCTTAACAACGCCTTTAGTTGCCGCTTTGATATAGTTCTTCACTGCTTTCTCATGCTTCACGCCGCGCAGCATGCCTTCGTTGATCATGTCGTCGAGCGACTCGAACACGAGATATGGGTTAACTGCGCTCACGCCGTAGCCGAGCAGCAACGCATAGTGATGCACTTCGCGCGGCTCGCCGGACTCCAGCAGGATGCTGGCGCGCGTACGCGTGCCCTGGCGGATCAGATGGTGATGCAGCGCAGATACAGCCAGCAGAGCTGGGATTGCTGCGTTGTCACGGTCGATGCCGCGGTCGGACAGGATGAGAATGTTATGGCCTTTGGCAATGACACGGTCTGCTGCTTCACACATGAGCTGGATCGCTTCACGCAGACCTTCCTCGCCCTTCGCGGCTTCGAAGAAGATCGGAAGCGTAATTGCCTTGAAGCCTGGACGGCGTACATGGCGCAGCTTCGCGAATTCTTCGTTGCTTAAGATAGGCGTTTCGAGCGTAATGTGACGTGCGCTCTCCGGCTCTGGATTGAGCAAGTTGCGTTCTGTACCGATCGTCGTCACCGTCGACGTAACGAGCTCCTCGCGGATCGCATCGATCGGCGGGTTCGTTACTTGTGCGAACAGCTGCTTGAAGTAGTTGTACAGACGCTGCGGACGCTCAGACAGGACGGCCAGCGGTGCGTCGTAACCCATCGAAGCAAGCGGCTCTTGACCCGATGTTGCCATCGGCTCGATAACTTTGCGAATATCTTCGAACGTGAAGCCGAACGCCTGTTGACGCTGCTGCACGGTATCATGATCTGGTTCTGGCACTTCCGGTGCTTCCGGCAGATCCTCAAGCGTCACCAAATGCTCGTCGAGCCATTCCCGGTAAGGATTCTCTTGCGCGATCTTCAGCTTAACTTCTTCGTCCGACAGGATCTGGCCGGCTTCTGTGTCAACAAGAAGCATACGACCTGGACGGAGACGATCTTTGTACAAAATGTCTTCAGCCGGAATCTCAACCGTTCCTGCTTCCGAACCGAGAATGATATGGTCGTCCTTCGTTACATAGTAACGAGCTGGACGCAGACCGTTACGGTCAAGCGTTGCACCGATCATGCGGCCATCCGTGAACGCCATTGCCGCAGGTCCATCCCATGGCTCCATGAGACATGCATGGTATTCGTAGAAGGCTTTCTTCTCGTCGCTCATCGTCTCATGGTTCGCCCATGGCTCTGGCACCATCATCATCATCGCGTGCGGCAGCGAGCGGCCGGACAGGTACATGAACTCGAGCACGTTATCGAACATTGCCGTATCGGAACCGTCTGGGCTGATGATCGGCTTCACTTTCGGCAGATCTTCGCCGAACAATTCCGTCTCGAACAGCGATTGGCGTGCATGCATCCAGTTGATGTTGCCGCGCAGCGTATTGATCTCGCCGTTGTGAATCAAATAATGGAATGGATGCGCGCGCTCCCAGCTCGGGAACGTGTTCGTACTGAAGCGCGAGTGCACGAGGGCGATTGCCGTTACGACAGCCTCGTTGTTCAGCTCTTGGTAGAACGAACGCACTTGCTCCGTCGTAAGCATCCCTTTATATACGATCTTCTTCGTCGACAGACTGGAGAAGTAGAACCGATCCGCACCTTCGCCGCCGCCGAAGCGGATCGCCAGCTCAGCGCGTTTGCGAATGACATACAGCTTGCGTTCGAATGCCAACGTGTCCTTGAGTGCCGCATTGCGTCCGATGAACACTTGGCGTACAAAAGGTTTCACCTTCAGTGCCGATGCGCCCAGCTTGCTGTCGTTCGTCGGTACCGTACGCCAGCCGATCAGCTGTTGACCTTCTTCTGCGATAATCGCCTCGAGCTTGCGCTCTTGCTCGCTGCGCTGCGCTTCGTCCAATGGCAGGAACAACATCCCTACTGCGTACTGCTCTTCAGCTGGCAGCTCGATCGACTGCTGCTTCAGCTCCGCCTTGAAGAACTCATGTGGAATCTGCAGCATAATACCTGCGCCGTCACCTGTGTTAGGCTCGCTGCCTTGACCGCCGCGGTGCTCCATGTTCTCTAGGAGCGTCAGTGCCTGGCGGATGATCTTATGTGATTTCCGTCCCTTGATGTTCGCCACGAATCCCATACCGCATGCATCTTTCTCGTACTGCGGGTTATAAAGTCCCTGCTTCGGAGGCAAGCCAAACATTGTCTCGCTCATCGCACTCAACCTTTCTATATCGAAAATTTAGGGTCTACTAGTCGGTCAGTACGAACGAGTCGAATGTCACTTCATTTCCGTGGGGATTTATCATAGAATGGAAATAAGGTGCCGGGGTAAACTCTGTCGCCATCCTGTTGCCGACGCTAGCGAGTTTCATTCCCGTAAATCCAAGAATCCAATAACAGGAATAAGCTGGCAACTTATACTTTCTTGGATTTTGAAAATATTCGTACTGCATTCGTGTAATTGGTGCATGCCCGTAATCCGACGGTTTATTTAATAATCTTATCATTGTAGCAAATTCCGCGCAATTTAAAATTTTTTAGGCCCTGATAAACGTTTCTTTACGCTAAATCCGAACATTTACTAGATTATGAGATTTTATGTACGGGTTTTTATGTTTAAAAATTTTAACTTTAGACGGGGAAGTGAAAACAATTGGTCAAAAAGTTCATGGAATTTTCGCGCGTCACAGCAGTATCCGTTTTAACCGCCTCTATCATCCTTGGCGGAGCATCTCTGACTTATTCTAGTAATATAGTTGAAGCGCAGGAAGTTTCTTCAATTTCTGCAACGTCTGTGCAGACTGTCGACGACTATCATATCGTCGCGGTTGGTGACTCATTGACCGTCGGTTACATCAATGGAATGGAGAAAGAAGCCAATCCTGTTCCTTACGGTTATGTCGAGCGGGTGTACGAGCAGGCCTTGTTCCACGGCCTTCGTGCTTCGGCGGCCAATTATGGCATCCTTGGTCTGACGACCGAAGGGCTGCAGCATTACATAGAAGCTGCCGAGAACGGTACGTCCGTCAAACCTGCTGATCTGCCATTCGGGACGACGAAAGACCCTCGCATCGAGCAGCTTGCCGCTGCAACGCCGCAGCTGTTCGCCGATCTGGCAGACGCTGACCTCGTGACGATCACGACTGGCTCGAACGATTTTCTAACCGTATTCGATAAGTTGAAGGATGGCACTGGCGCTGAAGCCGTTGCCGCAATGCTGCCGGTATTCGAGCAGCAGCTGGAAGCTTCGCTTCGAGCCGTAATCGGCATTAATCCGAAGGCCGAAATCGTCGTATCCGATCTGTACAACCCGGCGCCTCACGCTAAAGCCATTATTAGTGAAGAAGCTTATCAAGCGCTTGTCAAAGCAAGCGAAGATATCCGATCCCGCATTGAAAATGTTGCAAAGAAACTCACTGGTGAAGGCTTCAATGTACGCGTCGCCTATGTTGGCGCTCCGTTCCTGGGCCACGAGCTGGAATATACGACGGTTGCCAAAGGCGATTTCCACCCGAATGCCAAAGGCTACACCTCGATGGGCAAATCGTTCGCGCAAGCGATCTGGGGCGACTACCGTGAGGCCGCACCACGAGCAGCCGATGTTCCAATCTCCGTCGTTGTAGCAGGCAAGGAGCTGCAAACCGCTAACAAGCCGGTGCTGAAGAACAACAAGACATACGTTCCGATGCGCGATATTACCGATGCGATGGGGGCGCTGCTTAAGTGGGATGGCAAAACGCAGACAGCTACTGTAACGCTCGGCGACCGTGTCGTCGGCATTACGATTGGCGCCAAGACGATGGTTATCAACGGCAAGACAGTCGCGCTCGACACGCCAGCCTACCTCCAGAAGGTCGGCAAGGAGACGAAGACCTACCTGCCGCTCGCCGCATTGTCTGACGGACTCGGCTTCCAAGTGATTTATCGCGGCACCCTTAAGACAGCATTCATTAATAAGTAATCATTTATCCATATGAGCATAAAGCTCGACCCGTGATTGTACGCGTTCCGAATCGGAACCGTGAACCACGTGGTCGAGTTTTTTTGTTAATGGGAAGACAGACCAAACCACTAGGACACCTTCATCCTAACCCTCTTGTGCATACGATTCGACAGGCTGGAGTAACTTCGTGCTGGTGCTCGCTTTCTTCCTTGTGGGACATGCTCTACTGCGGAGCGTTCGGCGGGTTGGTCTCCGGGACCTTGTAGGATTAATTCCGCGATCGGCTCCCTGTCGGAGCTAGTTCAGTCCCTGCGGACACGCTTCCCTCCTTTTTCCCCGATACCTTATGCGTTATTAGCCTTGTGATTACCTTGCATAAATGCAAAAGTACATGAATTTCTAGCCCCCTCAGCACCTTAAACGGCAAACCTGCAAAACTACAGGAATCCAAGCTGAAGAGGCTAAGTTACTGCTTGTCAGGGCTTGATCACTGCAGATTTGCAGGTTTTGTGGCCAGTTAGTCTGTTTATACATTGGAAAGGTGTATATTTGCAGGAACCTCTTTATCTCCATCATTGTGTCGCATTCATATTGTGCTGCAAACAAAACTCCAGGTGCACGCACCTGGAGTTTTGTTTATAAAGATATGTTATCCATCCGATACACGTTTTGCCATGAAATTATGCCGTTACCGGTGTCTGCTGTGACTTGCTGTCGCCGCCGTTGCTGCGGGATTGTTTTTTGTGTTTGAGCACGAAGTAGCCCAACGTCAGCGCGGCGAAGATTACGCCGTAGATGGCGAGCGTACCCATGCTGCTGCGAACGAGCGCGAAGTCTCCGCTGGAGATCGCTGCTTTGAAGCCGGCTACGGCGTACGTCATTGGCATCCACTCGCCGATCGTCTGCAGCCAAGCAGGTACAAGCTCCTTCGGATACGTACCCGAGCTGCTCGTCAGCTGCAGGATCAAGATAATGATCGAGACGAATCGACCTGGCTGATCGAGCAGCGTGACGAAGAACTGGATGATCATCATGAACGACAAGCTTGTTACGATGCTGAGTGCGATGAACCAGCCAACACTTTGCACTTCAAGTCCGATGGCATAGAGCAGAATCACATCTGCAAGCAGTGTCTGAACAATGCCGACCAGTACGAACAACAACGCCTTACTTGTAAACCAGCTGCCGCCCGAACGTGGACGTCCTGCGCTGTCGCGCATCGGCAGTACAATCGTCGACAGCAGTGCACCAACGAACAAGCCAAGACCCAAGCTGTATGGTGCAAATCCTGTTCCGTAGTTCGGTACCGTCGTCAGCTTCTTCTCGCTCACTTCGACAGGACCAGCGAACATGTCGGCTTTCTTCTCGTTACTGTTATCATCGGTCGATACCTGACCCGATGTCGAGCTCGAGGCTTCGCCGAGCTTATCCGCGAGCTCTGCCGAGCCGTCGGCGAGCTTGCCGACGCCGTCCGCCAACGCGGCCGAGCCATCGGCGAGCTGCTCCGAGCCGCTCGCGAGTTCAGCGGCGCCCGCATCAGCCGCGGCTGCTCCGGCTGCGGCTTGCTTGGCGCCCGCCGCGAGCTTGGCGGCGCCGTCGGCAAGCTTCGCGCCGCCGGCCGCTGCGCCTTCGAGCTTCGCGTCGAAGGCGGTCAACCCCTGCAGCAGGGCCGAATTCCCCTGCTGCAGCTCGCTCGCGCCAGCGGCCAATTGGCCGCCGCTGGCCGCGAGCCCGTCTGCGCCGGCGGCCAGAGCCTTGGCCGCGGCAACCAGCTGCTGCAGCGCCTCCTGCTGCGCTGCAGCGTCGCCGCCTTCGGCGGCTTCACCAGCCGCAGCTGCGGATGCATAAGCATCCAGCTGCTGCGCCAGCTGCGCGGCGCCCGAGGCGAGCTTCGTCTCCGCCTCATGCGCCGCTTTCGCTCCCGATGCCAGCTTCGCGCCTGCATCGGCCGCTTTATCCGCGCCGGCCGTCAACTGGCCGGTCGCCTCATGCAGCTTGCCGAGCCCGCTTCCCAGCTCGGCCGCGCTCGAGCTGAGCGATGCCGCGCCGCTTGCGACCTGCGCCGCGCCGCCTGCAACTTTTTTCACGCCGGACTCAAGCCCCAACGTGCCGTCCGCAAGCTTCTCTAGATTGCGCTGCAAGGTCGCCGCTCCATCCTTCGCCTCCGTTGCGCCGCTGGACAGCTTGCCAGCGCCATCGCTTGCTTCTGCGAAGCCGTCAGCTACTTTGCCGAACTGCTCCAACATCGTCTCCGCATACGACTTCGTTACTTCCTTCGACAGCGAAGACTTCAGCTCCGTAACCGCGCTGCTACCGATCTTCGATGCGGTGAAACTAAGGCTTTCATTCGTCACATAAATCAGCTGCGACGGCGTCGGCTCAGCATCCATAAGCGTCGTCGCCTGCTTCGAGAAATTGCTTGGAATTTCGAGCGCAAGATAATAACGCCCATCCTTCACGCCATCCTCAGCTTCTTCCTTGTCGACGAAAGCCCACTTGAACTTATCGTTGTCCTTCAGGTTATCGACAAGCTCGCTGCCAAGCGCCAACTGCTTACCATCGAGCTCTGCTCCTTGGTCTTCATTGACGATCGCGACCGGCAGGTCATTCGTACGTCCATAAGGATCCCAGAATGCCCCGACCAACATCCCGCTGTACATAATCGGAATGAATAGAATACCGATGACCGAAATAAGTACCTTCTTGTTTCTAACAATATCGAGCAGCTCCTGCCCGAATAAGCGCATGCCCTGCATAGAGGCGTCCTCCTTTATTAGCATCGGCCAGAACATTCTGACCGTTTTGCTCATTTGGTCATTCCCTTGTTGAAAAATAGAGCGGAATCCGCTCTTTCTTCAAAACCTTACCTATCTATCTCAAACGCGGCAAGCTGATTAGCTCTTCGCGCAAATGCCATGCTGGAACAGCCCCGTCAATTGCTCGGCTACCTCTTCCTTCGAGAGCGGTGCGTGTCTGCGGCTCCACTCGGCGGCAAGCGCCAAGTACACCCTGATCATCATGAACGCCGTAATCGACGGATTCACATCTCTGAGTTCACCCTTCTCCTGCGCCGAGCGAATCTCCCGCTCGATGAAGCCGATAACAGCGTCCTCAAGCGCGCCAAGTCCTTCGCTTACAGCCGATGTCCCGACCTCGCGCTCCTCTTGCGTCAGCTTGACGACCAGCTCGTGGGTTTCGCGGAACTGCAGAACGCCGTACATCACATCGGTTAGATTCTCGAAGAAAGGGCGGCTCTCCTCGATCCGACCTACAACGACCGCCCTCATCTCCGACGTGAGCCGACGAATAATCTCGCCGAACAAGTCCTCCTTCGTCGCAAAAAACGTATAAATCGTTCCTTTGCCAACGCCCGCAAGCTTCGCAACCAATTCCATCGTCGTCGCTTTGTAGCCGAACATCGTAAACGACCTTGCGGCCGCGTCGACGATCAGCGCTTTGCGATCGACCGTTTTCTTCTCCGCCATCCGATCACCGCTCCTTTCTCCCACTAATGAACAAACCCTTCATTGCTTTGCCTTTGGTCGATCATCCAATACTAACTGACCATAATTCGAATCCGGTCATTCGGTCAAACAAAATGTTACCACGATTCCATGCAGCATTCAAGGTGCTTTCACCCACATTTTGCTGGCAGCTTCGCAATCCCGCTCCAAACGCGGCATTGTCTGGCAGTTATCACAACAAAACGCAGGTGCATCTCTGCACCTGCGCTTATACCTGTGCCAACGCAACCGCGCCTTACCAGCGGCATCATCATTGGCACCTTATCACATCTTACATTCCATAATCCCGCTTCACGATTGCCAGCGTATCAAGTCCACGCTCTGCCCAGCGCTTGAGACGATCCAGTTCGGCTGCTTCTTCTTCCAATGCACGTACGAGCGACGCCTTGTAGTCCGGCACCTCGCCATGGAATGGCTCGAGGTCCTGATACACGCACAGCGCTTTCTCCGTGTAGCTCAGCGCCTTGCGCTCGTGGAACATCGGTACATCCGGATCGTACGGATAGTGCAGATTGCCTTGCTGCGGATGCTTCAGCACCGCGAGCACCTGCACGACAGCACGCGGCCCTCCCGTCTCGAACACCTTGCCGGCATAAACGCCTGTCTTGTATGTCATGCGCACCAACTGATCCATCGCAGGCTGATTTTCTTGTGAATATCGCATCGTTTCCTCCACAACCTTTCCTTGCAGATATAACCTCGATCGAGGTTTTCCAATGATGAACGAACACGCTTTGAGACAGCCTAATAAGAATTTATTCTTTCCATATAGATCGGAAACCTTAAAATTCTTATGTATTAAAATGTCTCTCTCTACGTACTCCCGATCATCCATATGTAACCTTAACATCGTCCATCAAACGTTTTAACCTAAAGTTTAGCTTAAATTAATGCCTACTATTAATGCAAGCTTGAATTGTGATCTTGTGTTTACGGGCCCAAGCATCGTAATATGGTAATATGACTATCGCCGCGCATGTTTGCGGCCTTATTAATGATGCGGTCAGAAAACCTGAATCGAAGTCATTCTGGGATGAACGACCTACAGCTTTGCGGGGCAAGCGGCTTCGTAAACATGAGGTAGGTTTTATCGCCAATCAGAATTTGTTTCTTCCGGAATACATCGGAACCTAATAAATTCTTATGTGGATAGAAAAGTGGGTGAGTCCATGCGTAAGAAAAGAGTGCTGCTGCTCTCCGAAGGGTTCGGTTCCGGACATACTCAAGCCGCCTACGCGCTCGCAGTCGGCCTCCGTCTCTCGTCGCCGGAAATTCAGACGCGCGTCATTGAACTGGGAAAGTTTCTTAATCCAGTCGTTGGTCCATTAATTGTATCGGCATACAGGAAAACTGTCAGCAAACAGCCGAAGCTGGTCGGCATGATGTATAGAAGTAATTATCATAAATCGCTCAATCGGTTCACGCAGCTTGCTCTGCACCGAGTATTTTATACGCATACGTCCCAGGTTATCGATCAATTGAAGCCTGATTTGATTGTTTGCACTCATCCAGTCCCGAATGCTGTCGTCTCACGACTGAAGCGGCTTGGCGAGGAGAATGTGCAGCTTTGCACCGTCATTACCGATTATGATGCGCATGGCACTTGGATCAGCCAGGAGGTCAATCATTACCTCGTCTCGACGCCGAAGGTGAAGCGCAAGCTGGTCGAACGCGGTGTTGAGCCGGATCGGATCGAAGTAACCGGCATTCCGGTTCATCCGAGCTTCTGGCAGACGTATGACCGTGAAGAGGTGCTGAAGCAGTTCGGCTTGCGCGATATGCCTACAGTGCTCGTCATGGGCGGCGGCTGGGGGCTGATGGACGATGACGACCAACTGCTCGATTATATGACCGAATGGCGCAATCGCGTGCAGCTGATTGTATGCGTAGGCAGCAATGAGAAGATGAAGGAAAAGCTGCTGCAGGAGGAACGCTTCAATCATCCGAATGTCCACATCCTTGGCTTTACCCGCGAGGTAAGCAAGCTAATGGACGTAGCCGATTTGCTCGTGACGAAGCCTGGCGGCATGACATGCACCGAAGGCCTGAGCAAGGGGCTACCGATGTTGTTCTATAAACCGATCCCTGGACAAGAAGAAGAGAACAGCGAATATTTTGTGCAAAATGGTTTTGCCGAAATGCTCAATACGCGCGAAACGATCGACAAATGGTTTAAGCGCATCCAAGAACGCGAGGCATTCGCAGAGTTTAGACTAGCGCTGCTGGGCAAACGCAACGAACAATATGATCCGAAGGAATGTACGGACGCCGTCCTGCGATTTATGCAGTGACGGTTTTTTTCATTTATTATCCATTCAAAAAAAGGAAGGCGTTGCTCGTTCTCCTCGACAGGAATATTTCCAATCGCTGCAGGGTATAGTTAGCCCATAGGAACGGGAGGGGTACGGATGGACGGTAAAAGTTTAGATGGCAAAACGATTATTATTCGCCTTGAGATCGATACGCGTACAGTAGGATTTGGCGCGGCTGCAGCTGCACTCGAAACGGCTGGCGGCGATATTATCGCAATCGACGTTATTTCGACGGGACGCGATCGGACCGTTCGCGACTTGACGGTCAAAGTAGCCGAGACGTCCAGCATCGACCGCATTACGACGACGTTGTCGACGGTCCCTGGCATTCGGCTCGTCAACGTCTCCGACCGCACCTTCCTGCTGCACCTCGGCGGCAAAATCACAATACAACCGAAGACGCCGATCCAGAATCGCGACGACCTGTCTCGGGTGTACACGCCTGAGGTGGCGCGTGTCTGCCAGGCGATTCACGCTGACCCTTCTAAGGCATTCACACTAACCGTGAAGCGTAATACGGTTGCTGTTGTGTCCGATGGCAGCGCCGTTCTCGGCCTTGGCAACATCGGCCCCTATGCAGCTATGCCAGTCATGGAGGGGAAAGCGATGTTGTTCAAGCAGTTCGCAGACGTCGACGCTTTCCCGATTTGCCTGGATACGCAGGATACCGAAGCTATTATTACGGCTGTGCGCAATATTGCGCCTGCCTTCGGCGGCATCAACCTCGAAGACATCTCTGCCCCACGCTGCTTCGAGATCGAACAGCGGCTGCGTGACGAGCTCGATATTCCGGTCTTCCATGATGACCAGCACGGAACAGCCGTCGTGCTGTACGCCGGGCTGCTCAACGCGTTGAAGCTGTCGGGCCGCACGCTCGCCACCTCTCGCATCGTCGTATGCGGCATTGGCGCTGCAGGCACCGCCTGTACGAAGATGCTGTTGGCAGGCGGCGCCATAGATGTTATCGGCGTTGACCGCAGCGGCATTCTTAGCGCGGACAATACCTATGACAATCCGAACTGGCAATGGTATGCCGACCATACGAATCCACGGCGGCTGTCTGGCGGACTTGCCGAAGCAGTCGCAGGCGCTGATGTGTTCATCGGCGTATCCGCAGGCGGCATCCTAACCCGCGAGCATGTTCTCTCGATGGCGCCGGAGCCGGTCGTATTCGCCATGGCGAATCCCGAGCCCGAGATTCGCCCGGAGAAGGTCGAAGACATCGTCAGCGTCTTCGCCACCGGCCGGTCGGACTATCCGAACCAGATCAATAACGTCCTGTGCTTCCCGGGCATTTTCCGCGGGGCGCTAGACTGCCGGGCATCCACGATCAATGAGGAGATGAAGCTGGCGGCAGCCGAGGCCATTGCTTCGGTCATTACCGACAATGAGCTCAGCCGCATGTACATCATCCCAAGCGTGTTCAACGCACGCGTCGTCGAAGAAGTGCGCCGCCGCGTCATCGATGCTGCGCGGCGCTCCGGCGTCGCCCGCAGACAGCCACGGGAGTAGCTTAACTTTCTCTTCATAATTGGATCGCCTTAAAAGTACAATCCTTCTGAAAATCAAGATGGGTTGTACTTTTTTTGTATAGAGTCTCTTATCAATTTAGACGACAAGTGGTCAATCAACTATTTATACCGTATAAAACACCAATAACCGCTAGTTTCATATAATGTTCTAAAGAGAGGCCCTGTTTTCTTGGTGCCTAAGAGGTGAATAAAATGAGCGCGTTTACATCAAATATGAATATGAATGAGTGGGATAGTAGTACTAGTAATCCGCTAACAGATCAACAGTTAAATGAAAATTTCGAAGTACTGGACGATGAGCTTAATCAACGCGGTGTTAATATTCGTTGGAAAGGTGCAGATCCCAGCGGAATTACAAGCAGCTACTCAGCACTATTGGCTGCGATTCAGGACGATACAGATACGATATTTGTCCCGAAAGGCGTATATCTCATCGATCAGAACCTTACGATTCCAAGCAGTAAAAAACTTGTATTTGAGCGCAATGCTCGCTTCCTAATAGCAGCGAATAAAACACTAACGATTAATAGCGCAATTGATGCACTTATTACTGATTGGATCTTCGATATTTCATTAGGAGGCATAGTGGCAGGCGCTCCTCAGATAGCCTCCATATTACCTCACTGGTTCGGTGCCAAAGGGAATTGGAATGGCAGTACCGGATCAGACGATACTAGTGCGATTCAAGCCGCCTTAAATCTAGCCGGCCCGAATAAGCTATTCGTTAATTTTGCAAAACCAGGCTACTATCAGGTAACAAAGACACTATTCCTCGGCAGCAATGCGTATATAAGTGGATGCATTACAGGATTCTCTACACTTCCAGGCGATTCGATTTCGCACTGCTCCATCATTTTCAACCAATCTGATCCCGATGCTTACTTATTTACAGGAAAAGGCGGTGTGGCTGGTGGACAAATCATTATGATGAATATTGGTGTTTTTACAGGTCTGAATTACTACCCAGAGATCAAAAAGAATATTTTCCTCTACAAATATAACGTAAGTAATCATTCTTTGTTTGAAGGCGTACAGATCGGTCTCTTCGATTATGTATTTTACAATGGCGCATTCTCGATGGCTTCAAGAATACACTATTGCGAGATTCGCAACATAGGTCGAGCTGTATTCTATAGAGGTCAGATCGTAGATGCTTATATTTACAATAACTACTTCCATGGAAGTGGCACCAGTTACATTAGCAATGGATCAACAGTAAAGGTGTCCTGCGATTTTGCTCAAGATAACACTACTCTCAGTATGAGTCAATTCATAAACAACTGGTTTGAATTTTTTGACTATGTTTTTAAACTAAAGAATATGGAGCAATGCACTTTTATAGGTAACATGTTTGACTATATTTATAGAGTTTTTGAAAAGGTCGGTGTGGCTTGTTCCATAACAGGAAATGTTTTTAATCACTGCGATCGTAATTCAATGATCACACATAAATCATGGTCAAGCAGCGCTGGCTTAGCCGATACAGATTGGCGGTCAATCGTTATAGAGGGATATACAGGGGTTTCAATTGTCGGGAATATCATCGGAGCAATCGATACTTTCATTGATATTGTAGGCGGTAACGGCGGGATCAGAGATGTATACACTGCTGGTAATATTATAAGATCAGATAGCGATCCATATACTCCTGCTAATAAGGACCGATTAGTACGTGTTAGCATAGGAGCTTCTAGCTGGCTAAAGAGCGGTCATATGAGTAATGTCAAATTAGAAGAGTTAAACGATACCGTGCATACAGCTCCTCCACAGTCAGGACTTTTTCCTGGTCGACGTGTTGTTGTTAACGGGCAGACATTAACACTTGATACAACTTTCAAATGGCGTGACGCTAATGGGTCTCTGTATGGATTTACAACTAAAAATTTGATTCCAAAACTTAATGATACTTTGTGGAGCATGTCTTCAAATCCTAAATGGATAGTTGATAGCAGCGGCTATAAAGTAACTGTTAACGGTTATTCAAGCGGAGGTTGGTATGGTTCTGTTCTTAACCTCCCCACTTCTGGAGGAAGGAACTATCGTTTCAATTCCGAAACAGCTTACTATGCAAGTGACGGAACCCATAGAAACATCATTGAAATCTATTTATTTCAAGGCTCTAATAAAATCATCACTTACTATTACAAAAATGGCGAAGCTCTCTTCTTTACAACGCCGACTGGGACAGACCGAATTCAAATTGCTCTTAGGTGCAATGTAACCAACGACCCTACACTAACTTTCACGTTCGACACGCTCTTTATGAGTGAATATTCTGAGCTTAACTACGGCACTATTGTCCGTACTCCTTCTGGCAAAACGCTATTAAAATATTATGATGAGACGACCAATGTTGAAGTTTACGAACCGTATATCTAGCCATTGTGACATGCGGTTAATTAGCTAGGCAATAATCTCTGAAATGATTCAAGAAAAAGAAAACCCACCTTTGGTTAACTGCCAAAGGTGGATTCGAGCCTCTTTGCAATTCAGAAGGAAAAACCCATCCAAGCCATTGTTGAGCCGAGTGTTTATCGCACTCGGCTTCTTTACTTGTATGATAACAAATTGGAAAATCCAGAAAAATAGAAGAACCAATCTAACCAAGCAGGTGAAAAAACAATCTTATCCATCAAGCACGACCTTCATTCTTATGCCGTCCCATACGCTTTCTAGCATAGGAAAGCATTAAGAAATGTACCCATGTCATAACTGGCAGTGCGATGATCAAGGTGTACCGATTCGCATGATCGATCCCGAACAGTCGTACCTGCTCATCGGTCCGCAACAGCAGCCACGCCGACATTCCAAGTATAACCGAATTAAGCCCTAGTGCTGCCGCCATGCCTAACCACTGGTCCCTTGTACTCTTCATGACCCGAATCGATACGTATGCCGTTAGGAGGAACGTGCAGACGATAATCACGTTATTCATTCACTCCACCCTTTCGAGGAATCTCACCTATGTAGACGAGAGCAGCAAGGCAAAGATTTCCTTACTTATGTAACCGGACAGGGCTAGTATTAAACCTACACCAAGTCGAGCATACATTACTTCGTTCCACGAACCCCATTCCCGCTGGGCTATCCGACTACCGCTTTTACGACGAAGACAATAACAGCAAGTGTAACCGGCACAGCCCAGCCCCAGCTCGCGGCCATCCGACCTCCTGCCGCATCTTCACGACTGCCAAGCAGCGAATCCTTGCATCCGCCAGCTTCATCTCTTCTCGCTGTTTCATCCCTATACTGCTCCCTCGATCGTACTAACATCTGGCGGTCCATTCGCTTCAGAATGAGCCAGCACACATAGATTGCCGGCACCGATGCGACGCCTATCAGTATAAGGAACGGCACGTCTACTCCGCTGCTTGAAGAAACGCCTTCGACGAGATCCCCGCCGCGAGCATAAGAGCCAAACACATAGGTTAGGTTCGTCGCCATATGGATAGCGAGACCTGGCAGTATCGAGCCTGATCGCTGGACGATTAGCGCCGATATAAGCGCTGATGCAAACAGCTCGAACAGACGGTACGGATTGTCGTGGAACAACGCAAATAATGCCGAGCTCACAACAGCGCCGAACAGAATGCCGTGCTGCTCCAAGCCCGACAGCAAGACGCCGCGAAACAATAGCTCCTCGCACAGCGGTGGAATAATGCCAATGCATAACAGAAGCAGCAGCAATGAACCTACATTATCCGAGATCGGATAGTCAGACGGCTTATATGCATCGCCGAACAACGTCAATGCTGCTTCCGTCAGCCGGTGCAAGAACAACATCGGAACTTGGCTAACCGCGTACAGCAGCACACCTAGGCCAAGTATAGACCACGGCACAGCATGCAGCCTCAGCGTCCGCTTCAATGACAGCCCGCTCCAACGTGTCCAGATGACGCCCGGCAGAAGGAATAGCAGGACATTACCGATCAGTACTTGAACGAGGAAAAGGCTCAGCGTATATCCTCCTTCTGCATCCTGCGAGGAGAATACCGCTGAGAAAACAACCCCTGCTGTATACGATACGAGAAATATCCACCCCGCCTCAGCAGCACTCAACCTCTTGTCTGCTATCATTACGTTCACCTCAAACTAACATTTTATACCAGTAATATATTCCTCCCCTATGGTAGTCCCCATCGATAACGAATTCAACAGCTCAAGCCTCCGATTACCGTTAAGTTTCGCTAAAGAAAAAGCAGCGCCGCCATTAGCGCGGAGCTGCCTTCATACTTGGAATATCCAATTAACCTTTCACCGCGCCTGCAACCATGCCCTTCATAATGTTCTTCTGCATGATGAGGAAGAAGATTACCGGAGGCAACGTCGTCAGTACAACGACGGTAAATGCGAATTGAGCCAGTGGCTACGCTGCCCTCCTTATGACTAAGTTTCTTCAATATCATCTGAACAATTTCACGAAAATTTCGAGGCATTCCCACTCTCGTTCGACAACCTTTATTAATAATCCGCTCTATTATTTATGATGGAACACATCAAGCCCCGCAGCGTAGTGAACCAGTCCGATTATAAAGGAGATGGCGAAATGCCCGCTCGCTCAACGCGCGTAATGTTAAAAAACAAAACACCGCACACGCTGCAGCTCTCAGACTCTGGACTCGCACATGGAGAATGGACACCTGGCGGTTGGACTCCGCCTGCATTCATTCCACCAGGGGGCGAAATGGGATGGCAATCGGAGAGTGACGGGTTTGCAACCGGTACTGAAGGACATGTCAGCTATATCTTTGACTATGATTGGCAGTCATGGTCGCAGGTCCAACCTGGAACGGTGTTCGATCATCGGAACCAGAACGTCACTGCAATCTCGCGCAACCCAAATCAGATCGACCTATTCGTCATCGGCTTCGATAATGCAGTTTGGACCACTTGGTGGGAAGCTAGCATTGGCTGGGCGCCTGGAGGCTGGTTCCAAATCCATCCTGAAACCGTATTCGATCATACGACACAACAAGTCACAGCGATCGCTCGCGGGACCGGGCACCTCGATCTGTTCGTCATCGGCTTCGACAATGCGGTCTGGAGCACTTGGTGGGATGCAGTTACAGGCTGGGCAGCGGGCGGCTGGGTCCAGATTCATGCTGAAACAACATTCGATCATACCAAACAGAAAATCACTGCCGTCTCTCGCAATGAGAGTCAAATCGACCTGTTCGTCATCGGTTTCGACAATGCGGTTTGGAGCATTTGGTGGGAAGCAGCTTCTGGCTGGTCACCTAGCGGTTGGTTCCAGATTCATCCTGGAACGTTTTTCGATCATACGACACAGAAAATTACCGCAATCTCCCGAAACCCGAACCATCTGGACTTATTCGTCATCGGCTTTGACAACGCAGTCTGGAGCACTTGGTGGGAACCAGCTATCGGCTGGGCGAATTGGTTTCAAATTCATGCTGGAACGGTGTTCGATCATACGAAACAGGAGATTGCAGCCATAACACGCAACCCAGATCAAATCGATCTGTTCGTCATCGGCTTCGATAATGCGGTGTGGAGCACATGGTGGGAAACACATTCCGGTTGGGCGGCCGGCGGTTGGATTCAGATTCACCCCGAGACACGCTTTGATCACACTACGCAAAAAATTACAGCCCTATCCCGTCATTCGAATCAAATCGATCTGTTCGTGGTCGGGCTCGATAATGCCATATGGAGCACTTGGTGGGAAGGGCAATCTGGCTGGGCAACTGTCGGCTGGCTCCCGATTCACAATGAAACGGTATTCGACCACACGACCCAACGGATAGCTGCTCTTGCACGAAGCTCCGACCATATTGATCTGTTCATTATCGGCTTCGATAATGTCGTATGGAAGAACTGGTGGGGCACTCGCGCCTCGCTAAACATTCGATGGGATAACCCCTTCGTCGGGTTGAACAATTACCATCACAGCGTAAGCCCTGGCTACGGACTATCAGGCGCCGGCGGCAAAGGGAACAATACCGAAACGATATATACGTTGCAGACCGATGCCCCCGTACGCGTACCCGGATTTCTGCCAAGCACCAACGGACTCCCATTCGGCAATAACTGGCCAAGTGCTTCGTTTGGACAGCTGCGCCTGCCTCCATTCTCATGGTGGGGAGATGGCATTTCGTTAGGCGATGCATCAAACGGCTTATGCGGCGGAATGACGTATGCTGTCATTGATTATTTCGAAGCCCATCAGAGGCCGCCTCAACATCGACCCGCGGTAGAAGGCGATCCTATATTTCATTACTTTGTTCGTCGTCTCTTTGACAGCTTTAATTCGCCGATGCTCGGTTCTTGCGATCCGCTTGTATGCGGTGGTTTCGATGTCCTGGCGAATGTAAAAGAGTTTATGACGCTAACAGACAGCCTCTACCCCAATTCGGACAATTATATTTCAGATGGTTTTCTTGGCGACGGCAAAGCATGGAAAATGGCGCGCAGCGCATGGCCGGCAATCCAGCAAACGATTGACAGCGGCAAGCTATGTCCGATTGGGCTTGTTATGGTCAAGTCACTGCTGCCTTCCGATCTAGGCCAGAATCATCAAGTGCTCGTCTACGGCTACCAGCTGAGACAGACGCAATTAACACTATTTATTTGCGATCCAAACTCACCGCTCGACGACCATGTGACCGCCACTCTTAATATTGAAGATACTGGCGAACCGATCGATGTCACACATAACGTTGACGTCGGTCGTCCGATCTATGCATTCTTTCCTCTGCGTTATTCCTTTATTGCTCCTGTTGGAGGAACGCCATAACAACAAATTAATGCACAAAGCAAAGCCTCCACTCACATTCTCGTGAGTGGAGGCTTTTTTATAGGCTCGATTAAGCCAGCGTAATCGTAACCGTCACGTTCTTCTCGCCAGCAGGGACGATAACCGTGTCACCGTCAACGGATGCGGATGCTCCGCTTGCCGATGCGATCTCGCCGATGCTGTTCAGCGTTACGCTGAACGCTTTGCCCGTACCTTGCAAGGAAACAACGATCGACTTGCCTTCGCGCACAACGGAAACTGTCGTTTCGACAGCACCTTTGATATCGCGAACCGTTGCCGTTGCTGTGCGGCCATCTTCCAGTGCATAGACGTTGAAGTCCACACCGTTCGAGTAGTCGTAGTCAGGGCGCAGATCGTTCGCGCCGAAAGCGATGATCGAGTTCGGACGCGCGAACAATGGCAGGCTGTCGAAGCCGTAGTTTTCCTTGTGCCAGCCCGGCTCTTTCGTCTCGCCGCTCAGTACATGCGTCCACGTACCGCCTTGCGGCAGGTAGTATTGCACGTCGCCGCTCTCCGTGAAGATCGGAGCAACGAGCAAGTTCTCGCCGAGCATGTATTGACGATCGAGGAATTCCGTCGTCGGATCGTTCTGGAATTCGATGATCATCGCACGCTGCGAAGGCAGGCCGAGCTCAGGCGCTTGTGCCGCTGTGTCGAACAGGTAAGGCATCAGGCGGCTCTTAAGCTTCGTGAAGAAGCGCGTAACGTCAACTGCTTCTTGATCGTAAGCCCAAGGCACCCGGTACGACTTGGAACCGTGCAGACGGCTGTGGCTCGAGAGCAAGCCGAATTGCAGCCAGCGTTTGAATACGTGCGTTGGCGCCGTGTTCTCGAAGCCGCCGATATCGTGGCTCCAGAAGCCGAAGCCGGACAGACCGAGCGACAGGCCGCCGCGAAGGCTCTCAGCCATCGACTCGTAGTCTGCGTAGCAGTCGCCGCCCCAGTGTACAGGGAACTTCTGTCCGCCGACCGTAGCCGAACGCGCGAACAGTGCTGCTTCGCCTTTGCCAAGCTTTTCTTCCAGCACGTTGAATACAACTTCGTTGTACAGCTGCGTGTAGAAGTTGTGCATTTTGTACGGGTCGGAGCCGTCATGATATACAACATCCGTCGGGATGCGCTCGCCGAAGTCTGTTTTGAAGCTGTCCACGCCCATGTCCACGAGGTCGCGCAGGTAGCCAGCGAACCATTCGCATGCTGCTGGATTCGTGAAGTCGACGAGCGCCATGCCCGGCTGCCACAGATCCCATTGCCATACGTCGCCATTAGCTTTCTTCACGAGATAGCCGTTAGCTTTGCCTTCTTCGAACAGACGCGAGCGCTGTGCGATATAAGGGTTGATCCATACGCAGATCTTCAGACCTTTGTCATGCAGACGTTTCAGCATGCCGACTGGGTCCGGGAACGTACGCTCATCCCATTTGAAGTCCGTCCAGTGGTATTCCTTCATCCAGAAGCAGTCGAAGTGGAATACGTGCAGCGGCAAATCGCGCTCAGCCATGCCGTCTACGAACGAGTTAACCGTCGCTTCGTCGTAGTTCGTCGTGAACGACGTCGTCAGCCACAGGCCGAACGACCATGCCGGCGGCAGCGCCGCTTTGCCTGTCAGATCCGTATATTTGCTCAGTACATCCTTGATCGAAGGACCATCGATAACGAAGTATTCGAGCGATTCGCCTTCAACGCTGAATTGTACTTTCTTCACTTTCTCGGAACCAACCTCGAACGATACGAGCTCTGGTTGGTTGACGAATACGCCATAACCTTTGTTCGAAACATAGAACGGAATGTTCTTGTACGTCTGCTCGGAGCTTGTGCCGCCGTCTTCGTTCCAGATGTCAACGACTTGTCCATTCTTCACGAAAGCAGTGAAGCGCTCGCCCAGACCGTAGATGAATTCGCCTACGCCAAGATCCAGCTCTTCGCGCAGCCATCTGCGGTCCTTGCCTTCCGTCACATAAGCCATCGAACGAGGGCCGCTGCCCGTCAGACGCTCGCCGCCGCGGTAGAATGCAACGCTCCACTCTGCGCCTTTGCGGATGTGCGCGCTAAGCGTGCCGCTCGTCAGAATCGTTTCGTCTTCCGTTTCCGTAATCGTCACGTGACCCTTCGATTCAGGCGTCAGCTCGAACTTCGGTCCACGTTCTACAACACCTGCATAGTGGATCAGCTTAACGCCGATAACACCTGGTGCTGGCGAGTGGAATTTCACCGTCAACTGAAGCGTATCCAGCATGTTGGAACGGCTCAGAATCGGAATTGGCGATACATAAGCGGTCAGCTCGTCGCCGCGACGCTCAACCTCATGTGCTTGTACTGCTGGTTTCAGGTTGAAGCCTTCGCGTACAAGCCAGTTCCCGTTATGGAATTTCATGGTTTGGTTTCATCCTTTCGAAGCAATATAGGATAGGAATTGCATGTAATTACGTATATAGTAGTATTATACTGACTTCGATTCAGGCAAACTATCATAATTATGAGTGACTTTAGCACGATTCTGATATTGTATGTTCATCATGACAGAAAGGCTGAATGCCGCAATGGATCTCTACGCCAAGCACACCCTTCGCGAGGACCGCTTACATGGCGATGCAATGCTCCCTATGGCTGCCTACTTAATCGAGCGGGAAGCGGGAGAGCCCATACTGGACACACATTGGCACCAGGAAGCGGAGTTCTTCTGCGTCCTGGAAGGTGAAGTGCGGTTCCAGATCGATACCGATTACCTCGTCGTCCGAGCAGGCGAAGCCGTCTTCATCGACGGCGGCGACATGCATGCCGGTCATTCGCATAACGACTCCCCATGTACTTTCTGCGCGATTGTTTTTGACGCCGATTGGTTGGCAGGCGCAAGCTACGACGCTGTTCAAGCGGGCTTCATTACCCCCCTGCAAGAGAAGCGCCGCACATTGCCGCGGCATATTGAGCCCGATAGCGAATGGGGCCAAGCCGTGCTTGGCCATTTGCACGCAGTAATGGACGCTTACGACCGACAGCCGCTAGGTTTCGAGGCTGCGATTAAGGGGCGGCTGCTGCTCATATTCTCCGAAATCGCTGCTGCCGGTCAGTGGCGCAAACGTTCGGCGGTTAATGCCGCCGAGGTCGTTAAGATCGAGAGACTGAAGACGATCATCGTGCATATGCAGGAGCATTACGACCGTCCTCTCCGCATACGCGAGCTTGCCGATCTTGTCCCGATGAGCGAAGGCCAGTTCATTCGCTTCTTCAAATCGATGACGCACAAAACGCCGATCGACTACTTGAACAGCTACAGAGTGCGCCGCGCGGCAGAACTGCTACGCGACACCGACCGCAAAATTTCGGACATCGCACTCGAGGTCGGCTTCGAGCATGTCAGTTATTTCATTAAAGTGTTCCGCAGACAGCACAAAACGACTCCTTCCGAATATCGGAAAGAGTCGTCTCATGAATTGGATGCTGATATTGATTGATGGATAGATAGTGATGCACACTCTAGTGCAATGCGTCGCTAGCTTTTAACGAACTCCAGCAGCGCTAATACGCTTGTACGGAGATCTGCGATTTCTAACGAACCTCGTACGCTCTATCTATGCTTATACCGGCCGGAAGATCTTATTTTACAGCAAATATGAGTTACTAAGTTCGTTAGCGCCTTAATATACCCTTATTGCGCCGAATAAGCTCGCTATGGTTCGTTAGCCTTCCGATTGCTCGTCCAACACTAGATGATGCTGCCGCCATATATGAAGCGATATTCCCAATGCGTGCCCGCGATGCTGCTAATCTTCACGCCGCCGGATTCTTTCGAATAAGTATGTAGAATCTGACCGTCGCCCAAGTAAATCGCATCGTGCGAGATACGTTGCGCGGACTTATCGATACCTGCGTAATCGGAAGCCTTGGACCCCTTGTAATCCATGAATACGAGGATGTCGCCGCGCTTCAGCTGATGCCAGTCATAGACCGCATTACCTTTGCTCTTCACATACTCGCCTTGGCCGCGGGAGTCCGCAGGCAGCTTCAGCCCGATGCCCTCAAGGTACATCTGGCGGAACAGATCGGAGCAGTCGAACGTCGTCGTCGTATTCCGGTTCGAACCGAACTCATACGGCGTGCCGAGGTATTTCATACCCGTTGCGATTACTTTCTCGATCTGCGCTGCACGCGAAGCATCGGTCTCGTTCGTTGAGCCGCCGGACGTGCCGCCCGAAGTGCCGCCGCTGGAGGACGTGCCGCCAGTCGACGTACCCGAGCCGCCGCCGGAAGGAACGCTGCCGTTTATTTTCAAGTATTTGCTGTCGGTTGAGACGTAACCAACTTGGCCGTTCGTTTCTTGGACGCGATACCAGCTGGCATTCGTTTTCTCCAGCACGACGACGGGTTCGCCTTTCTTCAGCATTCGGATGACGCTGCTCGATGCCGATGCGCTTGTCCGCATATTAACGCCGTACAGCACCGTCGCGGTCGTCGTTCCTGTCGGTGTCGACACACTGCCGCCGCTGCTGCTGGACAGATTGACATTCAAATATTGACTCGACGTCGACACATAGCCGATTTGTCCGCTGCTGTCTTGTACCTTGTACCAATACGAGTTCGTCTTCTCGAGAACGACGAGGCTTTCGCCCTTCTTCACCATACGGATAACGCTGCCCGATGTCGACGGACTAGTGCGCATGTTGACGCCTGACTCTACGGTTGCCGTACCGACCTGCGCTGCGAATACGTCCGCTGTCGGAACGAGGATGGATCCAAATGCAAGCATGGTTGCCATTGAAGCTGTAAGGAGCGGTTTCTTCCATGAAGTAGTAAGCATAGGTTCGATTCCCTCCATAGGATTGTTTGTTGTGCTGTGGAAATATAATCCCATTGTATCGGGTGGTCGAAAGGACAAGCATCTGACGTTGTTCCCAATGTGAATTTTGCCAATCTAGGCATATCGAACCTTGTCGGAATTGTTAGGCTCTGGACAACAATAAAAAAGCGCCCAATGGGCGCTTTTCTCATCGTTCTCATATTCTGCTATTGGCCTAAGGTTAACCCTACCTGATTCATTGAAATTGTCTCATAAAAGTGTTGGACTTGGTTACATAACCAATATAGTCCATTCGAACTACCAGGAGAAAAACATACCGTCGCAGGAAACATTTACATAGCCCAAATGATGCGTAACTGCGGCGTTTTGCGGGTTGGCGAGAGATGCTGCGGCACTATTTTAAACCATCTGATTCGTTCCGTCTTTATGCTCAGCAGGCGTTGGCGTTGACACATACGGCTCCATATGGACATGAACGCTCATAATGTTGTGCTTCCGCTCCATCCGCTGCTCAATCTCGTCGCTAATGCGATGGCTCTCCACGATTGACAGCGTTGGGTCAACTGTAATGATGACGTCGATGAGGACGTTGCTGCCGTGCACGCGGGCTTTGATATCCTTAATCTCCCGAACCCCTTGCGTCCGCGCGATCGTTCCCCGCAGTGTGTTTAGCTCCTTCTCGTCGAACCCATCCGTTAACGCGTGAGTCGAACTGTAGAAAATGTCCCACGCCGTCTTACAAATAATAATGCCGACCGCGAATGCCGCCACCGTATCCAGCCATGGAAAACCAAGCTGCGCGCCGAAAATGCCGACCGCTGCACCGATGCTGACTAGCGCGTCCGACAAGTTATCTTTGGCCGCGGCCATTAAGGCTTGGTTGTTGATTCGGCTCGCCAGCTTCTTGTTATATGAATATACGCCTATCATCGCTGCCGCCGCCGCGATCGCAATCCATGCCGATGTGAGGTTGGGCGCTTCGCTCGTCCCTTGGAATAGCGCCCGCACCGCATCGATTAATACCTGTAGACCGACCGTCGCCATAATGAACGAAGCAATGAGTGCTGCAATCGTCTCTGCACGAAAATGCCCGTACGGATGGTCCTTATCCGGCGGCTTCTGCGAGATGCGCAGTCCGATCAATACAGCCGTCGATGCCACGATGTCCGTCAAGTTATTGAAACCGTCCGCCGTCAGCGCTTGAGAAGCGAAATAGTAGCCCGCACCGAGCTTAATGCCTGAAAGCGCCAGGTAAGCGCCGATGCTGATCCAGGCCCCTTTCTCCCCCTGCTTGATATCCGCATATTGACCTTCATTCGTCACGCGCGATTACCTCCAAATTTCCATTAACGGTATCATACCTGACGGCACTCGTGTGGGTCTACAGCAACAGTGTTGTCAGGCCTCAACCTTCCTACCCCTGCGCAACAAGTTTGACCAAGCTCAACTAACTAGGGCAGCAAACACGACTGACTGGAATAGAATGTCCGCTTGGAGGGAGAATCATCCATCGTATTGGATGTAGATTGAAAAAAGCCCATTACCGGGAAGGCGATGGGCTTGGTTGGCATTGCTGTGCAGTGTGTTTGGGATACAGGATTGAACCCCACTATCATAGAGGATTATCGCACTTCCAATCGATATCTAATGGAGAAAGGTCAGAAATATATCGCAATAATACATGTTCGAGCTGCGAGACACCCTCAATATCTTTAATGTGAATCGAATTAGTTAGCTCATCATCACATACATCCCAACCGTTAATGAGATATTCAGTCGGTATCTCATACTTCCTTATCCAGAAGTTGAGCTTCTCTGGGTCGGATGTATTTAGAAACATAGTTGTGCTCACTGCTCTGCAGACGATAAAAGAACGATAGTCGCTTGAAGATGCCGCTAATTCGCAGGCTAATGAGTTACCGCTAATGAGATTATTAAATTGGTTTGTGCTGAATTTGTTCATTGTGTTCCCTCCTTCCTAACAGAAGGTAAGCTACTGCATCTCGTCAAACATTGCTTGTTCTTTTTCCGAGAACTCGTCGTAATCCTTCAAATATGTGATCACTGCATCAATGTCTGATTGATCCGAACCAATATATATTTTGCACGTATTGGATGTCCCGTCTACAACGTAATATGCATTCTTTTCGCCGATTACATAGAGATTTTGTCCAGACTTTTTATATTGCTTCACCTTTTCCTCTAGAATAACCATTTGCTGGCTGCTTTCGAACATCTCCAGCTTTAAGGAGTCAGGAAACTTGCCAATTTGAAACTTTCCGTCACCGACTATTACAACTGTGTCCTTCCCCGTTGGATAGTGAATAGACGAAGATTGACAGCCAAGTAATAAGCTTAAAACAAGTACGAACGAGGTTATCAAAATGATTCTGCATTTCACAACCGATTCTCCTTTGGTTCAACGATAAAGTAAAGCGCCGCTTCAATTACCTACTAAGTCCACTAAGCTCACCAATCACAGTCCAGCGGAACAAACGCAGCAAACACCTCAAGTTTATCCCACAGGACACCCAATAAATTTCTTAAGCTTCTTGAAAATGATGATAAAACCCAAGGATAAACAATACCTAATGACGGATTGTAATATGAATTGCGACAGCTAAACACAAAGAAGCCCATGAATGGATTCGTGTA
>NZ_BTCK01000035.1:0-66591 GCF_033239625.1 Paenibacillus sp. CCS19
TTTTTGTATTCTGAAACACCAGTTATAGCGTAGGGTTGACAAGTTTCGTTCATATCAGCGATCTTGCGGCGGCCGTTGCCGACGCGGATCTGATCATTGAGGCGATTCCTGAGGTCGTGCCGATCAAGACCGACTTCTATCAGAAACTTGGACCGTTGGCGCCTGCCAAGACGGTGTTCGCGACGAACTCTTCGACGCTGCTGCCGAGCCAATTCGCCGAGGCGACGGGCCGTCCGAGCCAGTTTCTTGCGCTCCATTTTGCCAACGAGATCTGGAAGAACAATACGGCGGAGATCATGAAGCATCCGGGTACGGACGCCAAGGTGTTCGACGATGTGATCGAATTCGCTCGTGCGATCGGCATGGTCGCGCTGCCGCTGCAGAAGGAGCAGCCAGGCTACATTCTGAACTCGCTGCTCGTTCCGCTCCTCGACGCGGGGCAGAAGCTGCTGGTTAGAGGAATAGCGGATCCGGAGACGATCGACAAGACGTGGATGGTTGCGACAGGAGCGCCGAAAGGGCCGTTTGCTATATTAGACATTGTCGGGATAACGACCGCGTACAATATCGGCAATGCGAAGGCGGAAGCAACGGGCGATCAAGAGATGAAGAAGATCGCGGAGCTGCTGAAGACGGAGTATATCGACAAGGGCAAGCTAGGTGCGGCGACGGGCGAAGGCTTCTATAAGTATCCGAACCCGCGTTACTTGGATCCTGATTTTCTGAAAAGTTGATTCGAGTCGGGCTTTCTCTCAGCAGGATCGGCTGTGGGAGGCTCTTTTTCTCATGGGCATATTGCATAGAAAATACTTCCACATAAATTAGATATAGGATAAGATGTGTGTACGATGTTCCGAAGGGAGTGAGCGGCATGAAAAGCCGGGCTAATTCGACAATGATGACGATTATGGTGATTGCGAACTGAATATAGCTGGTGGACGCGAGTCCCCACTTTCTTGAGACATACTGCTCATTTTTCCTGACTTCATGCGAGGGTTATTTGATTTGCCCTCCTTCCATAAGGATAAACAAGACCGCAGGTATAGCCTCGCGGTTTTTTTTGCGCGCTTTTATAGACCAATAGATGAATAGACGAGGAGCATGCCGATGCTGAAGTTACAATATTTGTTTCATAACGAGGATTTGGCCAAAATGATCTTGGGTAACTGGCATTACGACGAGGACTCGCTGGAGCTGTTCCAGTATTACCGGATATCGTCCAATGCCATCTATCCGTTCCGACTTGAGGGAGCCGTTCGGCTATTGCGGTTCGCTCCAGTGAAGGAGAAGCGTAAGGGGAACATAGCAGCCGAACTCGAATTCATCGCTTACCTGCGTGACCAAGGGTACGGGGTGTTGGAGGCGGTGAAATCGAAGCACGGGGAAGAACTCGTAGAGATTCGGACGCCGTGGGGCGACTACTATGCGTCTGTATTCAAACGCGTCGCTGGGGTGCAGATCGGCCAGACGGATCTTCGCGACGAGATTGCGTTCAAGCACGGTCAAGCTTTAGGGCGGCTTCATAAGCTGAGCACTCAATACGAGCCTGCAGGAGGTTGTAAGCGGTGGAGTCATGACGAAGCGCTGACGTGGATGAAAGAGGAGCTGGCGGATTACCCGCAGGAGACGGCTGCGCTGCGCGAGGTGGAGCGGCTTCGGATGTACTTCGACTCGCTTCCGAAGACGATGCATAACTACGGACTGATCCATTATGATTTTGAGTTCGATAATGTGTTCTATGATGAGGCTGCGGGCAGCTGCAACGCGATTGATTTCGACGATGCGATGTACCATTGGTACGCGATGGACATCGAGCAGGCGCTGGACAGCTTGAGGGACTGCATACCAAGCGAGAGCTATGAGCAGAAGAAACAGCTCTTCATTGAAGGCTACCAATCGGAGTATGAACTCGCAGAGGATTTCGAGGCGATTCTGCCGGCTTGCCGGAGGTTCGCGAACCTATACGGGTATGTGCGCGTGCTTCGATCAAGCGCGGAGAAGTGGGATAATGAGCCGGAATGGCTGGTCGGGCTGAGAGACAGGCTGGCGCAAGCGATGGAGAGAAAAGCGGTCTGCTTCGATACGGTCATCCAGTAGAGCCTAGAGAAACCTACACTTAGAGAATCACAAGTCCGCTTTAGTGGACAGCAGCACACTCCGTTCGCGGAGTGTGTATTTTTTTTGTTAGGCAGGCGGAATCATATTGACATTAATATCCAATGAGACCTAATATAATTACGATACCGTATAGTAAATTAATTGAGTTCGAGAGGATGATCGAAATGATCGTACAGAAGCTTCAATGGGCAGGCATACGCATTGAATCGGGCAATGCGCGAATCGTGATCGACCCGCTGTACAATTTCCCTGCGAAGTTCGGGCAGTCTCATGAGCCGATGCTGCCGCTGGACCAGTACGGACCCGTAGACGCCGTTCTTATTACGCACCATCATGGCGATCATTTCGACCCTGCCGCCATCAGCTCGTTCTATGGATCCGATACTCCAGTCTATATGCCAGAAGGGTCATTAAAGTACGCGGGGAACAGCGAACTGACGAATATTCGCGGCGTTGCGCTCGGCGAGACCGTTGAGATAGGCTCGTTGAAGGCGACAGCCTCGTACGCCGTAGATGGGGTCGGCGATCCGCAAATCTCTTGGATTGTTGAAGACGGCGGGAAGAAGCTGTTTCACAGCGGGGATACGTTGTGGCATGGTTATTGGTGGCGGATCGTCCATAAGCACGGTCCGTTCGATGTCGTCTGCCTGCCAGTCAATGCAGCAGTGGTGCAGTTCCCGGGCTTAACGCCGAGCGGCCTGCCGATCACGATGTCGCCGGAGCAGGCAGTAGCTGCAGCTGTCGTGCTGGAGGCAGCGGTTCTGCTGCCGATCCATTTCCGTGCGATCCACCATCCGCCGCTGTATACGCAGACGCCTGACATTGTGGAGCGGCTGCAGAAGGCGGCGAGCGATCGAGTGAAGCTCGTTATTTTGCAATCCGAAGAGACGCTTATTGTGTAAGGAATCGGAACGATCTGAACGAGTCTGAACGGATCAGGATGCCATCACCCTTTGCAAGAGGATGTCGAAATGGCTATATTTTAATTACGTACCGGTATCGTAACGTAATCCATTTCGAATCGAGGAGAGTCTACAGTGAGTTCAGACATTCCATCACGCAGACCAGGCAGACCGCGCAGCGAGCAGGCGGACGAAGCCATCTTACGAGCAGCTCGCGAACTCATGTTGGAATATGGCGTGCAAAGCTTCAGCATGGATACGCTGGCGCAGCGGGCAAACGTCAGCAAGCCGACAATCTATCGCAGATGGGGAACGAAGGATGAACTGCTGACGGATGCATTCGGTTATGCCTCGGAGCAGACGGTGGTCCCTGATACTGGAGACGCCTTGCTTGACCTGCGACAGCTGTTAGAGCAGATGCTTGCATCGTTCAATTCGCGGTTTGAAGGGAAGTCCTATTCCGCTCACAAAATGATTGCCGGGATGCTCGACTCCCCGCAGTTCATCGCGCAATATGAACAGAACTTCATTCAGCCTCGCCGCAAGGCTTATCAGGCTATTATCCTGCGAGGCAAGCGAAGCGGGCAGATCCGCGAGGATGCGAATGAAGAAACGCTCGTCGATCTGGTCAGCGGATCCTATCTCTACTGCTTGTTATTCAAACCGTCGGAACTGGCATCAGGCCAATGGCTGGAGCAGGTGTGGCGGCTGCTGGAAGATGGGATCGGCAGACTGAGAACGTAAGCGCGAAGCATCGAAATGGACTTATCAACTACTAGCGGACTCACCTCATTGCAGGTGGGTCTTTTTTAGTGCGGGTTAAACATTGCATTGTTTTCCTTCAGAGATTAAAAATAGAAATGCTGCGAATACTACCCTTTGGTTCGCTTAGCGATCGAATTGAAGGGAGAGATTATGGATGACCGAACAGAATGGCAAAGTCATTATCATTACAGGCGGTGCCAGCGGGATCGGCAAGGAAACGGCGTTGAAGCTGGCGGTTCAAGGGGCAACGCTCGTCATTGCTGACTACAATGATGCGGCTGCGCAGCAGTTGGTGACCGAGCTCGAATCGTCGAATGTGACAGCGGCAGCCTATAAAGTGGATGTCTCCAAAGGGGACGAGGTCAAAGCACTTATCGATTGGACGGTTCAGAAATACGGAACGTTGAGCGGTATTTTCAACAACGCGGGTATCGGCTTGGTGAAGCCATTCCTCGAGATGGACCCTGCTTCATATCATCGCGTCATTGACGTGGATCAGCACAGCGTTTACTACGGGATGTATTACGCGGCCAAAAAGATGGTCGAGCTCGGCGTAGCCGGCACGATCGTCAACACGGCGTCGATCTACGGCACGATGGCGGCCGTCGGCAGCTTCAACTACAACGCAGCGAAAGCAGCGGTTGTCATGATGACCAAGTCCGGTGCGCTGGAGCTCGCCGATCACAATATTCGGGTCGTTGCCGTAGCGCCTGGCTTCATCAACACGCCGATTCTCGGCAATGATGATTCGATTAAGAATCATCTCGGCTCCCTGCATATGCGGGGCAGAATCATTCAGCCCGAGCAAGTGGCCAGCGTCGTCGCGTTCTTGTTCAGCGACGCGGCAAGCGCCATTAACGGTCAGACGATTCCGGTTGACGACGGGTATTTGAGCTTCAAGACGAAGCAAGGCTAATAGCGGCATCGACAAGAGAAGTCCTTCAACCCCGAGGTGTTGAAGGGCTTCTTGGCGTCCATACCATTTACCGCTTCATGACAATTGTGATTCGTATTATAATGGGTGGCAAATGAAACGAGATAGGAGCTGGAACGATGAGTGAATTTGCGATGTCGGACGAGAACGAGTCGCCATGCCACTATCGCAGGGCGCTGGAGATCGTCTCGAGCAAATGGACGGTTCTCGTGTTCTACGAGCTGGAATCCGGCAAGAAGCGTTACAGCGATCTGAAGAAGCGGGTGGAAGGCGTTACGCAGAAAATGCTCACCCAGACGCTGCGTCAGCTGGAGCGGGACGGACTCGTTGTGCGGTATGTCTATCCGACCGTCCCGCCGACCGTTGAATACGAGCTGACGCCGCTCGGTGAAACGTTGATCGAACCGATGCGAACGCTGCATCGATGGACGGACTCGCATTACGATTCGGTCCTGCAGGCAAGACGGTCCTTCGACCGGCAGAATGCATAACGGTTGTTATTTCCATAGCTCCTCATTAATAAGTGCATACACATCATGACCTTCCTCGAACACATCCGTCATCGCGTAGAACGTATGAATCATGCCTGCGTATCGTTTCATCACGACTTGAACGCCGCAATCCGCAAGCTTCCGGCCATACTGCTCGCCTTCGTCGCGCAATGGATCATACTCTGCCGTTACAATCAGCGCTGGCGCCGCACCTTTCACCTGGCCATACATCGGAGAAGCAAGTGAATTGGTGCGTTCCGCATCTGAATTCAGATAGTGCCCCACGCAGTATTCGAGCAATGCCGTCTCGAGAAAATATCCGGCGGCGTAGGTGCGCTTCGATTCGTAATCTCCCGCCCAGTCCGTTACTGGACTGAGCAGAATTTGATGTGCGATCTTGAATCTGCCGCGTTGGACGGCTTGTTGTGCGACGATCGCGGCCAGGGTGCCGCCAACGCTCTCGCCGGCAACCGACACGCGCGACGGATCGAATCCAAGAGCGGCTGCGTTATCGTACACCCACTGCGTCGCGAAGATCGCTTCATCGACGGGTACAGGGAATTTGTGCTCGGGGGCTAGCCGGTAATCGACGGAGACGACGGCGTGACCGGTCTCGGCTGCCAGCTTGCTGCTCATCGGATCGTAATGTGCCATTCGGTTGAAGACGAAGCCGCCGCCATGGAAGAACACGATGACAGGCAAGGGCTGCTGCTCGGTTCGCGGGCGGTAAATTCGAATAGGGAGCGCACCATGTGGGCCGTCCAGCTCCATATCTTCAATGGCTGCCAGATCGAAGTTGTCGGAGATGGCATTCGCAATGACGACTTGCCGAATCTCCTCTGGCGACATGGTGTGCAGGGATGGGAAACCTGCAATATCGGCTAGAAACTGTTTTGTTGCTGCCGGCATTTGATTGTTCATGATTGATTCCTTCTTTCTCTTCTTAGTGATTGGCTGTTCTGTTCCATGACTTAACCTTACAGCACGGTCTGAGCATGCGTAAGAAGGCACTTTATAGTGGCGAGGCCACTTAAAAGTGCCTTATAAGCGGTGTCTGCATTCGCGGGTTCGAAATTGGGCAAGAAATGGTATAGTGAGAACAAACGGAAGATCTGCGAAGGGGGCAATGATGATGACGACGTTGAATGAAATACCGGCCGTGAAAGCCGAAATGATGATTCGTAAGCCGGTGGCGGAGGTGTTCGAAGCTTTCGTTGATCCAGCCATTACGACGAGGTTCTGGTTCACGAAGAGCAGCGGACGGCTTGAGACGGGCAGCCGTGTTCGTTGGGAGTGGGAGATGTACGGCGTTTCGGACGAGCTAAGCGTGTTAACGGTCGAGCCCAATAAGCGTATTCGAATCCAGTGGTCGGGTGGTACGGAGACGGAGTGGACATTCACGCCGCGAGCAGACAGCGAAACGATGGTGGAGATCGTAACTACAGGTTATGCGGGCAGCGGAGACGAGATCGTTGGACGAGCTGTCGACGACATGGGGGGATACACGATCGTGCTCTGCGGTGCAAAAGCATACCTGGAACATGGCATCGCGCTCAATCTTGTGGCGGACAAAGCTCCGTATGCGAATGTGAACCGTTAAAGTGAAAATGGATCAGCCCCGAATCCTAGTTGTCCATAGGAAGAGGGGCTGTGTTCGTCAAATAGGCTCATAAATAGGCGTGTATACCGGTTATGAAGTGAAGCTGCGACTCATACATTGTAAATAAATGAATGAGTCATTCACTCATAACTGGAGGGATTTCAATGAACGGACTGAATCAAGCGAACCAAGCAAAGCAAGCCAAGCAAGTGAGCCATATAGGTGTGAAAGGGCAATACGCTCTTATTACTGGCGCGACCAGCGGGATCGGGTTAGCGGCTGCACATGCGCTGACGGCAAGAGGGATGAACATCGGCATTGTTGCACGCAATGAATCCAAAGCCAATGAAACTGCGGCGCAGCTGCGGGCAGCTTGCAGCGAACCTATTCATGTGGATGTTTATATCGCGGACCTGTCCTCGCAGCAATCCATTCGAAGCGTGGCGGATCAGATTGCGGCTAAGTGTCCGAAGATCGATCGGCTAATCAACAACGCCGGCGCGATGTTCGTCGAACGCAAGGTGACGGCGGATGGACTCGAGATGACGTGGGCGGTTAACCATATGGCCCCATTCTTGTTGACTACCCTTCTCCTAGAGCGGGGGATGCTGGCTGAGCATGCACGTATAATCACGACATCGTCACATGGTCACAAAATGGCTAGAAAAGGAATCAGCTTCGACGATCTAAGCGGGAAACGGCAGTTCGGACTGCTGGGTAAAATGACAGGCGGCCCTAATTTCCGTTATGCCGAGACCAAGCTGGCGAATATATTGTTCTCATCTCAGCTGGCGGAGCATCTGAAGGGCACGGGCATCACGGCGTATAGCTTCGATCCGGGGCTAGTCTCCACGAACTTCAATCAGGACAACGGCTTGCTGGCAAGAATGACGATGGCGGTCATGAAACGTTTCTCGAGTACGGCTGAGCATGGGGCAGAAACGTTGGTCTGGCTGGCAGAAACGGATGCGGCGAATTTAGCCAATGGGGGTTACTACGCAGATAAGCAGGCGAAGACACCGTCTGCGGCAGCACGCGATATGAAAGCGGCGAAGAGACTGTGGGAAGTGAGCGTGGAACAAACCTACGTATCCCAGCCATAAAGGATCGAATGACTCGCATAGGGAGGAAGGAGTCTATATATGGCAAGAGTGGCTAAGGCGCAGGCAGAGCAGGCATTCGATGAGCGGAGAGAGCAGATCAAACGGGCGGCGCTTCGGATTTTTGCAGAGAAGGGGCTTGCCGGTACGAAGATGAGCATGATCGCGGATGAGGTAGGCATAAGCCACGGGCTGACCTATCGCTATTTCAGCTCGAAGGATGAGATCTTCGTGCTGCTCGTAGAGGAGGCGGTCGAAGAGGCGGCAGAGGCGATTCGCAATATTGGGCAGCTGCCAGGGACGCCGTTGGAACAGGTAAGGGCATTCGCATTGCGGCTGCTGGACGAGAGTCATCGAGATTATTTTCTGCTCGTTCAGCAAGCGCACAAGTCCGATGGTGTACCTCTTAAGGCGAAGGAGGCTGTACAGCGCTATTCTCCTCAATCAACGATCGAACTGTTATTCCCCATCTTCATTCGAGGGCAGGAAGCGGGACAATTCGCGGAGGGCGATCCGCACAATCGAATCATTCTGTTCCTGTCGATTCTGACGGGTCTTATGCTTCAGGATGCGAGGTTGCTGGGGGTTGAATGGACGCAGGAAGTGGACCGGTTGATGCGCGTGTTGACCTAATGCGAGAGTTTTTGCGCAACGAATCATTCTCCATATATACGTACAAAAAAGACCTTCACAGTTACTCCGTAGTGAAGGTCTTGTCGTCGCGTTAACGCAGCATGATCGATCCGCCATCGACCATAAGCGTCTGTCCTGTCATATAGCTCGCATCATCGCTCGCTAGGAATACAGCTACGCGTCCGATGTCGCGCTCGCAATCTCCCATCCGCTTCAGTGGAACGCCATTGACCATTGCTTCGTATTCGGCAGGGAAGTATTCGCTCCACTTCTGTACGCCTGGCGAATTCGCGATCGGACTGATGCAGTTGACGTTGATGCCGTCAATGCCCCATTCGTTCGCAGCAACGCGCGACAGGCCGCGGATAGCTTCCTTCGCTGCACCGTAAGCGCCTTGCGTCGGCATGCCGCTAAGCCCTGCGCCGGAGGCGAAGTTGATCACTGAGCCTTTGTTTTCTTTCAAGTAAGGATAACAGTGCTGCATCAGGAAGAAGGTTGGGTAGAAGCTTGTATTAAACGATAGCGCCAGATCCTCCGGCGTTGTCTCGGTAAGCATGACCTGCTTGGAGACATGGGCGTTATTGACAAGCACATGAACAGTTCCGAACGCTTGCACAGTCTCATCCACGATGCGTTTGAGCTCGGCTCGGTCTGTAATATCCGCTTTGATGAATTTACCTTGGCCGATCTCATTCAATTCCTTCTCCGCAGCCAGTCCGCCCTCGTTGTTGACATCTACAATGACGACCTTAGCGCCCTCCTTGGCCATAGCGTGCGCAATGCCGCGACCGATGCCGGAGGCGCCGCCTGTAATAATGGCTACGCGGTCTTGAAGTTTCATGTTAAATGCCCTCCTGTTATAGAAATTAATCATGAGTGAAGGTTCCGAGTTACAGGGTCAAACCACCATCAACCAGAACGATAGAACCGGTCATGTAGCTCGCTTTGTCAGAAGCGAGGAATGCAACCATCTCCGCCAGCTCATCTGGCTGAGCGTACCGTCCCATGCGCATATTGCCGATTTCCTCTGGCACGTAGCCGCCCGTCATGAACGTCTGCTCGACGCTCTTCGTCAGCGCGGTCTCTACGCCACCCGGACAGATGCCGTTGATCCGAATGCCCTTCTTCACATATTCGATTGCAGCGCCTTTCGTCAGACCGACAACAGCATGTTTACTTGCAGAATAAGCGGATGCGCTGTGTTCGCTCTTTACGCCAGCTGTAGAAGCCGTGTTGATGATCGTGCCGCTCTGCTGCTGTTCCATGACTTTCAGTACATATTTCATGCCGAGGAATACCCCTCGAACATTGACGTTGATGACGCGGTCGAACTCGTTCTCCTCGATGTCGGCAAGCTTCGCAAACTTCTGAACGACTCCGGCATTATTGAAGAAAATATCGATGCGGCCGTAGGCATTCATCGCGGCTTGTACATAGCGCTGAACATCCTCGGTCTTCGAGACGTCGGCTTGTACGAAGATCGCCTCGCCGCCTTGCTCGTGAATCAATCGAACGGTCTCCTGACCGGATGCTTCGTTGAAATCGACGGCCACGATCGTGGCGCCGTAGCTTGCCATTTTCAAACTGCTTGCACGGCCAATGCCGCTTCCTGCTCCCGTAACGACTGCTATTTTATGATCCAACATTTCGTTCATCCCTTTCGAGCGTGGTAGCAGTTGTTTCACTGCACCCTCAGTGTAATGCGCTTTCATAATGGTTAATTGTATTTATTCATGATTTGTTGTACTTTTTTCATCATAGATGGTTAACCTTAAATGCAATCGATGGAGGCTCGTATGAATACGCTGATCGAGCTCAATACATTCGGCAGGCTGCTTCATCATGCGCTGCAGCTTCCCGTATTTGTTATACAACCGGGGCGGACTATCGAATCGGCATATGTTGATACTGCTATTGCAGATAATCCGTTTTTTGCTCTGCTGCGCGAGGAAATCGCCGGGTACGCTTATGCGCTGTATGCTGCGGAGCAGCCCATTCATTTCTCTCGCGCAAGGCTGCAATATTTCTTCGTCAATGCGAACGACGAGGATAGGCTAATCGGGACGATTGTCGTTGGCCCCTATTTGCACAAGAAACAAGAGGACGATCAATGGCTGGAGACGGTTGAGGAGCTGCACGCAAGCAATCGTGGATGGTTGTTGGAATTGTACGAGGAAATTTCCATCGTGACAGAGGAGCGGGCGCAAGCATTAAGCCTCATGGTGCACTTCGCCATTCGCAGGCAGGCTGTCGATCCGTCTGCGGCGCTGCTTTCAACCGATTTGCTGTTCCATACGCTGGTCGAAGATAAGCGGGAACGGGACGCGGAGCTGTCCCTTAGCCGCCGCAGCGGCATGCTGCATACGAACCTGTCGCATGAGCGCGTACTGCTGCATTACGTTCGCGCAGGGGAAAGGGAACGAGTTCGGACATTCGTCATGGAGTCCATTGTCGGGGAAGATGAATTCGGTCTGTTATCCAAGCGCAGCCGCCTTCGCAGCGAGAAGAATCTAATGATTACCGGCATCGCCTTAATCTGTCGAGCGGCGATCGAGGGCGGATTGCACGAGGAAGATGCGTTGACGCTCAGCGACAGCTATATCCAGCAGTTGGAGGAGAAGGACAAGCTGCAAGAGGTCATCCGCATTATGCGGGAGGCGTTGTTCGATTTCGTTGATCGGGTGGCAGACGTGCGTCGAGGCCATTATTCGCCTGCTGTACAGGATTGCCTGCATGAGATCGCCAACCAATTGTACGGCGAGATTACGCTTGATCGGCTCGCCGAGCTGACGCATCTGAGTCCGAATTACTTGTCTGGCTTATTTAAGAAAGAGGTCGGGCTTACGATATCGGAGTATGTCCAGCGCGAACGGATCGAGGAGGCGAAGAGACTGCTTGCTCTTACCGACTATCCGATCACTGACATCGCGACGTGGCTTAATTTCAGCGACCAAAGTTATTTCAATAAGGTGTTCAAGCGATGGCAGGGCAGCACGCCGAAGAGCTATCGGCAGTCCGAACAGCGCCCGGGTCGCAAGCGTGCCGAACCGAGCAGCACGGAATAGAACCAAGAGGATAAGAAGAAGAGACCAGTCTCCCGATCGGTGACTGGTCTCTGTTACATAACCTACTCGCCGTACTCGCTCCAATATTTCGATAGTCGATCCTGCAATGCGGCTTCTAGATCTTTGCCATCTTCCTCGGCATCTATTTCCGCCCATACAATGGCATCCGACAAGGGTCCGCTTAGACCTCGGAAAGCGCCCCCTACACCGACTTCAGGCAGCCATTCCATCTGCGAGTACCAGCGCTCGGAATAATCCTTCTTCCCGCCAGCGTTCTTCACGATATATAAGCGGTGAAGGACGTTAACGTTGTCTCGATAGGTGTAGTAGAAGTAGCCCTTCTCCTTCAATTGCTTCGTAATGTTGATTTTCTTGCCATCAACGTTAACCGTTAGGCGTCCCCACCACGATTCCTTTACGACCCAAGGGCCTTTCTCATCACCGCCCATTGCACCCTTAGCATGCTTACTCTTTCCATCAGTTACATAGTGCATGCTAGTCCCGTTAGCGAAGTAAACGGTCGTCCCTTTGCCGTTGAAAACTTCTTGGTACTGTTTCTCGTGGTTCCCGACGATGGCTGCGTATGCGGTGGCTGCCAATAGGAGCACGAGCACGCTGGCTGAGATGGACATGACCAGTTTGCGATAGCGTGGAACTCTTTTGGGTTGAACCCTCACGACTGCGGTTCCTTCGCTTGTCCCAAGCTGCTGTTCCATGGCGTTCCACATGCGGTTTTTCTGTTCGTCGGTCGGCGTCAACGTTTCGTAGAGCTCGTTAATATGATGATTGGTCATAATGGCCTCCTAAGCTAATTCTCATAAGTGCGCGGCCTTTGGCCAGTTGGGTCTGGATGGTGCTTTCTTTGCGGCCCAGCATGCTCGATAGTTCTCTGACGGAATAGTCCTCGTAATAATACAGATAGAGTATGATCCGATATTTGGCAGGCAGGGACAGCAGCTTCTCCAGTACGGCGCCCGAGCCTTCGCGGTCATCATGCCAGATGCCCTCCGGCAGTACGGCTAGATCGACTTGCCGAGTTCTCCACCAGCTCTTCAACTGATCCTTGCAGTGATTGCGCGCGGTAACGATCAGCCACGCCTTCTCGTGCTCGAAATCCCTGAAACCGATGTCGGATTTGAACAGCTTGAGAAAAACCGACTGAACCGCGTCCTCCGCATCCGTTCGATTCTTCAGATACATGAAGCAAATGCGGTAAACCCGATCTACATTTCGTTGGTACACTTCATTCATGCTTTCACCTCGTATATGATGAACACGATTGTGAACGTGCGAATATCCTTGTTTGATTGAATAAACATATATTGGTTGAACCTCTCGAATCAGTATTTTCAACTTGGTATAAGTGAATGATCAGGGCCTTAGGCTATTTGCGCAAAATAATAGCACTCACGCGAATTGCGTAAGTGCTTGATAAAACCCTATTCATACAAGCGTCAACAGCATATCCTTCATCTGCCTTCGCTGCTCGCTCGACAGCTTCTCCATAAGCTTCTCGGATATTTCGGCACTGACGGACCGAATGGTCCGAATATGGGGCTTGGCCATGTCCGTCAACGAGATGATGGCTGCTCGTCGATCCGTAGGGTCTACGGTGCGCTGGATAAGTCCGCTCTGTTCCAGCGCCTTGATGAAATCGGTTATGGTACGGGGCTTCAGGTCGAGCGTGGCCGCCAACTCATTCATGCGAATCTGTTCAGCCTTCCAGACTTCCATTAACAGACGCAGACGCGGACCCGAGATTGGAATGGGCAGGTTTAGTGCCGCCAACCGTTTCTCGAATTCGAATTTCAAGATGCGGGCGGTCGTGACGAACAAGTAGAAGATATCAGCAGCTTCTTCGTCCGGTTGATGGTGCGGCGATTTGTCCATACGTTGAACGGCCTCCTTTCGCAATTTCTACTACTCTTATCTTACTTCATCGCGGCTTTTCGTCAAACTAAGGTCGTATTGACGCGCGATCTGTAAGTGGGTACACTCACAGTATCATTAAATTAGTGAGGTTACTCACTAATTATGTTCATATGGAGGTACCATGATGGAAAATGCACAACAACAGCGGCGAGCCGAGAAATTGTGGACGGCCGATTTCATTCTGATTACGTTCGCCAGCTTCTTCTTGTTCTTCGGGTTTCAAATGCTGCTGCCTACCCTGCCTGTATATATGCAGGACTTAGGCGGCGATAACACGGCTGTCGGCCTTATTATCGGCATCTTTACCGTATTCGCGCTCGTGACGCGCCCCCTGGTCGGAGCGGTGATGGGCAATAGTAAGAAAGGCTGGCTGATGGCTGGTCTTCTTCTCTGCTTCGTTATTATATCAGGTTACCATTGGACGACTTCGGTCGTATTGCTGCTGCTGGCGAGGTGTGTTCATGGCGTTGGCTGGGGCGTAGTCACGGTTACGTCCGGCACGCTGGCAGCGGATGTTATTCCAGCAGCAAGACGCGGCGAAGGCATCGGCTACTTCGGTCTTGCAAGCACGCTCGCGATGGCGCTGGCGCCTGCGATCGGCCTGGCGATTCTGGATGGCTCATGGCATATGCAGGGCGTTATCTTCATTGCGGCGGGCAGCACGATCTTATCTCTACTATGTGCATGGGGTGTTAAGCGGAAGCGCAGCAATAAGGACGTTCATACCGCTAATGTCGAGAAGCCGCAGGCGAAGCCTTCCTTCCGTTCGCAGCTGTTCGAGCCGAAAGCGCTGTTCCCTTCGCTGCTTGCTCTGCTGATTGGGATCGTCTACGGCGGAATCGTCAGCTTCATCACGCTGTTCGGCAAAGAAGTGAATATCGGCAATGTTGGCTTGTTCTTCACCCTTAACGCCGTGTGCTTGCTGATTGTGCGTCTCATCTCCGGGCGGTTGTTCGATCGTAAGGGCCATGTATGGGTCATCCTGCCGGGCAGCGTACTGATGGCTGCTGCGCTGATCGTGCTGTCCTACGCACACGACTTGACGACCCTGGCGATCTCCGCCGTTCTTTTCGGTCTAGGCTTCGGTGCCGTGCAGCCGTCGCTGCAAGCGTGGATCCTGAACCGCGTGGAGCCAGCCAAGCGGGGGCCGGCTAATGCAACCTTTTACTCCATGTTCGATCTAGGCATTGGCGGTGGTGCGATGCTGCTCGGACAACTAGCGGAAGCGACCAGCTACGCTGCGATGTACCGTTATTCGTTCTTGGTTGTCGTGTTCTTCTGCCTCGTATATGTGTCATATGTGTGGAGAAGAAGCGAGAGCTCTTTAAAATAACAAGTACATTACCGAAATATAGTAGGCAATCATGATTTTCTTCACCTACTAGGAGGTAGTGCGAGTGAGCGAATTCCAATCCGTCCTTATCGACCGTCGATCCGCCAATCGATTCGTTGAACATGTAGATATTGCCCGGCATGAGTTAGAAGAGATATTCGCATTAACGAAATATACGCCGACGGCCTACAACTTGCAGCATGCCCATTACGTAGCGGTAACGGACCGCAGGCTGATTGAGCGTATTTATGAAGCGGCTCATAAGCAGTACAAGATTAGAACCGCTTCGGCCGTCATCTTCGTGCTTGGCAATACGAAAGCGCATCTGAACGCGCCGGAGATTAACGAGGGCCTGAAGACGTTAGGGCTGCTTAGTGAACAGGAGTACCAGACGGTCGTCGACAACACGATCCAATTCTACGAGAGCCGCGGAGAAGATTTTCAACGGGAAGACGCAGTGCGCAATGCGAGCTTATCGGCCATGAACCTCATGCTAATCGCTAAGGATAAAGGCTGGGATACTTGTCCGATGCACAGTATCGAGGAACAAGCGCTCAAAGAATTGATTGAAGTGCCTGAAGGCTTCATTCCTGTCATGATGATCACGATCGGACACGCTTCCCCAGAAAGTATGCGTCCTCGCGGTTATCGCAAACCAACAGGAGAATATGTCACCTATATAGGCTAAAATGACGAAACCCCAGTACCGGCGTACTGGGGTTTCATGTTTTTACTTATGAACGACCATCCATGTGCCTTCTGCACAGAATGGCGTCTCCGGCACATGCAGAGCGCCATTATCGATGCACTGCTCGATGACAGCACCGATGAACCCGGCGGTGGCCTGAAGCACGAATTGATGGTATTCCCCGATGAGATGCTGCGGCACATATTGCTGGATAAAGCCGTGAAGCGCATCAGCCATCGGTTCCACGAGGCTGTCGACCGTCTGGGCGAAGCCGCTGGCAAGGGCATGAAGGGCTACCTCGTCTGCTGCATCGACCATCAGAATTTTCGGATAGAGCTGACCAGCCTCTTTACGCAAATAGCCAGCTTCGATCGCTTTCGAGGCGATTTCCTTATCCTCTTCGGTAAGCGTCTCAATTGCCAGTCCGCCAACAGCATTCAGGGCCATCATCATAGCAGGATCCTGCGAGATGTTATGGCCGCAGCTGAAGTGCTTCTGGATTCGCCTTCCGTAGATGTTTGACGCAAATACTTGACGGTAGCCGCAAATATTGGAGGCGCTAATGCCATCGCAGCCATAGAATCCGATCTCAATATCCTCGTCTTCTCGTACAGCAAACCCGAACGTATAGAATTCTCGCTCGGTTCGCGCGATGCTAGCGTAATAGTTGTCCGTCAGCCACTGCTGCAGCCTGCCCTCGAATGACCACACCATGCGAGAGATGAGCGACCAGGCGATGAATGACAGGTCCGATTGCTTAATGAGAAAAGGAAAGCCAAGAATGGCTTGTTGGTTCTGGTCCAAGTAGTTCTTTATTTGCAGTGCGACTTTGGTTGTATATTGGTTATATTCCGCCTGCACCTTGCGATAATCAGCAGCATCCAGCATGATGATATTGGAGATGTAGCGGTTATTGTCCAGTTTCCTAAGCAGTCCGTAATGTCCGTTCTCCCCGCGGCATTGAATTTCAAGCTCATCCTCGATAAAAGGCATGGGCACATGCAGCAGCTCGGACAGTTCCTTGGCGCTGCGTGCCGTGTTCTTGCACAGGTAGACGAGGTTCTGCGAGAACCGTCTCTCTGCCTTCGTTCTTGGGTCATTGCCCACAGGGCGGCCCGATCCTACGAATATGAGCCTTATCGGCTTCAATGCTAAGCTCGTAATGTCCATCTTCTCAACCTCTTTTCGAATGGCGTTGCGGGCAGAGAACAAGCGCTGCTTCACGGTTGTCTCCGAAATGCCAAGCGTGCGGGCGATGTCCGACGTTTTCCGTTCATCCAGGTAATACATCACCATGACGTCTCGATACATTTTCGATAGGAAGGCAATTTCCCGTCTGATTCGATTAAGCATGAAGGCATCATATTCGCTGTTAATCAACTCGTCGATCGCATCGATGGTGCTGCTTAATCGGACATCGGTATAGGCGGCTCTGGCTGCCCGCTGCCTCCGCTTCTCGGAGAAGTCAGCGTATACGCGCTGCGCGATGGTCCATACGAATCCGTGGAAATGCTCAATGGCAGGCTGCTTGCGGATGCTGTGGAGCAGTGCCACTACGATTTCCGAGCACAAATCCTCGGCTTCATATGAATTGCTGCAGCGCTTATAGGCATAGCCGAACAACGTGTCTAGAAACGCTTGGTCATCAAGGAGCTGAAGGGCTTCTTCTGTCTGCATCTTTACACCTGTCTTTGCGTGATTTCATTCGCGAATGATTTCATCCTAATAGTCGGTTGAGAATAGATTTGGTTAGGTAGATGGTAGAAATAATTTCAATTATATATGAGATTTAAACTGCCGTTCATCATCTATTGACGGGCAGTAATTGTTTCTATACAATTATGGGTAATAATGACAAGGTGGTCGTTTAGTGTTTGTGACTTTACTTAACGTTTGAATTGCATAGGAGCTAGGCCTGCGGCTCAGCATGCTTGCCTGAAAAAGCGTCTTCGTGAGACGTTTATTTCATGCTGCAGCCCGGACGCTTCTGGCTCAAACGTTAAGCGCAGCGTATATCAGTCAGTGTCCCTTAGAGGCATGGAATGAGGATGTGTTGTCGTCCGAAATCCATGCCTTTTTTTTGCGTCCAATACGATGAAGGAGCTATGACAATGACAAACTTAAACAGCCCGATTATTACTGATATTTCGAAAGAATCCATGATCCGCTCGATCGATAACAGCCTGTCTTGCTATCCCTACTATCTTGCTCGCCTGCCTCACGCGGAGATCCATGAAGATGATGATCTTCTATGGATCAGCTCGGGCGTACCGATCTATTTCTTCAATGGCGTATTCAGAAGCGCGATAGCCGCAGGCGATAAGAGAAAGCGGATTGACGCGATTATACAAAGCTTTCGCGCTGCCAAACAGTCTTTCATCTGGCAGCTCGGGCCTACCTCGCAGCCTTCCGATCTTGCGCAGCATCTGCTCGCCGCGGGGTTCGAGCATGACGAGTCGGAGCCCGGCATGGCGCTCGATCTTCACTATTTTCACCCATCGGAAGTGCAGTATCCCGTCGAATTTACTGTACGGCAAGTCGTTAGCGGAGATATGTTGAAGGACTGGGTGAACGTATGGGCGTTCGGTGCATCGGATCACATTCCGCTTCTGCAGCAGATGTACGCGCAATTGGGGTATCAAGAAGCAAGTTATCGCTATTATGTCGGTTACTTGGAGGGGCGACCTGTTGCGACTGTCATGCTGTTCCTGGCTGCCGGCGTTGCGGCCGTTCACCATGTAGTGACACTGCCTGAAGCGAGAAACCGGGGCATTGGAACTGCTGTTACAGCTCACGCATTGACAGAGGCGAAGCGCGCAGGCTACCGCATTGCGATCCTGACGGCCTCCGAGGATGGCTTTAACATTTATCGCAAGCTGGGCTTCGAGGTGTACAGCACTATTCACAAGTATGTTTATCGCGTTTAGTTCCATTGCCTGGCGGCTGTAACCGCGAGTCTTCAGCAACGTATAGCACCTATATATTCCCATGCCTTGATCGAGAGGCATGCTTTCTGCAGGCCTGTATTCTATCACACAATAGAGGAGTGACAGCGTGGACTATATCCGTGACTATACGATGTATGCGGCGGTGTTCGGCATGTTCAGCTTCAGTTGGTTCGGTTGGGCGCAGGAACGGCCAAGGGCGAGCTGGCGCAAATATCTCGGCATCGCCTCCGGGCTGGCGCTGCTTGTCTGTCTCGTTGGCGTTTACTTGAGCATTAACAACTGGAGCAAGCCGTCGGCTTTGAACGACAATACGTCGTTAACCGCGTATTCGGTCACTGTGTATACGGAATTCATAGTCGCAGGTGTAGGGGCTTTCTTATTCCTCCGGAGGAATAAGAAAGAGTATGTTGCGCCGTGGATCGCACTGGTCGTCGGTGTCCACTTTACTGGCTTAGTCAGTGTCTTCAAAGACCCAGGTCTGTATGTACTTGCTGCGCTTCTCGTTGCCGTCTCTATTGCTGCGATTGTGATAGGGCCTCGGTTGAACGTAGCCACCAGCGCGATTACAGGAATCGGAGCGGGTACGGTGCTGCTGATCTATGCCATTATAGGCTTGGCTCGTTATTTGGCTTGGTATTACGTTCTGGACATATAAGCTTGTACACTAACCTTCGAAGGCTGCTCGGTCCAACATTTTGGGACGTGGGCAGTCTTTCTTTTGCTCGGAAGCTGCATTATAATATATCCAATTCGAACTTAGGGGGTTAGATACCGATGGCAATGGCTCGAGATTGCCGGACTGGCACAGCCTCATGCAAAGCCTGAGAGGGAGGCGATCTTTGCATGGGAAGGCCACGGCTTCGCCCATAATAACGCATTTATCGTTTCTAGTGATGGCTTTGCACCTTATTGACTGACGACTATTCAACTAACAATAAGGGGCTGAATTGCCAATGTGCGAACCATTCATTAGAGGATATCAATATAATTTCGTGAGAAATCAAGCCGATTACGTCCTTCACACCCTCCGAACGGTTGGTGATCCCAAGGTCGTAGAAGGCGTCCGTTCCAGCGCGCAGGCGAAGGTAGCCGAGTTGTTCCCGGATGTGACGGACAGCCGGATGACGATGCTCGAATCGATCGCGGGTCTGCGAACAGGCGAAGATCTGCAGAAGTATGTGCAGGGGCTCGAGTCTTATCTGATCGCGTTCCCGCCCATTACGGAGCAGCAGATTCGGAAGCTGTTCCCGAAGAACAAGAAGCTGAAGCTGCCTGATCTGGCGCAGATCGACTTCCGCTATGTGTCTTACCTGAGCTGGGTTGATATCTCGACGAACAAAATGTTCATCGTCTACCACAAGGACGGCAAATTCGTAGGCGTAGAAGGTCGATTCACGGAGACGAACAAGAAAAGCTACTGCTTCGTCTGCAACCGGTTTGAGAAGCTGGCTTTGTTCTCGGCGATTTCCCGCAAGAGACCTGCGAATGTATCCTCCGATTACTACAAATCGGTCGGCAATTACATTTGCACGGACGGTCATATCTGCAACAAGAACGTGACCGACATTGCGCAGCTTGAGAGGTTCATCGACGCCGTGCTGGAGTAGCACTTGAATAGCAATAGAATGACAGAGCAGTCCAAGGGCCGCTGGCATTAAATTAAGGCTTAGGGCCCGAAATCAACAAAAAGAGCAGGTTATCGCAAGGATAACCCGCTCTTTTTTGCGCGAATGGAATGTTTAATTCCACAGATACACGTTATCGACGTAAACCGATGCTGTGCCGGACGAATTGCTTGCGTCAATGAACTGAATGCCGTATTCCTTGATATTGGTTTTATCGACGCCCGTCAGATCAAGCGTGAGGTTGATCGTGCCGTTCGCGCCGATTGTTGCCCAGCCGCTGTCTTTCCAGGCGTAGTTGCTGCCGTATTTGACATACAGCTTAACGCCCAAGCCAGATCCATAGCCGCCCCATGTGGAGCCGTGCACGGTTGCTCGGAGCTGATTGAAGCCCGTCACGTTGAAGGTGCCGGTTTTGTACATGTAGTGCGCCGAACCGCTCGCCATCGGGATGTCTACTTGCAGGGAGTGGGTATTCTTGGAGGCCCATGCCGTTGTGGACCATGGTCCGCCGCTAATCGTTCCGCCAGCCCAGCCTTCCGTGCCCGATTCGAAGTCATGATAAATGCTCGCGGTTGTACCTCCAGAGCCTCCGGTGTTTCCGCTCAGATAAGATTTCAGCCACTGGAGCGAAGGACGCTCCGTACCGTTGGAGTTGAGGAGATGCGTGCCGTTGATCCATGTTTGGCCTTGAATATAGCCCCACAGCGTAATGCCTTTCACGTTCGGATTCTCCCACAGCACAGGGAACTTCTGCTGATACCGGGCGAGCTGGGTCGCGTCATCGCCTGTCATGTCGAGCTCGGATACATAAATCGGCAAACCAGTTGCCGACAGTTTGCCCAAGACCGTATTCATCGTGCTGACGGATACGGTGTCCATACTGAATTGGTGACATTGGATGCCGATGCCGTCGACCAATCCGCGGCTCTTTAGAATGTTAATGATATTGACGTACTGATCCGCTAAGTTAGGATCGTTAATGATGCCATACTCATTAATGAGCAGCTTGGAGTTCGGGAATGCTGCCCGGGCTTGTTGGAACGACCAGATGATCCAATCCCATCCGGTTGCGCCGTCGCCGCCGATTGCGTTGCGGTAATCCGGCTTCGCGTGCAAAGGTTCGTTGACGACGTCAACAAATTCGGAGCCGCCATATCGCTGTCCGGCTAATTGGATCCACTGCGTAACTTCCGCCTTCTGATCGGCGGCCGACAGGCTGCCGACCCAGCTCGGCTCTTGACTGCCCCAGACGAGCGTATGGAACTTGAAAGGCATGCCATTGCTCTTGGCATAGTTATAAGAGGTATCCGCTTGCCCCCAGTTCATCGAGTTGCGCGCGCCTTCGACGGAGCCCCACTTCGTCCCGTTCTCCGGCGTTACCTGATTCCAATACGTGCCGAAGCTAGATGGAACGCTGCCTGCTATGATATTCCCCAAAAATTTGCTACCGCTTACAAGACTGGCTTGCGCATAATCGACCGAGAGGGATGTAATAAGCATTCCGGCTAAAGCAATCGTACCAACAAGCTTTGCAAGTTTGTTTGCGAACAGAACAATTCCTCCTTTAATAAGTTCAATTTCTCTCTGTTTGCTCATGCAGTCAGGGATGCTTCGTTCCTTACCAATAAACAACAGAAATAGTTATGCAGAAAGTTCTACCACCTCCCTCGTCTGTAAATGTAAGCACTTACAAAGGGATTATAGCGAATGAAATCACCGCAATATACAGGGGGAAATATAGGGGTTTACCCTTCAAAATCTAGATGTGAGCAGCACGGCGCAAGCAGCCTTAACATCGAAGGTTAGGTTTCATTCAAACCTAGATAGGGCCATTCGTGAATGTATCATTAAGAACATAAATTTGGTCACCAAAAGAACATCCGATTTAGTTGTTTATATATTCTGTACGCCTTAATCGGCACCGTTCCGTAAGCCTGCCGACCGCGTAAGCGACGATCGGCAGGACGAAACGAACAACCCGAAATGGAAAAAGCTGTTGACATCCTATTTGTTTATGTCATAATGACTATATAAATTAATAAGGTCGATATGACAATGTAAAATGCTTCATCTACGTTTCAACCAACAAGGGAGGTACGCGCAATGAACAAAACAATCACAATGGCGGCGCTTTGCTTGGCGATGTTGGCTGTCGCTTATTTCACTTCATCGACGACGCTCGAGATGGTGGCGACGATCACGGGACTGTTAAGCGTCTGGCTGACCGCTCGCGAGAATATTTGGGCCTGGCCGATCGGGCTAATAAATGTGGCATGTTTCTTCTACATGTTCTGGGACGTTAAGCTGTATGCCGATATGACGCTGCAAGTATTTTTCTTCGCGCTGAGCATCTACGGCTGGATTGTCTGGCTGACCAAAAGGGGTTCGGGCCGCGTAAGACCGACACGCCGCATAGGCAGAGGGCTGGCAATTGGTCTGCTCCTGCTGCTGCCGCTCGTCACTTGGGGCTGGGGAGCCTGGCTGGCAGCCTACACGGACGCATCGATTCCTTATGCGGATGCTTTCATCGCAACTTTAAGTTTGATCGCTCAGTATCTTCTTTCATACAAAATCTTAGAGAACTGGTACTGCTGGCTGCTCGTCGACGTGCTGTCGGTCGGGATGTACGCGTACAAAGAGCTGTATGCGGTCGCTTTCTTATACGTCATTTTCTTGGCTATCACTGCAACAGGGCTGTATTCGTGGCACAAACAGTGGCGGGCAGCGAACAGTGCGAATGTTGGGTATGGCGACAGCGAGGCAAGGCATAGGGGAGAGATCGGCTATGAGCGGTAAGAAGATCGGACTGACGCTTGGCAAATACGCGCCGTTCCATCGCGGGCATCAGCATGTTATTGATACGGCGCTGATGGAGATGGATGAGGTCATCGTTATCATATACGACTGTCCAGAGACGATCGATGTTCCGCTGTCTGTGCGGGCGGGGTGGATTCGGCGCCTATATCCCGACGTACGGGTGATCGAGGCATGGGATGGTCCGACAGAGACTGGAGATACGCCGGAGATTAAGCGAAGCCAGGAGCAGTATGTGCTGGGATTGCTGCAAGGGCAGCGGATTACCCATTTCTACAGCAGTGAGTTCTATGGCGAGCATATGAGCGAAGCGCTGCATGCGGTGAACCGGTTGGTGGATCCTGAACGTAGAGAGGTGCCGATCTCAGGCACGCGTGTCCGTGAGATGCCCTATGAGGAGCGCGCATTCGTGCATCCCGTTGTCTACCGCGATCTGATCGCGAAGGTCGTATTCCTTGGCGCGCCGTCGACGGGCAAAACGACGCTCGCCGCCTATATGGCGGATCGGCACAACACCGTATGGATGCCGGAGTATGGTCGTGAATATTGGGAGCTCCATCAATCCGACCGCAGGCTGACACAGGATCAGTTGGTGGAAATTGCGGAAGGTCATCGAGATCGGGAGGATGCGCTAGCGCTTCAGGCACGTCGTTACTTGTTCGTGGATACGAATGCAATTACGACGTATATGTTCTCGCTCGATTATCACGGGGCTGCGCATCCGAATCTGGCGGCGCTGGCAGAGGAAGCGTCGAAGCGATACGACCTCGTCTTCTTGTGCGAGGACGACATTCCTTACGATGATACGTGGGATCGGTCTGGTGCCGTTCATCGCGGGAAGTTCCATAAACAGATCAAGGCGGACCTGCTCACGCGGCGTATCCCGTTTATCCCGCTGCGAGGCAGCCTGGAAGAGCGGGCTGACCGAGTTGACGAGGTAATGAAGCTGTTTGCGAAATATCGGAGTTTGGGCGAGCGGTTGTAGCTTACAGGTGAACTGAAGGGAGAGGAGCGGTGGAGATGGTAGAGTCATTAAGTTTGTTGGAACGCATTCGGGGCGGCCTATACGGTGTCGCCGTGGGAGATGCACTCGGAGGAACGACGGAATTCATGTCGAGGACGGGGATACAGAAGACGCATGGTTATCTGACGGAAATCATCGGCGGCGGTGTGTGGGGCCTGGAGCCAGGCGAAGTGACGGACGACACGATGATGACGCTGTGCGTGGCGAATGGCATTATGGAGCAGCCCGATGCGCCGATGGCGGCGATCGGGGAGCATTTTCTAGCATGGTATCGGTCCGATCCCAAGGATATCGGCAACATTATTCGGCGAGTATTCGGCAGGTATGACGGCGATTGGATGGAAGCTGCATTTGTAGCGCATATGGACTTGGGACAGAGCGCTGGTAACGGGGCGTTGATGCGCTGCTTGCCAGTAGCGCTGGCATACGACAATTTGGAGGAAATGGAGCGGGTCTCCCGGCAGCAGGCGAAGATGACGCATTACGACGAGCGCTGCGCTGCAACCTGTGCGATGTACAATCGGATTGCGTATCGGATGCTGGCAGAGAGAGCAGAGCTGAGAGAGACTATTGCGGTCGAGATCGCTGACACCGAATATGCTGACCTGCTCCAGCCCGGTGCGCATCCGGGTTGCGAGCCAACGGGCTATGTCGTTGATACGCTGCGCTGGGTGCTCCATCTGCTGCTAACCTCGAACAGCTTCGAAGAGGTCGTTCAGCGAGCAGCCAACGAGGGCGGCGACTCGGACACGATCGGGGCAATAGCCGGTGGCTTGGCTGGTATTCACTATGGGTATACGGGCATTCCGCAGCGTTATGCGGAGCGGATTTTGATCAAAGAGAAGTTGGATATGTTGAGTGAGCAATTGAATGCGCTGCGGCTCGGCCGATAGCGTGGACAAATCAAAGCACTCACGCACAGGAAGCGGAGAACAGGCTGCAATTGCCCGGATGCCATTCCTCTAACGGATACCACAGTGATTATTACGGCCAATACGTCGGGATTACGCGTGTAACGGTTGTGAGAGTGGCTATTGTAGAAAAATGAGGCTATAGGGGCCCGTGTAGAGCTAATAAGCTCGAAAACACCCTTTAGAAATCAAAATGGCACGTTTCAGCCTAAATAGGCTCATACGGCAACCTTTAGTAACGCTGTAACGGCCTAGTTGTGCGGGCAGCCGCACCTGTAATAAAATCGTATATACTTTCAACGAAGGCCTTCCCTCGGGAGGCCTTTTCTGGTCGTCTGCGGATAATTCCCAGCAATCAACCGAACAATAAAAGTTGGTCTAGTTCCAGCTTGTTCGCAAAGGAGCCCTTATAAATGAAAATAAATGCAGCCGTATTGAAGAAGAGAGTTGCCGTCGCGGCCAGGCGAGAGCCAGCCGATACAGTCGTGAAGAACGGAACGATCGTCAACGTATTCACGGGACGGATGATGGAGGGCGACATCGCGATTGTGGATGGCGTCATTGCGGGGATCGGTACATATGAAGGGCGCGAAACGATTGATGCGAGTGGCAAAATCATCGTTCCCGGCCTAATCGACGGCCATGTCCATATCGAGAGCTCGATGCTGCTTCCACGGGAGTTCGCGAAGGTCGTATTGCCGCATGGCGTTACAACTGTCGTTACCGATCCGCATGAAATTGCGAACGTAGCGGGAGCGGACGGCATTCAGTATATGCTCGATGACGCAGAGGGCTTGCCTCTGGACGCGTATGTCATGCTGCCATCCTGCGTACCCGCGACTGAATTCGAGAGCAATGGGGCAACGCTGAATGCGGACCAACTGGCGCCTTTCCTCTCGGACCCTCAAGTGCTGGGGCTTGCGGAAGTAATGGATTTCCCCTCGGTGGCACGCGGGGATGATCGCATGATGGACAAGCTCGTGACAACCCAGCGCCATAATGGCTTAATTGATGGGCATGCAGCGGGTATCGGCAGAGACGATCTTAACATCTACATGGCAGCGGGCATTCGAACCGATCACGAAGGCATCAACAGCCAGGAGGCACAGGACCGGCTGGATCTAGGGATGTACTTGATGATACGCGAAGGCACAGTAGCGAAGGATATGGAGGCCATGCTGCCGGTCATCACCGAGCGTAATGCGAGGAGATGCGTGTTCGTCACCGACGATAAGCTGCCGGACGATCTAATAGAAGAAGGCAGCGTCGACCACATCGTACGTCTTGCCATTCAGAAGGGCTTGGACCCGATTATTGCTGTACAAATGGTGACGATCAACACGGCCGAATGCTTCGGACTTCGTCATCTAGGGGCAATTGCAGCAGGCTATCAGGCAGACTTCCTGCTGTTGGATGACTTAAATAGCTTATCGATTGATCAGGTGTACAAAAAGGGACAGCTTGTCGCTCGCGATCAGAAGATCATCGATGCGGCATTCGGCAGCAGTCAACCGACGACATCTCAGCGCCATCCGCTTCCTAAGCTGCATGTGAAGGGAATGACGCAGGACGATTTGAACCTCCCGGTGCAATCGAACGAGTGCAATGTCATCGAGATTATTCCGAACTCACTCGTTACCCGTCATCGAGTCGAGACGGTCAAGGTGAAGGACGGGTTGTTCATCAGCGATACCGAGAACGATCAGTTGAAGCTGGCTGTTGTTGAACGGCATAAAGCGACCGGCAATATCGGTCTGGGGATCGTTAAGGGGTTTCAGTTGAAGGAAGGTGCGATTGCGACCACGATCGCGCATGATTCGCATAATATTGTTGTGGTCGGCACGTCGGATGATGCGATGATGATCGCGATTCAGGAGCTGCAGGCAAGCAATGGCGGGATCGTCGTCGTCGACAGTCAGGACGTTAGAGCCGTACTTCCGCTTCCAGTCGCGGGTCTCATGTCGGACCGCCCCTATGAGGAAGTGTACGAATCGCTGAAGGGATTGAATGAAGCTATTGCACGTATTGGTGCGACGACGGCCTTCAATCCGTGCCTCATGCTGTCTTTCCTGACGCTGCCCGTGATCCCGGAGCTGAAGCTGACGGATCGGGGCTTGTTCGAGTTCTCGTCCAACTCGCATATTGACGTTTCGGTTAGTCCGATTAAGGCGTGAGCCTCTCTAGAAAAAGGAGCAAACCCGATGCGATCCTTCATCCTGATCTGTCTTCTGTTAGTCGGCATATTCACGATGCAAACAACTGCCGCCGCGGCACCGTCCAGCGATAAGCCGCCGCCATTCGATCAGGTTCTGCTCGACAATGGCTTTGAGCCAGTCGAATCGGCCTTGAAGAAGTGCGAGGCAGATGCCCATCGAGAGCTGTCGCTGCCTTATAAGCTGCCGCCTGTGCCGTTCACGTTTCAGTTGGCTCAATTTCGTGGATGCAGTGAAGGTCTCAATGACAATCTGCGGATTGAATATTTGAATGAGAAGCATGGTAAGATCCATTACATTATGGATATAAGGCCAATAGAGAGGAAGCTAAGCTTTAGGAAAACGAGGGCGAAGCATGTTTACAAACTCAAAGACGGCAGCGAAGCCCTATTCCTAGAGTATCGGTCACCCAAGAAGCTGTCGAAGCATGAGAGAGGCTTCAATGCGCTTGTATCCGAGCATGAGGGATGGCAGTATTATCTGGCCATCGATTGCCGCATTCAGAAACAGGTGCCCGCGGAGGCGCTCGTCGCGATAGCAAACTCGGTTAGATGATAGTAACGACGGGAAAGCATTCCGCTGCAGCAAAGCGGAATGCTTTTTTGGCACAGACCCATCTTAGCTCCCGCAGTTCGCCCGATACCACTCTAACGCCCTGCGCTCTAGATCCTTCAGGAACGCATCTTTGCCGTCCGAATAGGCTTCAATATCGGTGGGGAACTGAGCGACGAGGCCTGCTTTAAGCTCTCCGTACTGCTGTGCATCCCAAGGATGCGCCCGCAGATAGTCGCGTACAGCCAGATGGCGGATCGTATCCTTGAGGTTGTCCGCTTGGAACACATGCACCTGATGCGTGCGATAGTCGCCGCCTTTGCGATAATATCGCCGGCCCCGCATGCCGAATTCGCCCATACATTCGTACCCAAGCGCAGTCATCTCCGCATTATAGGCATCCATGTTGCTGATGTCCCGAACAACTGGCATCATATCGATAATCGGCTTGGCACTAAGTCCAGGAACCGAAGTGCCTGACGCCGCAGGATAAGAAGCAGTTCATCAAAGAGGTGCAGCGCATTAATCAAGCATTCCCGGCAAGCTATCAGGTGCTGTTCGGGAAGAAGAGGTGCAGCTGCGGGCTGGCGAAGGATATATAGTCACGAGCTATAAGTTAGCCCATAAGCACGAGTGTGGGGCGCAGTCGGACGGGGAAACCTGTTAGGACTGCGCTTTTTTGTAATACGGCGATTCCGGCTGCGTGTATAGTAAAACTCAAGAAGGCTGTTCATGACGAGGCCAATAGGAGAGGAGCATGTGGAAGATGGCAGCATCGAATTCTATCCGCTATATCGACTTCAACAATGCCGCAGAGTGGGAAAGCTGGCTTGGCAATCACCATAATAAACAGGAGGACGCTTGGCTGCGGATTGCTAAGAAGGGCTCCGGTGTCCAGTCCATCACGATCGCGGAAGCACTGGACATTGCGCTCTGTTATGGCTGGATCGACAGCCATCGGAAGTCGTTCGACCAGCAGTATTATCTACAGCGGTATTCTCCAAGGCGTACAAAGAGTCCGTGGTCATTGGTCAATGTGAAGAAGGCGGAGCAGTTAATCGAGACGGGGCGGATGAAGGATCCTGGCTATGCCGAAATCGACCTCGCGCGTAAGGATGGGAGATGGGACTCCGCTTATGAATCACAGAAGACCGCCATCGTACCGCCAGATCTGGTAAGCGCACTGGAGCATCATGAACAGGCTCGACAGGCATTCGATCGGCTCGATAAGACCGCGCAGTATATGATTTTCCTGCCTATTCTGAAAGCAGCAACAGAACGAAGCCGTATCACCCAGCTGCAGAAGGCGATTGCGAAGCTGGAGGCGGCGGGGCAGCCACACTAATCCGTTTGACGATCGGCATCCAATGCTTTCTTATATTGCAGAGGCGTTCTACCCGTGACCCGTTTGAAGTCGGTAATAAAATGCTGCTGGCTGCTGTAACCATGCGAATAGGCGAGATCCGCCCAATCGTGCGCATCGCTGTCCCGAATGGACCTCGCTGCCGCAAGCAGCTTGTTGCGCTGCAACTGCCATTTGACGCCGATGCCGACGTACGACTGAAATAGCTGCTGCAGCCATCGCTCGCTTCGACCCGACCATTGCGCCACTTCCTTCACAGTCTGCAAGTCTTCACGTTCAATCGCCGCAATGATATTGTTTATGACCTCGATGTTCGGATCCATCTGCGGATGATTCGCTTCAATTAACTCGGCTAGTACAGTCACACCTTCATCATCACCCAATGTCAGGACATGCGCAATGAACGCAGGATCGGCCGCGGCGAATACATCCTGCAAGGGGATCGTCCCATTGTGCAAGCCGTCCATCGATCCGCCCCAGAACGCGTGAAATGCACCCGGATGCAATCGTGCGCCGATAATTCGGCCTTTATCCACCGCGGTATAGTCGCGCTTGTCGCGGAACGTACATTGAATGCCCGATTGCTGCTCCGATAAGAAAACGTCTACGTAAGGTCGGTGCATGACCTGCTCCGAGACATAGGGCTCGTCTGCTGATCGGTTCCATGCAATCGTCCAGAAGTGATCGACGAACGGGGTTAGCTCGTCTGGCGGCAGATAGGTCTGGAATACAACATGCTGTTCATCCCCGTCAGGATTCAAACGGCCGAGAGGCGTATAAATCGATGCGGATTTCTGTAATACACCGCGCATAGCATCACCTACAATTGAGATATAATTTAATTTACCATAGAATGGAGATAGAATAATATGACAAATCAACCAAACCAGCCATCCCTGCGCGGAATGGCGAATGTTAGCTTCTGGGCGGACGATCTTCAAGCGGCTAGACAATGGTATACGAGACTGCTAGGGATCGAGCCGTATTTTCAAAGCCCAAATGCCGACAATCCAGCATATCTGGAATATCGGATCGGGGATTATCAGAACGAGCTGGGCATTATCGATAAGAAGTATGCGCCTAAGACGGCCAGCTTGAATGGTGCAGGAGGAGCGACGCTGTACTGGCATGTCGATGATGTCGCGGGCATGCTGGAGCGGCTGAAAGATCTTGGAGCAACCGAGTACGAACCCTTGACGGAGCGCGGCGTGAACTGGTTCACCGCATCGGTAGAGGATCCATTCGGCAACATCATTGGCTTGATCCACAGTCCGCATTACAAGGAGATATGGAACGCCATTCATAGCGCTCAGGAAGCGAGTGGCTCTGTATAAATTGAATCTGGGAGAGTCGTTGAGATGTCACGGCAGACTGAAGTCGAACAGCTGGTTCATGCGAATATGCCGATCTGCCGATTGGGGGCTTCTGAGCAAGCTGCATATATACCGAGAAAGGTCATCCGCGCGGGATGGCCTTGTCTCTGTTTTATTTGGAATAGATACAAGAGCTGATCGAGGAGCTGACCCTACTGGACGTATTCACGAAGCTGGAGTCATACATACCGGGATTGAAGCTTTACTGCCGTTCCCTTACTAATAACGATTGGGATGCAGAGGACCTGATGCAGGATGCCCTGACGAAGGCGGTTGTCGCCTTGGAGCAGGACCCCCGGCGGCAGCTTAACCGATCATTCCTGTTCCGCATTGCCAAGAACGCTTGGATCGATCGGTATCGGAGGGAACGCAAGAGGCATGGCGATAGCTCATTCGACGAGGCTCATCTTAAGGTTGTGCCATTCACCGTGGACAGTGGATTGGCTCGCGAACTGCTCGAGCAGCTGGCAGAATCACTGAACCCGAGACAGATGGTGCTTGTTATTCTGATCGATGCTTTCGCATTCACTGCAGCGGAGTCCGCTGAACTGCTCCGCATGACGGAAGGTGCGGTGAAGGAAGGGCTGAAGCGGGCGCGCCGGCGGCTGCAATCATTCACGGACGGGGATCGACATAACATTGGGCGGAACTATGGTCGGTCCAAGAAACAGAATGACCCGGTTATGACGGCTTCGTTGTTCGAGACATTCCTGCAAGGCTTCCGCGAAGGCGACGCAGGCATGATCTGTCGAGCCTACTTCAGCCTCGCCGCTCAGGGCGTGACGATTCAGAAGGTGTCGCGGGAGGCAGGTCGTTACTCGTTTACGGTACGGGACCCGAATGGACATCTCATCGAATTGTTTCAAATTATTTGATCATACCCGTTTCTACACGACCACAATCTTCGTTATAGATACCGAATAACAACCGAGGAGGAGTAATGCAATGTCTATTCAGGTGAAAAATTATGCCGTCATCTCGCTGCCCGTCCGCGATCTGACCGTATCGCTCAAGTGGTACAAGGAGCTGCTCGGTATACCGTTCTCGTTCGATTACACGGAAGGCGATACCGAGGCTTGGCTCAATGTAGCGGGTGTCGGCCTAGGACTGGTTCTGTGCCCTGATGTTCCGAAGATGGACTTCACGAACAGCCGAGGTCAGCTTCAACCGCTTATTTCGCTCCAAGTGGATAACATTCATGAAGCCTACGAAGAGCTGAAGAGGAAGGGCGCCGATATCGATGAGCTGGTGTACAAGCCGTCTGGCGGATACAGCTTTATTTTCCGCGATCCGGATGGTCATGTAGGCAATCTATGGGGCGGCTGGCCGCAGGAAGGGGACGAGTAGAGGATGGGCCATGTTGAGACAGCAGCTATTGTGACAAGCTACATCTATCTCCCGGTGTCGGACGTTAGCCGATCCGGCGAATGGTATACGCAGCAGGTGCGGCCGGCAAAGCAGTAAATTACATATTCGAGAATATCGCTCTCAGGATTGGATACTCGTATGGCAATATTCTCGTGCAGCCTGTCCTGACTTGTCGTATTGATGAAACAAAAAGCAACTCCCATCAGGGAGTTGCTTTTTTAGGTTGAGCGTCTAGGATGTAACATTTGGAGCATACTCGACTAGAGGTAGATATTAGGATCTATCAATACTAGTGTCAGTAGTCGGGGGGTGGCGGAGATTGTGGGGATGTCCACAGAATCATAAGTCATCCTCTATTTCATCATAATCGGGACTGTTGTCATTTTGCATAGGACATAAGTCTTACCAGCTTAAGGTTCTTATAACCGACATGAGGATAGATCAATAAACGATGAGAATTGGTCATTGTTTTGAAGAAATCGATGTCTTATGCTATGAAAACGCTGTCATCACTAGAAAACTTCATAAATTTGGGAAGTAAATTCATAGGAACTGTCCCGTGGGCAATAGTGAAGTGTACAGACGCAGTACCATAACAGTGAGGAGTGACATGATGCACGTACAAAAACACGGTATAAGAAGTATGTCGATAAGGAAGTTTCTCTATGTACTGCCCTTCATGGCTCTGCTTGCTATCTTTGCTTACTACCCGTTATATGGATGGGTCTATGCTTTCTTCGACTATTCGCCGCCGATTCCGTTATCGAAATCGCCGTTTGTCGGTTTCCAGTGGTTTCATTCCTTGGTTGAGAACCAAGTGAAGGTCGATCAACTGCTGCAGATCATTAAGAACACGTTCGGATTGAGCGGCTTAAACCTTCTCTTCTCCTGGCTTCCCATGGTTTTTGCCATCTTTCTGTGCGAGATCAAGGCTGTCCGCTTTCGCAAGTTCATCCAGACGGTTACGACCCTTCCGAACTTCATCAGCTGGGTATTGGTCTATTCGCTGGCGTTCTCCATGTTCTCAAGCGATGGTATCGTCAATGGTCTTCTGAGGCAATTGGGTATTGATTCTCCGATATTGCCCCTTCAAAGCTCGCATCATGTGTGGCTTATGATGTGGTTGTGGACGACTTGGAAAGCGCTGGGGTGGTCAGCCATCCTGTATATCGCGGCGATCATGGGAATCGACGATTCCCTTTATGAAGCGGCCCACGTGGACGGCGCGACAAGAATGCAGGTGATTCGATATGTTGTCCTGCCAAGCATGCTGCCGACGTATTTCGTGCTGCTGATGCTGCAAATCGCGAGCTTCTTAAATAACGGCCTGGAGCAATACTTCGTCTTCCAGAATGCTTTTAATAAGGACAGCATACAGGCATTGGATCTGTACGTATACAACCTGGCCATGGGTGGCGGCAGCTATTCGGTGTCCGTCGCGATCAGCATGCTGAAGAGCTTGATCAGCGTCGTGCTTCTCTTCTCGGTGAACGGACTATCCAAATTGTTAAGAGGAGAGGGCATTGTATGAGCGACAGCACAGTCAATCTAACATCACAAGAACAGGTACATCAAAGCCGATTCGATAAAAAAGTGAGATATCAGGTCAGCGCGACGGATCGGTTGATTTCCGTTGTGATCTATACCTTGTTTTCCCTGTTCGCTTTCGTCTGCATCTATCCTTTTTACTCGCTCATCATTAACACCATCAGCGCCAATGATATCAGCGCCAGAGGCGATGTCGTATTCTTTCCGAAGCATATCCATTTCCAGAACTACGTAGACGTGTTTAAGATCCCGGGGCTGGGGCACGCGGCGCTAGTGTCGATAGGAAGAACGGTCATCGGAACCTCTTTGACGGTAGGGGCTTCTGCATTCCTGGGCTTCATGTTTAGCCAAGAGGATATGTGGGGGCGGAAATTCTGGTATCGCTACACGGTCATTACGATGTTCTTCAGCGCCGGGATTATTCCGTGGTATTTGACCATGAGATCGCTGCATCTGACTAACAACTTTCTTGCTTATATTCTGCCGACGATCGTCGCGCCTTTCTTCATCATTCTGGTCAAGACGTTCGTGGAGTCAACGCCGAAAGAGCTGCAGCAGGCAGCCAGCATCGACGGGGCCGGAGTCATGACCATCTTCTTCAGGATCATGCTGCCTATATGCAAGCCCATATTGGCGACGGTCGCGATCTTCGCGGCGGTAGACCAGTGGAATTCTTTTCAGGACACGCTGCTGTTGGTGACGGACAGCAAGCTCTACAGCTTGCAGTTTATTCTATACAACTACATTAATCAGGCGAGTTCATTATCGACCATGGTCAATCTGCAGAACGCCGGATCGACGGCTATGGCCAGTCTGACGACCAAGCAGACGACGACTTCCATCCGAATGACGGTGACCATTATCGTCGTGGCGCCTATCCTGTTGGTTTATCCGATCTTCCAAAGGTTCTTCGTGAAGGGAATTATGATCGGCGCCGTCAAAGGTTGACCTGCGCTATTATAATACAATTTGACCAAAAAACATTGACAAAAGCGGGGGATGAACGTGAGTAAAATCAAGAAATCCGCAAGGGAATCGGTGGTAGTATCGTTGGCTGGTCTGTTAGTGGCGTCGGTCGCATTGACCGGGTGCAGCAGCGGATCCGACGATACGTCTTCAACCGACAAGTCGTCTGACACAGGCACGAGCACAAGCGCAACTCAAGCTGCCGGCACGATCGATCACAGCAAGCCGCTTACGATCACCGTATTCGACAATGCGGCCAATTACCAAGGAGAGCAGACCGGTTGGTATGGCAAGATTATCAAAGATAAATTCAATATCACTTTGAACATACTTGCCCCTCAGGTGGCAGGCGACCAATTATACAAGACGAGAACGGCGGCGGGCGACCTGGGAGATCTTGTGATCGTCGATAACAGCCAGTTGGAAGAACTGATTCCGGCCGGTCTTGTCATGGATCTCACGGATAAGCTCAAAAATACGAAGTACTTGTCTCAGTACGTGGACAATCATTTTAAGCCATTCAACGCGGCTTTCGATAAAATCAATCCGGAAGGCAAGATATACGCTTTGCCGACGTTTGAAGCCGATACGTCTCCTACGACCTTCTCGGAAGAGCTCCCTTACTCGAGCCCGATCATGCCTTGGGATTATTACAAGGGTGTTGGGGCTCCCAAGCTCAACAATCTGAACGACCTTCTGAACGTCTTGAAGCAAATGCAAGAGAAGTATCCGAAGACGCCGGACGGTAAGCCGATCGTTCCGATCACCCTGTGGAAGGATTGGGATGGAGGCGGCATGGAGAACGTGCGCTGGCTGAGCGGCTGGTATGGTTACCAACAGCCGGATGGCACTTCGACCATCCAGTTAAATGCGAAGGGCGACATCGTTCCGCTCATCGACGACAACAGCATGTACAAGAAGATTCTTCAATTCTATTTTGACGCCAATCAACAGGGGCTGGTCGATCCCGACTCTCCTTCCCAGGATTGGAACAAAGTAGCCGAGAAGCTGACCAACAAGCAGGTTCTTCTCTTGTGGTACTCTTGGCAGACAGGCTTCTACAATACGATTGAGAGAGGCAAGAACGGGGACGGCAATGTTTCGGTTCCGATCGCGGATACGCACATCATTCAGAACAGCGATGCTTATTACGGCAGCGGAAGAGTATTTGCGATCGGATCAAAAGCGAAGGATCCTGATCGGATCATGGAATTCCTGGATTGGCTCAATTCACCTGAAGGACTGCGCTATTATACCGCTGGTTTTGAAGGCTTTAACTATGAAAAGACAACGGATGGCAAGTTTAAGCTTACCGAAGTCGGACAGACTGCCTTCCAGAACAATACGCCTGTTCCAGATGAATACGGCGGAGGCGGATACCAGGACGGACAGAGCAAGCTTAACACCATGATCATGAGCGATTTTGTCGTAGATCCGGACACCAAGGAATTTTATAACACAAATTATTGGAGCAGTACCATTGAAGCGAACAAAACAGCTCTAAAGACGGATTGGCAGAAAACCTACAACGCAACGAATGCAACGGACTACTACCTGAAAAATAATATGATCGATATCGTGCCGAACATTAACACAAGCCTCGGAAGCGATTCATCGGACATTAAGAACAAACGCAGCCAAATCTCGGACTATGTGAAGAACACATCCTGGAAAATGGTATTCGCGAAAAATCAAGCCGAGTTCGACCAGCTGTGGACAAAGATGCAAAAAGATGCAGTAGGTCTCGGTTGGAATGATGTCGTTGCCGTGGATACGGAAAGGGCTCAGAAGATTGTAAAAATGCGTGCAGATGCAACGGCCACCAAGTAATATCTTTATTTCTTATTAAGGCGGGGGATATATATGATCAACATATATATCCCCTGCCTTCCTACTCAAAGGGGGAAATCAAATATGCTTAGAGTCGTAAGTGTTGAAGGCGGGATGGTTCAAGGGTTGCCGGCAGCCGACCCTCGAATTACAAGTTTCAAAGGGATTCCGTTTGCCGCGCCGCCTGTAGCCGACAACCGCTGGCGCGCTCCGCAGCCTGTCAGAGAGTGGGAGGGCGTTCTTAAAGCTTACGAATTCGCGCCGATCCCGATGCAGGTCAGACAGGAAATCGACGTTAATAATATCTACACCAGGGAATGGGCCGTGGAACCAGATATTGCCATGAACGAGGATTGTCTCTACCTTAACGTGTGGACCCCGGCCAACTGTTCCGAAGAGAAGTTGCCGGTATTCGTATGGTATTTTGGAGGAGGGCTGCAGGTAGGTCATACTGCGGAAATGGAGTTCGACGGCGAACGCATTGCCCGAAGAGGCGTCGTCGTGGTGACGATCAGCTATCGTTTGAACGCGTTCGGATTCCTATGCCATCCGGAGATTACCGCGGAATCGCCGGAAACTCCGGCGAACTTCGGTCACCTCGACCAACAATTCGCTACGCGCTGGGTCAAACGCAATATTGCGGCTTTCGGCGGCGATCCGGACAACGTCACCATCGGCGGGCAGTCGGCAGGGGGCGGCAGTGTCATGAACCAGCTCGCTTCGCCCCAGAACGAAGGACTCTTCCAAAGAGCGATCATTCAGAGCGGGTTAATCACGAGACTCTACCCGGGGGGCCGCACGCCAAAGTTTCTGCGTACCTTGGAAGAAGCCGAACAAGATGGCGTTCGCTTCTTTGAATCTCTCGGCGTATCCTCGCTTGCGGAGGCTCGTAAGCTTGATGCGGTCTACGTCCGCGATGAGTATCTGGCGTCCAAAGCGTTCTGGGGCACCGTTATCGATAACAAGTTCAACCTAGGCGACCCGTTCGAACGGCTTCTTCAGAACAAGCGCTGGCCGGTACCGATAATGTTCGGCCATACGTCATCCGAGTTCTTCAATGTCCCTCAGGTTACTACGCCGGACGAGTTCAAAACCTTGGCAGTCGACCTGTTCGGCGATGATGCCGAAGATTTTCTGGCGCTTTGCGGATTCTCGTCAGGAAACTTCGATGAGGTCTTGAGACAAGCATCCGTGAGCAGCATTGAATACGCGATAAGGATCGCTGGGCAGGCCAATGCAGACACCGGCATCAACCTCCCTATGTACTATTACAATTTCGATGCCGAGATCCCGGGATGGGATGACCCTGGCACGTTCCATTCGGTGGATCTCTGGTTCTTCTTCGAGACCCTCGCCAAATGCTGGAGACCGTTCGTCGGCAAACATTACGATCTTGCAAGACAGATGTGCCATTACTGGGCGAACTTCATCCGCTGCGGAGACCCGAACGGCAAAGATGCTACGGGAGATGACTTGCCGCGGTGGGAGCCCTACGCGCCGAAGGCGCCATATGGCATGCGTTTCGCGGAACAAGCCGAATTTGTCAGAGAGCAGCCTAGCGATATGATGAAATTCCTTACGGAGCAATTTTTCAAGAAACAATCCGTTGTAAAGTGAGTATGGACCGATAGGCCAGATGAAGCCGATCCATGAGAGCATGGAAGGCTTTACTGGCTTTTTTAGCTATGATGAAATGACCGGGGCGGCCGCGAAGTCGTCATGTATTTGGTAGGTTCTTGGGGTATAGCCGGTTATTCGTTTGAACTGCCGGCAGAAGTGTTCCACATTATGATACCCGCATTGAAAAGCGATTTCGGCAACGCTTTGGCTGCCATGGAACAAATATTCTTTGGCCAGCCGAATTCGGCTGTTGATGACATCTTCTATGCAGGAGATGCCGAAGGCTTTTTTGTAAATAGTCTGCAAATAGCCTGGGCTGATTCCGAGAAAATCCGCCATTTTGGGAACGGTCCATTGGTCGCCGGGGTTGTTCTGAATGGCCGAGCGAAGTTTTAATAAATGATAGTATTGCGGTGTAAAGCCATCATGAAAATAGGATTCCAAAAGCTTGTTAAACATCATCTGGAGCAAATGATTGATGGATGAATTTTTGTAGTCTCGGTTAAAGTTGTGCTCGATGACTAATAGCTCGAATAGCTTGTGGCAGTAGTCAGGATCATCCAAAGAGAATGGAACGCCGAACGGAAGCGATGTTTTGGTAATAAAAGCTTCGTCGGATGCAAATCGGATCCAGTTATTAACGTATTTCTCAGCGCAAGCCTTGTAATAAATTTTCTGGTGCGCACGATAAACAACGGCGCTATGAGCAGGGTACTCTTTGAGTTCCCCATCGACCCAAAATTGAGCGGGGGTCTTGGTGATGACAAGGAGCCAGCAGCTATGTCCTTGAGGAATATCAAAGGAAAAATTGCTTGCGTGCGCAGCGTCGCATTCCACATAGTAAATATGGTTCATTTGCTCTCCCCCCCTAGTATCTCCATCCCTATGATACTTCATATTAATAAAGGTTGACCTGAAAAATTTAGAATAGGAACGGCGCCGATGAGGTGCCTTTTTGTGTTGATTTGGTGACGTCTGACCCGAGCGGTCGCGAAAGGGCAGCGAATCATGCAAAACTGGACTCGTCAGATGGCGCATTATCTTTATAATTAGAAAAAGAGACCGTACGGTTCGGTATTTTTTATGGAGTATCCATAAGTAAAAAACAGAGTGGATGATGACTATGACTGGAAGTAAAAAAGCCTATTGGCTGATGGTGTTGATTGCAGCGGTCCTCATCGTGCATGCCGTGTACACCAACTTCATTGGCGATCCGAAGGCGGCTGCCTTCCTGGATCACAAAACAGATCTGAAGCGTGCTCTGCCTGTCAGCGCATGGCTGACGGTGATGAAGATTCACGTTGTGTTCGCTTGTCTGGCGATGATAGCAGGGGCAGTCAACTTCTCGTCAGCGATTTTGAGAAAGAGTCAGCGCAAGTTTCATAAGTGGAATGGCTATCTATATGCCGTATCCGTACTCATCGTCACGCTTACGTCCGGCTACATGGCGCCGTACGCGACGGGGGGCAAAGCGGCCAGCATGGCCTTCAACCTTATTAATATCATTTGGCCGATCTTCACGGTCATTGCTATCGTACAAATCCGTAAGAAAAAGCTTCCCCAACATCGAGAGTGGATGATACGGAGTTATGCTTTTGTGTTCACGAACTTACTGATTCATGCGCTGCATTCGCTGCTGAATAATGGATTCGGTATGGATTACGCCAATAGCTATGTCATTTCGATTTATGCAACGATCGTACTGCTGCTTCTATCATCAGAGATGGTCATTCGTATCGTGTTAAGACGATCAAACAGAACGGCATAAGGCAGATTGTTGAGAAAAAACCGGCTCGCCCTCACATGGCAAGCCGGTTATTTGCTTTATACCCCATACAATCTCCGGTAAGCAGTAGGCGTCATTCCTTCATGCGCCATGAACCGTTTGTTGAAATAGCTGACGCTTGGGTAGCCTGCTTCCTCTGCAATTTGCCCGATGTTGTCATCCTTCCGCTCCAGCAGCCACTGCTTGGCCGCCTGCAGGCGGCAGCGGGTAATGAAATCCATCGGCGTCATGCGCGTAGCGCTCTTGAACAGCTTACAGAAATAATAGGGAGTCACGCCTGCCTTATCCGCCCACTCTTCTAGAACAAAAGGCTTCACCGCATCCTGCTGCATAAGGGGCAGAAGCTCCATAATTCGCTCGCCCGATGTTCCCGCCTTGCTTCCCGCAAGCGCAACCGCCTGCTCGACGAAGATCGTCAGCAGCATATAGGTGAGCATGGACAGATGAGCGGGGCGCAGCATCCGGTTCGTCTCCGCCTCGTCGAGCAGCTCCTCATGAGCCTGCTCCCACACCTTGGGCTGGCCCAGCTTCCACAGCGGGTTTCTGTGAAAGCCATGTTGGATGAGATAATCGCCCAGCCCGGTTCCACCGTAGAAATGAAACCATCGCACATCCCAAGGGTCGTCTTTGTTGCTGTAATAGCGCTGCTTCTGCAGAGGAAAATAAAGCACGGCCTCCCCTGCCCGAAGCTCATGCACAATCCCATCGATCTCGGCATAGCCCTTGCCCGAAACGCAGTAATGGATATTGAAATTGTTAAGGGCGCCGGCCTCGCGTTCTACACTATGCTCCGGATCATGACGGTATTGGCCTACCGATTCCGGGAAACAGAAGTACGGCATATTCGGGAGCGTAAGCAGCAGACTTTGTCGTTTCATGGCAAGGTCCTCCTGAACAATATTGTTATAACCGAATGCAAAATAATATCATTTTAATTTTAAATACCATCTCCTATAATCGCAATATAGTCATAAAACTTACGAACAAAGCGAGGGTGAAGCATGAGTAAGAAGCTCAAATGGGGCATTATGGGATGCGCTAATATCGCGCAGCGGGCAGTCATTCCAGGCCTCCACTTATCAGAACTGAACGAGGCGGCCGCTATTGCAAGCCGTGATGGGGACAAAGCAAAACGCACGGCAAAGGAACTGAATATCGGAACCGTCTATGACAGTTATGAGGCGCTCCTCGGCGATCCCTCGATTGACGTTATTTATATACCGCTGCCCAACCACTTGCACAAGGAATGGGCAATCCGTGCAGCCGAAGCAGGCAAACATATTTTGTGCGAGAAGCCTCTCGCTCTGAATGCTCATGAGGCGGCTGAGATGGCTGAAGCGGCGGACAAGGCCGGCGTTTTGTTATCCGAGGCGTTCATGTACCGATATCATCCTCGCTATGCGCAGATCCGAGATTTGATCGCATCCGGCGCGATCGGCGACATTCGCGGCATTCGAAGCGCCTTTACATTCAATAACCCGAATGACTCGGCGAACGTCCGGTTCCGGAAAGATTGGGGCGGCGGCTCCATCTATGATGTGGGCTGTTATCCGATTAACGCAGCGCGGCTGCTGCTTGGCCAAGAGCCGGAAGCCGTAACGGTGAGCGCGTTCTTCTCCCCGCAGCATGATGATGTCGATATGATGGCTTCCGGATTGATTGAATTCGGAGGAAATGTTTCACTCACCTTCGACTGCGGCATGTGGGCGGCGTTCCGTAACCCGCTCGAGGTGCTGGGCACGGACGGTATTATTGAAGTTCCGTCGGCATTCATAACGCCTACAGAGGAAAGCGGTCATATCTATCTGACAACCGGCGGCGAACGCCGTAAGATTGAAGTCCCTTATGTGAATGCCTATACGGAGCAGGCGGATTCCATGGCCCGTTCGATTATGAACGGTACGAGCCTCGCTTTCCCTACCTCGGATGCAATCCGCAATATGAAGGTCATTGATGCATGCTTGTCGTCCGCTCGTGAACGGACGAGAGTTACTTTATAAATCAAGGAGGCTGCCGAGGATGGAATATTTGAAGGTTGAAGGACTGGACAAACCTGTAGCGCGCTTAATGAAAGGCACGGATTATTTCGCCCATGACGCCTATGAGAAAGCTTCTGCCAACCTGGACGCGTACTTCGCTATCGGGGGCAACAGCCTGGACACTGCTCATATTTATTGCGGCGGACAAAGCGAAGAAGTGATCGGACGTTATCTGCGAGAGCGCGGCACACGCGATCAGTGGGTTATCCTGACCAAAGGCGCCCATCATGATCAGAATGGTCCGCGCGTCAGCCGCGAAGCGATTCGCAGCGACCTGATGACGAGTCTTGAACGTCTTCAGGTCGACACGATCGATATGTACGGCCTGCACCGCGACGATCCCAATGTTCCTGCGGGCGAAGTCATTGAAATACTGAACGAGCATATCAAGTCAGGCGCCGTGCAAACGATCGGCGTATCCAACTGGAAGTGGCGGCGGATTCAGGAGGCGAATGACTATGCCGCGGCCAAGGGTCTCGTCGGCTTCTCGTTCAGCAGCCCGAACTTAAGCCTTGCAAAGGCCAATGAGCCGTTCTGGGCAGGCTGCGTATCGGCAGACGAAGAGACGATTCGTTGGCATGAAGCGAATCAGCTGCCGCTGTTCTCTTGGTCATCGCAAGCGCGCGGCTTCTTCACGGGCCGCTTCTCGAAGGAAGACCGCAGCAACGCTGATCTGGTGCGCGTCTTCTACAGCGATGATAACTGGGAGCGTTATGAGCGCGCGAAGCAGCTGGCCGAGGAGAAGCAAGTGACGCAAATCCAAATTGCGCTCGCTTATGTCCTTAACCAGTCGTTCCCGACCTGTGCCCTGATTGGCGCCCAATCGCTTGAAGAGCTCGGCTCTTGCGACGAGGGTTCGCGAGTCAAGCTGACCCGTGAAGAGATGAACTGGCTTGACCTCGGCTCGGATCAGAAATAAACGCACAAAGCACGCTCCTTATCCGAGGAGCGTGCTTTGCTGTATTATATCGAAATTGTGTACGACCAATGATAAGTGCGTGCTCCAGAAGATCGGCTGCGATTACGCCTTGTAGGCGCCAAGCAGCTGCTTGATGTTGTCCATCGCATAGCTGACGTGGCGATTGTCTCTTGTCAGTCGGCTTGCCATAATGGCCCCCTCAATGGATGAGAAGAGGAACGATGCTGTTGATTCGGTATCCATGTCGCTGCGAAGCTCTCCGCTCTGGATGCCTTGAAGGAGCAGCGATTGAATGAAGCCGAGCATTTGCTTATAGGCTAGGACCGCGTGGTCGCGCAGCACAGGGAAGGAATGATCGCTCTCGACGGCTGTATTAAGGAAGGGGCAGCCCCCTTGGATAGGCGGATTATAGGCGGTGTCTCGATAGATGCCGCACATTGCTACTATTTTGCCAATGATGGTGTTCTGACTGTCTACCGCCGCGGAGAAATGCTGGCACAGCACTTGTCCCGCATATTGAAACGCTTCGATGGCGATCTCGTCTTTGTTAGTGAAGCTGCGATAGATGGCGCCTTTGGTAAGGCCGGTAGCGTCCATAATATCCTGCATCGTCGTCGCCGCGTATCCCTTCTCGTTGAACAGGTAGGCGGCTCGCTCGATAATTCGGAGTTTCGTAAGTTCGCCTTTACGCATGATTCGAGGTCCTCTCCGTATACATACTATTAGCTGATTATAGCATAACGGTCGTTGTCCAATAGACATTGCCTTATCTTATCTAGTGCATTCCCCTGTTATTGACAGTTCGCGAGCCATCATACTACAATGTGTAGTGCATAAGGATGTGAGAGCATGAAGATTAAGAAGCTGAACGTCGGCGGAGAAGGATTGAACCGGTTCTTCGGGCCGCTGGAAGCGAAGATTATGGATCTGCTCTGGTCATCCGAAGGGATGAGCATCAAGGAAGTGCAGTCCATCTTGAACCCGGAAAGCCCAATCTCGATCAATGCGGTGACGACCGTCATGAATCGGCTGCTCGAGAAGGGGCATTTGACCAAAGTGCTGGTAGGTAAGGGACGTACGCAAGCGGCGCGGTTCAGCACCGTGCAATCGAAAGAGCAGTTTCTGTCCGAGCAGACGAAAGTCGTGTCGCAAGGGCTTATTCAGGAGTACGGCAGTCTCGTCGTCAGCCATATGATCGATGCGCTGGAGGATGTGGATCAAGAGATGATCGCCAAGCTGGAGCGCAAGCTGAATGAGATTAAGAAGAGGAACAAGCAATGAACGCGGCGCCGAGGCTGAGATGGGTGTACGGTCTTGCGATCTTCTTCGTCGTTATGGTCGGCTTACAGCTTGTGTTGTTTACGTATCATTCCCTGCACAGCGACAGTACGCAATGCCTGCTCGTGGCGTATATCGAAATCGGCTTGCTTGCGGGTTATACGATTGCGAGGGCGCTATGGCGGATCGGAGCACAGGTGTATCTGTCTCGCAAATGGATGAAGCATTTTCGCTCCATCCAGCAGGAGAAGCTGACGAAGCGTTTGCGCTTCCAGTATCGTGATCTCGGCATACGAATGCTCGTCGTTAGAGACGATACTTTCGTTGCAATGGCGATTGGCATGCGGAAGCCGACGATTGTCATCTCCGATACGGTGCTGGACATGTTCAGCGATGCGGAGCTCAAGGCGATTATCCTGCATGAATGGCATCACTGCCGCAATCGCGACAATGCGAAGCTGTTCTTCACGAAGCTGCTGACGGAAAGCTTCGGGTACTTGCCGATCATGCGTCCGATCTATCGTTACGTTCACACGTGGATGGAGCTGCTTGCGGACCGGTTCGCTATCGAGCGGATGGAGACAGAGCTGCCGCTGGCAAGCGTGCTGTTGAAGCTGTCGAAGCTGGGGAATATGAGGCAGCATGCGGCTGCCGTGCATTTTGCCTCGGCGACGATGGATTATCGGATCGCGCAGGTGCTGGAGCCGGATCAAGCCGTTAAGGTGAAGATCGCGATTGTGCGGCCTATGCTGATCTCCTTATCTTTCTTGCTGTTAATGATGATTAGCGGGGATTCCTAAAATCCCTTATTTTTTGAACTATTATACTACATAATGTAGTGCAATTGAGGAGGCTTAACAATGAGCGTGGAGTTGTTTTCAATAGGCGGATTTACGCTGTATACACATGGCGTGATTACGGCGCTGGCCGCGATGCTGGCGCTTGGGGTGGCGCATTATTTGGCTGCGGGGACGCCGTACCGGGATCATATTACGAATATGGTGCCTTATCTGTTCGTCGGGGCGATCGCAGGCGCGCGAATCTGGCACGTATTCTTCTTCCAGTGGGGGTACTATTCGAAGCATCTGTCCGAGATCATTGCGATCTGGAATGGCGGCATCTCGGTGCAAGGCTCTCTCATTGGCGGCTTCGCCGCGATGATCGTATATGCAAGGAAGCATCGGTTGTCCTTCTGGGGGCTTGCGGATGTGCTTGCGCCGGCGATCGTCTTAGGCCAGTCGATTGGCCGTATCGGATGTTTCATGAACGGTGACGCTTATGGTTCGCCGACGGGACTCGGCTTCGGCATGATCTATCGAGAAGGCACATTAGCCTACGAGAAATACGGTGCTGTGCCCTTGTGGCCGGCGGAGCTGTTCGAGAGCTAGTGGGATCTTATTATTTTCGCCGTGCTGCTGACGATCAAGGGTCGGAAATGGATGACAAGAGGTATGTTGTTCCTCGCTTATAACATCCTGTATTCGATCGGCCGGTTCAATCTCGAATTCCTTCGCGGGGATTCGCCGCGATATGCTCTTGATTGGACGGCTGGTCAATGGACCAGCTTCGTGGTAATCGTCATTAGTGTGTGCATGATGGCGGTGCTGTACGCCTATACTCGGCGGGGAATACAGCAAGCTCCGGCTGTTTAGCTTCTTTGTTTCACGAGGTTATTGGAGGCAGGCAATAGGACGTCGGCCGCCATGTTATACTGCAATATAGTAATCACTTCTCAAAACAACTTTCTTGTGCACAAATAGTTGCGAGGCGAAAGAGCAGCTTTTTTATACTTTGATTGAGAGGAGGGGATAGGATGGAATGGCTTGAGCGGATGAACCGTGCAATGGACTACATTGAGGCCAATCTGAATGACGAGATTATGCTCAGTGAGGTATCTCGCAGAGCTTGCTGCTCGTCCCATCAGTTTCAGCGAATGTTCTCGTTCATTACAGACGTTACGCTGGCCGAATATATTCGGCGCAGAAGACTGACGCTTGCTGCGCTGGAGTTACAGAACAATGAGGCTGCGAAAGTAATTGATGTGGCGATGAAATATGGATATGAATCACCGGTTTCTTTTGCCCGCGCGTTTCAAGCGCTTCACGGCATCACGCCGGCAATGGCTCGACAAGATGGCATCATGCTCAAAGCCTACCCTCGCTTGTCCTTCCTCATCACAATCAAGGGAGCGGAAGCGATGAACTATCGCATAGAGACGAGGGAGTCATTCGAGGTATTCGGCATGGAAGGTGTTTTTCGCAGCGATGGAGAGGGTGTTGAAACGAGCACGCCTGCTCATTTCTGGCAGCAAAACCTTGCCAATGGCGGAGTGGAGAAGCTTGCTGCCAACGCCGGTGATTTGCCTTCTTTTGTGAGCCAAGATTTCAATAAGGTGCATGCAGTATGTACGTATCGGAATACGGGGACGGATACATTTCCTTATATGTTGTTTGCTTTTAAGAGCGGTAATAGTCGGGTGGATGGGTATGAGGTTGTGACGATTCCGGCGCATACTTGGGCTATTTTCCCGTCCGAGTTATTTGATTGGAACGCATTCGACGGGGTCATGGAATCACTGTATCGCCGCTTCTACACCGAGTGGCTGCCGACTTCAGGTTATGAGCAGGCGGATGGAATGGAGTTCGAAATGTACGGAACGAAAGAAGGTCTGCAATTCGTGGAGTTGTGGTTTGCGGTACGTAGAATCGGATAGGATAATTGCACAACAAGCAGCCATCCCATGGGTGGCTGTTTTATTTTCCACAAGTTTACACAAATTGTTTGAATTTATCGGGTCGAACATCATTTACATGAAATTAGATAAAAGGTAATATTAACCACATACCGAACGGTCGGTATGCTTATCGACGAAAGGAAGAGTTCCGTTGAATCAAGAGTCAGACAAGGTCACGAAGCAGCGCATTGTTGATTGTGCGAAGGCGTTATTCTCGCAGAAGGGTTATGCCGCCACCTCGATTCAAGATATTTGCAAGGCAGCCGGCTGCAGCAAGGGCGGTGTATACCACCATTTTGTGAACAAGGAGGATCTGTTCGTCTACATTGCGGATACCGCCTTCACGGGCTCATGGGATGAATGGTCGAAGCGGACTGCGGATATCGATGATATGGAAGAGCTGTTCTATGTGTTTGCGGACTATTTCGTCGATACGCTGCAGCGGCCGTTATCCAAGGCGGCGGAAGAATTTATGCGGGTCGCAGCGGGCAGTGAGAACACCGTTCGTTTTGTAGGAATTATGAATGCGTATATGCGGAATTTTGAAGATTTTATCGGCAGGGTCATTGCTTCAGGCTTCTTAAAGGAAGAGGATCCGAAGACATTAGCATTCATCGTGCTAAGCTTCTACTCCGGTCTAAGCGATAGTCACGCTTTCTTGTCCAAGGACGAGATGAAGGTGTTGTTCCGCAAGTCGACCGAGCTGTTGTTATCCGGCATTCGACGTTCATAAGGAGGAGTAAGTATGTTCATTGGTACAGATTCCAGCGAGATGATTAAGTTGTCCGTCATTATTCCGGTGCATAACGAAGAAAAGTATATTGCAGGCTGTCTGGATTCGATTCAAGAGGCGGCTAAGACATTCACGGGGACGATTGAGGTTGTCGTTGTTCTGAATCGATGCGAAGACCGTACGGAGGAAATTGCTCGTTCTTACAACTGTGTGATCGTTCGCGAGGATACGAAGAACCTGTCGGTCATCCGCAATGCCGGCGTTAAGGCGGCAAGAGGGGAATGGATCGTATCGATCGACGCCGACAGCCGCATGGCTGCGAACATGTTATCCGAGGTGGAGAGACTGCTGTCCGGCGGGCAGATGATTGGCGGCGGCGTAGGGGCAATCCGGATGGAGAGGGTATCGCTTGGCATTATTTGTTCCCTGCTCGTCGTGCTGTTACCTCTGATGCTCAAGTACGGCAATATATCTGTCGGGATGTTCTGGTGTCGCAGGGAAGACTTCCTCGCGATCGGCGGCTTTAACGAGCAGATGCTGATGACGGAGGATGCAGACTTCGCTAAACGGCTGAAGAAGCACGGTCAGAAGAAAGGACAGAAGTTCGGTACGATTCGCACGGCGAAGCTGTTCACATCGACCCGGAAGTTCGATACGCATGGAGACTGGGGGTTGTTCAAGAACCCTGGCATCATATTAGGCTACTGGACCGGCGGCAAAGGGAGAAGCAAACGGGCGGCCGATAAGGCATACTACGAGAACCAAGCTAGATAACCTCTTACATCTTCAGCGGTATGTAAACCGATAGCTCCTTTAGATTCGATCGGTTGAAAACCTCCAATGTATAGGCATCCGGATCATGGTCCAACCCTTGCTTACGCAGTTTATCGAGCAAATAGAAGTAAGTGTCGTCCACTTCGGAACGGCCGGCAGGACCAGCGTGGTTGTAAACGGCATATTCGCGCGGGGGCAGCGAAATGCTGAGCATTCCGTCAGGAACAGCGCGCGGATGCGTGACCTCCATGCCTGCGATGTAATGGTAGACATGGCTTCTGCTCAGCGCAACCCCGACATAGCTGGTTCGATCTACGGCATTCATGATCTCATGCTCACGGTTCATCAATGATTCCCATACTGCGGGCATATGCACGCGGGCCATGTAGACCGCTGTGAATGGCGCCTTGAACTCAACGCCTACAATATGCGTCATAGGCTTGATGCATCGACTGAACAAGCTGGGCTGTTGTTGCTGCTGCACACGGCGCGACGAAGCCTGCTTAAGAAGACTGTACCCGCCATTGCGGCCGGGCTCCGCATACAGGGGTACGCCCATTCCGCTGAGCTCTTGCAGATAGCGCAGCATCGTCCGATAGGAAACGCTGAACTCCTCCGCTAACTCATCTACCGTAAACTGCTGTCTCTCATAAATTCGAGCGATGACTTCATGCAGCCGCTGTGTTTTGGTCATAAATCTCACCTGCTCCGCTTGATAATCTGTCAGTTTCTGTCACCATTCTATTGTATAGTGGACTTATGGAATTGTCATATTCTAACTTATTCGGGGGCGATACGATGGAACAGGTGAAAGAAACGATGCTGGTGACGAAGGAAGCTTTTGTAGCGGTGGGATTGAAGTGGGTAGGCACATTCGCTGGAGCGGCAGCAGGCGAGATTCGGGCGCTGCATACGGAGATTATCAATCGTGTACACGAGATCAAACACGTTATTAACCCAGATAAGCTTCTGGGCTTGTCCAATCATATCAACGGCGAAGATGGGTTCACGCATTACGGGGTCGTCGAAGTGTCGCAGGTTGAGGATATTCCGGAAGGCATGATCACGATCGAGCTTCCAACCCTGACTTATGCGAAGTGCGAGCATCGCAAAGGGCAGACAATCGACGCCTCCTATAACAACATCTATTCATGGATTGAAAGGAATGGATATAAGCAGCATGCTGGCGACGTAACGCACTTCGAGATCATGCCGATGGATCAGGACCCGTATACAAGCGAGCCTGAATTCGATATCTTAATCCCTGTCGAGGTCAGGTAACGGTTACCGCAGAACTGTGGCATCCGTTAGTGTTCTGGCAGATTGCTGCTGTTATATAAAGGTAAAGGTTACGACGAAGAGGCTGCTGCTGTGAAGCAATTGACCAGCTTCTTTTTTTATTTTCACCCGCCCTGTAAATATACGGGCTTGCTTACCAGATATATTAAAGCTATTATAGATACATATAGTCCTTAATGGAGGTCGAACCATCATGAAATATTCCCAAGCAACCGACTATGCGCTCCATGCGATGCTGTATCTCGTAGCATCTGCGCCGGATAAGCCGGTTGGCGTGCAGCAGCTAGCGGAGAAGCTGGGCGTATCGCCGACCTACCTCTCGAAGCTGATGACGAAGCTCGTCAAAGCGGGACTAATCGTCTCGACACCAGGTGCGAACGGCGGTTATAGGCTGCGGAAGGCACAAGACGAAATTTCTTTTCTCCATGTTATTCAGGCGATCGAAGGAACAGCAAGTTTGCTCGAATGCAGTCTGGACCATGGGGATGAGTGCATGATCCAACAAGTTGTGCTGGACGCAGAGCGTCAGATGGAGCAGCTGCTCGCGAGCAAGAAACTGGTTGATGTCGCAAGACGTCTGCCTGCAACAACGGATTAAGTTCCGTTTTTTTCTTGCTTATATTACAGATATAAAGAGTCTTTAATGTCTCTAATTAAACTTGAGGAGGACTATCAATGAAACAGTATGATTGCATCATTATCGGCGGCGGACCAGCGGGGCTGAGCGGCGCGCTTGCGCTTGGCAGAGCGAGGAAGGACGTCCTTGTGCTCGATGATTCCCGGCCGCGCAATGCGGTCACGCACGAGATGCACGGCTTCTTGTCGCGGGATCGGATCAAACCAAGCGAATTCCGGCGCATTGCCAAGGAGCAGATTAGCGAGTACCCATCGGTCACGTTCGCCGCTGAGACGGCTGAGTCAATCGAAGGATGCGACGGCCGGTTCCGCATCACAACGGAACAAGGGCACACCTACGAGAGCAAGAAGGTGCTGTTCACAATCGGGAAGAAGGATCTGCCGCTGCCGATTCCAGGACTACTCGATGTATACGGGACGAGCGCGTTCGTATGCCCGTATTGCGACGGCTGGGAGCTGCAGGACCAAGAGCTCGTCATCATCGCTAAGGGCGCAGGCGCGGTTCATTTGGCCAAAATGATTCCCGGATGGTCCAGCCGTTACGCCATTTGCACCAACGGGCCGGATGAGCTGACGGAAGAGGAACGCGACGAGCTGCGCCAGCATGGCGTGCCCGTATTCGATGCGCCGATTCGTTCGATCGTATCAACCGAAGGCATGGTGGAGCGTGTGGAGTTAGAGGACGGCACAACGGTATCGTGCACGGGCATCTTCTTCGCACCGCAGCTTACGATCGGATCTGAACTGCCGGCTTCAATCGGGTGCGAGATGAAGGAGACGGGATCTGTCGTCACCGATATGCTCGGCAGAACCAATGTGCCGGGCGTCTATTGCGCAGGCGATGCCGGAACGGAGATGTATCAAGCGATCGCAGCCGCATCGACTGGCGCGATGGCGGCTATGAGTATTAACGGCGAGCTGCTTATGGAGAGCTGGAACCGATCGATGCAATAAACTGGACTATGCAAATTCTGGGTCTGCCAATAGAATAGGAACAGTTATACATGACAGAAGCGAGGGATCGCAATGCCAGAACGCATACTCTAGTCTGAACATTTTTCGGAACAGACTTGGAGGTTAGCAGCAATGAACGCAGCATTATCTGCCATACAATTAGAAACGGAACGACTCATTATCCGTCCCTATATCGAGAGCGACCGAATAGAATCATTCGAGCTCATGCAGAACCCGGAAGTACTGACGTATATGCACATGGACATATTCTCGCTTGAAGAGTATCAAGGCGTGTTCGACTGGTTAATGAGCAGCTATGATACGCCGTTCGACGAACCATTCAAATATTCATTTGCGATTCGCAGCAAGACAACAGGCGCCTTCGTAGGCTGGTGCGGGGTAGGCACGTTGGACTTCAGCGCGCCTGACAAAGAGCTGTACTATCTGATCGGCCGCGAGTATTGGGGCAACGGGTATGCAGCGGAAGCCGCTTCGGCACTGATCGATTACGCATTCGAAGTCATCGGGATCGACAAGCTGTACGCGAAAGCCGATCCGCGGAACGCTGCGTCCGTGCGTATTATCGAGAAGCTTGGCTTCAGTTTTGACCGCGTATTAGAAGGGCTCACGGGCGATCATGCAGACTGCAACGGTGAACGGATGTATGTGCTGACGAGAGAGAAGTACGATCAACGGTAATTCTATAACAAACGGAAGGTCCATCCTTAGGGTGGACTTTCTATTTGGAAGGATAGAAAAGAAGATAAAAAGTTTAAGCTATGTATATACCGTTAATTTATGAGGGGTGGACGTATTGAGACAAGATAATAGCAAGCCGTTGGTTAATGCCAGATGGAAGATGACGTTTGATATTATCTTCGTCGTTGGCCTTGTGCTTACGCTTATTAAGCTGGTCTTTCTTGTTCTGAACAAACTAGGGGATCTGGATATCCATGTATTCAACGATAAGTTCATCTGGAATATCGGGCCGCTCGCGCTGATGGTGATCGGGGGAATCGGTTCCGGCGCGCTGAAGGAGAAGCAGCAAGGGACGAACAAAGGGAATGACTAGCATCGCTGTCTGATTGATGGCTTTCGCATCATGCCTATGAATAGACGCTGGGGAATAAATGTGATCAACCGTCTGCAGGCGGCTGCTTCCGATCGCGAGGGGGCAGCCTTTTTTTGCTCATATCGGCTAATTGAATTGGGCATCACCCTTCCTCTACAATAGTCGGTATAACCTGAGCGAACGAACATATTCGAGAGGAGCTCGCGCACACGTATGACGATGACAGCTTCCATCCGCATCCTCGTCGTCGAGGATGATAACGATATTAATGCGCTGCTATGCAGCATCATTCGGAAGAGCGGCTACGAGCCGCAGCCAGCCTATTCCGGTACGGAGGCGCTGCTGCATTTGGACAACGGCGGCTTATGGGACATGGTGCTGCTTGATCTCATGCTTCCCGGCATGAACGGGGAAGACGTCATGCGCAGGATTCGCGAGACAAGTCACGTGCCGGTGCTCATCATCTCAGCCAAACTCGATCAGCGTACGAAGGTGGACATGCTGCGAACAGGGGCAGACGATTACATTACGAAGCCGTTCGACATCGAGGAGGTGTCGGCGCGGATTGATTCCCATTTAAGAAGATCTCGCCATGCCATAGAGCCATTAGCTTCTCCACAGCTTCGCCATAAGGACATCGTAATCGATACCGAGGCCGGAACCGTCAGTGTCGGAGGTCAGTCCGTCTTACTCACCGCGAGAGAATACCGTATCCTGGAGCTCTTCCTTTCTTCGCCGAAGAAGGTGTTCACCAAAGCGAACGTCTACAAGAGCGTGTGGGAAGAAGACTTCCACGGCGACGATAATACGATTAACGTACATATGAGCAATCTAAGGAACAAGCTGTCCCGTGCGAATCCGAGCGAGGAATACATCGAGACGATCTGGGGCATGGGATACCGGCTTCGAACTTAAGCTTTTCTTAAGAGTTGTCTTAAGCGCTGCTTATGTTTTCCTCTCTATACTGGGAAACATCATCAGAAGGAGGAGAACCATGAGCGAATACGTAATGAGAACGAACCAGATCTCCAAACAATATAAGCAGCAATGGGCGCTTCGCCAAGTGAATCTAGCCATTCCGAAAGGCGCGATCTACGGATTCATTGGGCAAAATGGCGCCGGCAAATCGACGATGATCCGTCTTGCCGCCGGTCTCGCGTTCCCGACATCCGGGGAGCTTGAGCTGTTCGGCGCGACGGGCGGACAGGCGCTGACCGAGGCAAGACGCCGGATCGGCTCGATTATTGAAGGGCCCGCGCTCTATCCGCAGATGAGCGCGGCAGATAATCTAGAGGCACACCGGCTGCTGAAAGGCATCCCGGGGCGCGAGTGCGTGAAGCGGACGCTCGAGCTTGTCGGCTTGGAGGGTACAGGGAAGAAGAAAGCGAAGAACTTCTCGCTCGGCATGAAGCAGCGGCTTGGACTAGGCATTGCGCTGCTCGGCGACCCCGAGTTTCTCATTCTCGATGAGCCGATCAACGGACTCGACCCGATGGGGGTCGTCGAGATTCGCCAGCTCTTGATGAAGCTGAATCGCGAATATGGCATTACGATTCTAATCTCGAGCCACATTCTAAGCGAGCTTCATCTGCTGGCTACCCACTATGGCATCATTCATCACGGACGTCTGTTGGAGCAGTTAACGGCAGCCGAGCTTAACGCGAATTGCCAGCAATATTTGCATATTAGGGTGAACGATCCGCATCGAGCGGCGGTTGTCATGGAGACAGCCTTGAACACGACCGATTACGAGGTAAGTCCGGACGGGACAATCAAGCTGTTCCAATTCGTACACACGCCGGGCAAAGTATCGACTGCGCTGGTGGGCGGCGGGCTTGTCATTGAGCAGTTCATGCCGATGGGCGTCGATCTTGAGGCATATTTCGCCAGCCGGATCGGAGGTGCCGCGCATGAATAATCTCATTAAGGCGGAATGGTTTAAGCTGCGGAAGGATCGGTCGTTCTGGACGCTTATTTGGATTCTGACAGCCATCTCGCTGCTGTACATCGTTGACAGCATCTATGATGGCGATTTTCAACTCGACTCGTTGTATGCGAATGACATGCTCGGCGTTAATTTTCAGTTCATGCAGCTCGTGCCTTGCATTCTGGCCGGGTTCTTCATCTCCGGGGAATATGCCGCCGGCACGATGAAGAGCATTGTATCGTCCGGAAACAGTCGCATGCGGGTTTATGCAGCGAAGCTTCTTGTATTCACGATAGGGGCGGCTATTCTATCTATACTGCCTTTGCTGTTGATGACAGGCGGAGTGGGCATTTACGTCGGATTTGCCGATCTGCCCGATGCGGGCTTCTTCTTCGAGACAATCGGGCTGACGTTGCTGTATGCAGCCGCATTCGGCTCGATCATGACGGTGTTCGCGACATTGTTCACAGAGAGCGGCAAGTCGATCGGTTTTCTGCTCGTATTCTTTATGTTCTTCGGTTCGCTGCTCCAAGCGCTTAGCGCGAAGCTGACTTTCCTTGAGCCGCTATGGGATTACTCCGTGTTCAAGCTGTTATTCAACATTGCGGATGCGAAGTCGCTGGACGGGGGCCAATGGTTTACGCAGCTTGCCGTTCCGATCGCTACGATCGTTGTTTTCGGGTGGTTGGGCTGCCGTATTTTTCAGAGAAAAGAAATCAAATAGACAATGGGCGGTGAGCGTTAAGCATGTTCTGGATCGCAGGGTTAGGTGTGATGACGGGCGTGCTGGCGCTCGTTGCGTTGTATCGGCTGAAACGTGAAATCCGGCGAGCGACAAGGCAGCTGCAGCAGTGGAATGAGGGTGCCACCGCGAAGAAGCTTGATGTCATCGTGCAGGATCGGGACATGGAGGCGCTGGCTGAGCAGATCAATCGGCAGATCGATCGGACCCGGCAGGCGAATGCGGAGAAGACGCGGACGGAGAACGAGCTCAAGCAGGCGATCTCGCATATTTCACATGACATTCGAACGCCTATGACGTCGATTCTTGGTTATGTGCAGTTGATCGAGAGCGAGGAGATGCCCGAGGCACAGAAGCGGGAGTATACGGCAGTCGTTCGCAAAAGCGCACTCCGGCTCAAAGCGCTGCTCGAAGATTTCTTCGAGCTGTCGGTCATCGAGTCGCCGGATTATGCGTTGAGTATGGAGAAGGTTGTGCTGAACGAGCTGGTGCTGGAGAGCCTGGTCGGTTATTACGAGGCGTTCAACCAGCGGCATATCGAGCCGATTCTCGGTCTTCCAGAGGATGAGATTAGCATGATCGCCGATCCCTCTGCGGTGAAGCGGGTCATCGAGAACCTATTGACGAACGCGCTCCGATATTCGGATGGCGACGTCTCGATTGAGCTGGTGCGGACAGCGGATGAAGCATCAGCACGGCTTACGATTCATAACTCCGCGCCACGGCTGCAGCAGTCAGATCTTGCGTATTTGTTCGACAGATTCTACAAAGCGGATCAGCAGCGGACGGAGAAAGGGACGGGACTTGGCTTATCGATTGCGAAGAGCTTGATGCAGAAGATGAATGGCAGTCTGACCGCGGAGCTGAAGGGCGGCGCGTTATTCATGCATTGCGAATGGCGGGAGATTGAGCAGGATAGCGCAGGGTGAACGAAGAATTTTAAACAAAATATTGAAAAGGTGAAGGTATGCTCCACATGAGGCGAATCGCTAACTAATCGAACGTGAAGAGGGGACGAGTAAGATGCCGAACCAGTCGGAAATCCTTCAGCAAGCGATTGCGGTCAGCCGTCAGGACCTGCCGGAGCTGCTGTTTGTCGGGATGATCGTGAACGTATCGTTCAAGCACGGTGACTTCAGCCGAATCGGCGAGGTCAAGGAAGCCTTCATGCGCAGGCGGGCAGAAATCCAGCATGTCGTCGACCCGGATTACTTCTATGCCCCCTGGTACAGCTGTGAAGTCATGTTTACGTACTTTTACTGCATGCAGGTAAGCAGTCTGGAACATGTACCAGAAGGAATGATGGGCTTCTCGGTGCCTGCGCACACGTACTTGAAGGCGGAGTACGATGGCGTATCGCCATGGGAGCCTGATCCATACGGCGAGCTGCATCGCTACCGGGAAGAGCATGGGCTCAAGGAGCGCCCGAATGCGATGGTTATCGAGAAGTACGCCTTCGCGGACGAAGGTCGGGAAGGCCGCATTACGATCGATATATTCGGTCCGATTGAATAAGCAGAAGCCCTCTAGCGGTAATAGCCGCCAGAGGGCTTTATTGTTAGGGTGAAGGGCTGACCTCCTGTCCAGGTAGTGCTTTCTCTCCGTTTGGCGCACTAGCCTCCCGGCGAAGAACGCCGCTAAGCAAGAAGGCGACAAGCGACAGTGCAAGGCAGAAGCCAGCGAAATAACCGATGGGTGAGAAGCCGCCAAGCTGGACGTAGAGCAGGCTGGCAACCCATGCACCCAGCGTGTTCGCACCGTTCATCGTCGCGTTAGCGAGGCTGGAGATCGTCCCGCGTATGGAAGCGTTAAGCGACGTAAGACCTTCCATGGCGATCGGGAAGATGATACCTAGCGTGGCGAATAGGATCAGATAGCTGGTCGTCACAACGGATAGATTGGCGATATGAGGCATACTGGCATATAACACGATGACCAAGAGCATGCCTGTCGTAACAGCTTTTACTGTGCCAAGCATACGGATCGCATAAGCACTGATCAAGCTGCCAAGAAGCGTACCGAACCCAAGGAACATCATCACGTTGCCGATCTGCCCCACGTGAAGCTCGAATCGGTCGGCCAGCCATCGTCCGGTGAAAGCAATAGCTGTACCGCTGCCCAGATGAAGGAGCAAGTAGGCGAAGAAGCCGCCTCTGGCCTTGCCGCTTCTCATAAGCGGTACATATCGACGAAGGATGACGGTTGGGCCACTCGATGCTGTACGCGGCTTGATATCCGGCAGCATATAGAATACGCCAACGCACAGCAGCAGCGAAACACCGCCGATCGTCCAGAATGGAACCGACCAGTTAGCGGCAGCAAGCCAGCTTCCGATCGGCACGCCGAGCGCTTGGGCGGTGGCGAGACCCGAGAAGGCGATGCCCATCGTTCGCGAGATGGCGGCGGAAGGCATGACGGCGGGGATAGAGGCCCATACCTGCGGCGCTGTGAAGGCCGCGCTGATGCCGGCGAGGAAACGGAACAGACACATCGTCCAGAAGCTGTCGGCAAAGCCGCACAGCATGGTGGAGACCGAGAACCCGAGCAAGCCGCAGAGCATGACCGTTCTGCGATTCCAGCCATCCGACAGGGGACCGGCAATTAAAGCGAAGATCGAGGAGCCAAGCGTATAGGCGCCCAGCATCCAGCCAGCGCTGCCTGTGGACACATGAAACTCGGCTTGCAGCGTCGGAAGCAAGGGCGAGATGAGGAACGTATCGGTTCCGATCATGAACATAACGACGAAGAATAACAGGGTAAATTTCCGCACGATGGATCACTCCTACTTGGTTTAGGTCGTTTACAGCACCATCGTACGGTATAATGGTGACAGACTTTGTCATCAACTAGGAATAGATAGGAAAGGGGCGCATGCGGATGCCGAAGTCCAAGAGACTGATGGAAATCATGATGACCGTCAACCGGAAGCGGCGGTTCAAGGTTCAGGAGCTTGCGGACGAATTCGGCGTGTCGAAGCGGACCATTCTAAGGGACCTGCAGGAGCTCAGCGAGCTCGGCGTACCTTTATATTCGGAGGTGGGACCGCATGGCGGTTATCAGGTCGTACGGGAGCGGGTGCTGCCGCCGATCGCTTTCACCGAAGGCGAGGCTGTAGCGATGTTCTTCGCGGTGCACGCCTTGCGTCATTACTCCTCGCTTCCATTCGCGGCCGAATCAGCCTCGGCTCTGAGCAAGTTCTATCTGCACATGCCTGGCGATGTAAGGGACCGGATCGACAGCATGAAGGACCGGGTCGACTTCATAGCGCCGACAAGATGGAGCGATGCCCCCTGTCTGGCGGCATTGCTTAATGCCGCCATTCAACAGAAGGTGCTCGTCATTCTGTATGAGTCGCAGGATCGAGGAACAGAGAGCCGCCTCATTCAACCGGTCTGTATTTATGCCAACAACGGCTTCTGGTATTGTACGGCCTACTGTTTCGTGAGGCAGGATTATCGCGTATTCCGATGTGATCGGATTCGAGAGGCAGTGGATGATATATCCGGCACGGCGCCCGTTCAACTGAAGGATGTTCGGCTCAGCCGCCGAGATGCCGCTCAGCCGAGGGACCCGATTCGACTCCGCGCCGTATTGAGTAAGGAAGGGGTCCAACGCTGCGAATCCGAGCTATGGCTGGCTCCTATGCTGCAAGTTCGGGAGGACGGCACGGGCCTGATTGACCATGATGTGTCGCGTGATGATATCCCGTTCTATGCGCAGTTCATGATCGGCTTGGGCGACGAAGTTGTTCTCGAGGAGCCTGGAGAGTTGAAGGAAGCCATACGAATGAGATTGGCTGCCCTGTTGGCGCGATATCAGAGCGAAGGCGCACAATAATCATAACAACAGCCCACCATCGGCGGATCGCCAACGGTGGGCTGTTCATTGTGCACGCTATGCTGCCAATGTTCTGCTACCCCGATGATTCGTGCAAGGGCTTTATCTGGTCGGATAGACAGGCCGATCAAGTTATTGATATTACTCTTCTTCGGCTGTAACAATGACCGATGCGCTTGCCTCACGAGTCGGCCCGTTATCGGATGTGAGCGAAGCCGGACTAACGATGACGGTGTCCTCCTCGACGTCCGGGAGAACGAATGGTATTCGCAGTGTCTCGCATGCCCCGACTTCCAACCTTTCGATAAGGAGCTGCAGGCGGAGGAGCGGAGCGCTAATGCGAACGTTAATAAGCGGTACATTTCCCGTATTGCAAGCGCGAACGGTGAAAATCACGGTCTCGCCTTCCCTTCCGACTTGAGGTTCGACCGTTTGGGTCAAGGAAGCATTCGGCAAGGACTGTTCCGTGATTACGACCTCCTGCTGCTGAGGAGGCGTCTGGTCAGAGAAAATCGTAACGATGTTACGGAATTGAGTCCCTCCCTGCGTTCCTGGCGGTATCGGCAGCTGAAGCGTGAATACCCGTCTCTCGCCAGGCGCAAGCGTTGGAATAATCGTTCGGAAGTTAAGCAGGGAATCTGAGACGAGCACATTCGTCAACGTAATGCCCGTGACGTTGGTGACGGTAATCGTCTTGACCACTGTCTCCCCCGGTCTTGGCGTTTCCGGCGTCGCTTCAATCTCAAGATTCGGCAGCTCAACAGGGTCGGCAATCGTTACCCTCTCTTCGTCCTGCTCCGCTGGCGAACCAGGCGCTTGCTCATCCCAAGTGACGGTCACCCGGTTGGCAATGATGCTGCCGAATGTTGCGCCTGCCGGTACTGTGAACGTGAAATTAACTCTCTCCGTCTCGCCTGCAGCAATGACCGGAATCGTGAACTGCTGGCCAGTTAAGGAGTCGCGTACGATGACGTTGGTTGCCGGAATACCACCGGTGTTTGTCACTTCAATGGTGTAACGGATCGTTTCCCCCGGCTCCGCGGTAGTCCGATCCGCACGTTTGCGAACGGTCAACGTCGTCACCTGTCCAGGAACCACCGTCACTTCATTAACGGTCTCCTCCGGCGGCGATTGATCAGATCTGGCAATGAATGTATTGCGGATGATGCTGCCTGGTGCTGCGCTCACTGGTACGATGAACGTCAATGTTAAGGAAACCGTTGCATTCGCCGGCAGCTCTGCAATCGTCTCGTTCAGCCCGATCAGCGGATCAGACAATACGACATTCGTCTGAGGCACGCCGACCAGATTCGTTACGGTCAGCGTATAGGTGATCGTATCTCCCGGCGAGGCTGTATTGCGGTCGGACACTTTCTGAATAAGAAGCGCATGAACGATAGGCTCTTCCACGGTCACTTCATTGATAGTTTCAGTCGGTACGGATTGGTCTGAGCTGGCGATTAACGTATTGCGAATAATGCTTCCGGGCACTGCGTCTGCAGGGACGACAAATGTCACCTCAATGGTAATGGTTGCGTTCGCCGGCAATTCTGCGATTGTCTCGCTCAATCCGAGCAGTACATCGGTTAACACGACGTTCGTCTGAGGAAGATTGACCAGATTCGTTACGGTCAACGTGTAAGTGATCGTGTCGCCTGGAACTGCTGTGTTGCGGTCAGGAAGCTTGTGGATAAGAAGTGTCGGCTCTGGCGGTAATTGAACGATGACTTCGTTAACCGTTTCCGCCGGCTCCGATTGATCGGAGCTGACGATGAACGTATTCCGAATGACGGTGCCGGGCACTGCGCCTGCAGGAATGGTGAACGTCACGGTTCGGGTAATAGTGACGTTAGCGGGCAGTTCATCAATCGTCTCGCTAAGCCCCAGCAGCGTATCCGTCAACATAACATTCGTTTGAGCGAAGTCCCGCAGATTGGTTACGGATAACGTATAGGTAATCGTCTCGCCAGGTGCAGCTATATTGCGGTCGGAGACTTTCTGAATGAGCAGAGCAGGCCCCGGCGGCTCTAGAACAGTCACCTCGGCAACGGTGTCCAGCGGCGGCGATTGATCGGAACTGACGATAAAAGTGTTTCGAATGATGCTGCCGGCAACGGCGTCCGTCGGAACGGCGAAGGTGAACGTCCGGGTAATCACTTCATTCGCCAGCAGAATTGGAACCGTCTCATCCAATCCCAAGAGGGCATCAACTAATACGACATTCGTCAGGGGGAAACTGCGCAGATTCGTCACGGTCAACGTATAGGTGATCGTCTCGCCCGGTACAGCTGAATTGCGATCCGGAAGCTTCTGAATGAGCAGCGCCGGTCCAGGCGGCTCGACCACGACGACCTCGTTAATCGTTTCTTGCTGCGGTGTTTCATCCGAACTGACGACGAACGTATTCAGGATAACGGTCCCTGGCGCTGTATCGACCGGAACGGTGAACGAGAATGTTCGGGTGATCGTCACGCCCGCAAGCAGGACGGGAATCGTCTCGTTAAGACCAAGCAGCTCATCGAACAGCACAACATTGGTCTGAGGAACATCGAGCAGATTCGTTACGGTCAGCGTATAGATCACCGTATCTCCAGGCTCTGCCGCAGCAAGGCTCGACTCCTTCAGAAGCGACAGACCGGTCCCTACCACCGTAACGATCGATTCGGCTTGCTCAGGGCCGGTTTGATCGGACTGAACGGTGACAATGTTAAAAATATCCGAACCGACCGGCGTATCACGGGGGATGGTGAATGCGAACCCGTGATCCTGAACTTCTCCTACATGAAGGATAGGCACAACGAAGTCGATCCCGAGGAACGGATCGAATATTCTGATGTTGGTCAGTGGCACATTCCCAAAGTTTTCTAAAGAAATAATGTATTGAATCGTCTGTCCAATCACTGCCGCAGGTGTATCCGGAATCTTGCGGACCGCTAATCGCGGATCCACGAGCACCGTCACCTCCGTGCTGTCGGATACAGGTTCTCCGATTTGATCCGCGAAGGCGATTGCCGTATTAACAAACGTAAGCGGCTCGATTTCCAACGGCACGAAGAAGGGTACATGAAACTCGATCGTTTGCCCGACGCCAAGCACGGGAAAATGGAAGCTCTGCCCGGTGAGGTCTTCGAATACTTGAATGTTCGTAAGGTCCGCATTCCCTGTATTGCTGATCGTGATTGTATAATTAACAACTTCGCCCGGGGAAACGACATTCCGATCCGCCGTTTTCGTAATTTCCAGCCTAGGAACCGGCAGCACTTCGACCGTCGTTCCGATTTCTTCAGGATTAGGGAGGTTGTCGGCCGTAATGGTCAGCGTATTAACAATCGTGACTCCTGCTTGCGCATCCGGAGGAATATGAAACGGCCAATCGATAACAACGACTTCTCCGGGTGCGATGATCCCCCAGAAGTGGTCCAGTCCAAGGAGCGGATCGATAAGATGGACATTGATCAGATCAGCGTCACCGTGATTCTCCAGCGTAATGGTAAAGAAGACGGTATCCCCCGGGAAGGCCGCTGGCGGGTTTACGGTCTTGTGCGCAACTAAGAATGGAGTGCCTGTAACGAGAATTTCCGCATCGGCAGTAAGCGGCTCTCCGGATTCGCCGCCGTTGCCGAATTGATCGGAAGAGACGAATACCCTGTTTGTAAATATCCCCAAGGGCAGATCGAATGGGACTATAAATTCAAATTGGACGACATGGACGGCGAAAGGTGGAATGAACGGTATGATTTCATGAATGCCGAGCAGCGGATCACGAACCTGAACATTCGTGAGCGTTGCCGCGCTAGGGTTCTGGATCTCAATCGTATAGGTCACGGTTTCGCCGCGGCGCACTTCGAATCGGTCTGGAAACTTAATAATCCCCGTTCCTAAGCTCAAACAAATCCTGATTACAAAGGCATCGCTGCCCCCGTGCAAGAACGGCTGGAATGCGCCAGGCGTGACCGGAAAATCTGTGGAGAACGTCTGACCGGTTACAAAAACGCAGCCGGTGCTGTCCACGGCAACCGCATTGCCGACATCACTCGAGCTGCCCCCGATGTAGGAAGAGAACACAACTTCATTGCCTTGAATGTTCAATTGCGTAACGAATGCATCTCCGCCGCCATGAGGGAACGGCTGGAAGGCATCTGGCGTGGTAGGGAAGTTCAGCGATGTGGTGCTTCCTGTTACGTAGGCAAAGCCGCCTCGCAGCGCGATGCCATTGCCTGCGTCCGATTCGCTGCCTCCTAGGAAGGTCGAGTAGACCAGATAATTGCCTTCCGGACTTAGTTTGGTAACAAAAGCATCTGACGTCCCGCCGTTATAACCCGGTTGGAATGCCCCAGGCGTAGCCGGAAAATCAAAAGAAGTGGTGCTTCCTGTCACATATGCCTGAGTCAGCTCATCAACGGCTATGGCCCGGCCCTCATCGTCCCCGTTGCCGGTCAGATAAGTAGAGTACGCCAAGCTTGAGCCGGATACACTTATTCTCGATACGAAGACAGCTATGACGCCCGTCAGCGAAATCTGAAAAGCGCCCGGTGTCGTCGGAAAGTCCGGCGATGTGGTGGAGCCTGTGACGTATGCGTCGCCCGATCCATCGACTGCGATTCCGCGTGCCTCATCAAGCCCATGGCCGCCAAGAAGAGTCGAATATTCAAGCGAGCTTCCGGAGGGGTCCAGTTTGGAAACAAAAGCATGCTCATTCGCGATAAAAGGTTGAATTTCGTTGATGACAGGGAAATTGACGGAAGACGTACCTCCCGCGACATATGCGTTTCCTATGCTATTAACGGCGATAGCGAAACCGGTGTCCACGCCTTCGCCGCCAAGAAAGGTGGAGTAGATCAGCGAACCGCCATTGGCGCTTAATTTGGTGACAAACGCATCTTGCGTTCCGCCGATGAATGGCTGCAATGCACCGACTGTTATCGGAAAATCGGGTGAAAGGGTCTGCCCAGTCACATACGCCTGACCTGAGGAGTCAATTGCAATGCCTCGCCCTAGATCCGAACTGCTGCCGCCTAGATAAGTGGAATAAACGAGTGCGTTGCCGCCAGCGTTTATTTTGGTCACGAATGCGCTTGAAGCTCCGTCTTTGCCAGGCTGGAATGCTCCAGGGGCAATCGGGAAATCAAGCGACAAGGTTTGCCCCGTTATATAGGCATTATCTTGATTGTCGACCGCGATGCCGAATCCGATATCCGTATCGCTTCCGCCAAGATAAGTAGAATAGAGCAGGAACATCGGATCGATGATAAGTTCAAGGTCCGGCCGGTAATCGTTTTCGATTGCGAAGCCATAGGTGCAAGCGTCCTGCCCAACAGGCAAGAGATAGTGGCTCTCTACCATAACCCTGCGGCCATCGATGATCTGATAGCTGACGGGTTTCTCCTCCACCAGCGTGCCTAACGAGGTATGGATTTGAAGATCGCCTTCCTCACTTAGGGATAATCGTTCTGCGCCTCGGTATTGAAACCGGATGTCGCTCGGATTGGCGCCGGGTTTCACGACCAAGTCGTATTTGAATTTTCCGTTGTCACCGTAGAAGATGAGATCAACGCCCGGCCACAGCTCTTCGTAGACAATTTCCCGATAGTTGGACAGGTCCGTACGCCACTTAGACGCATCGTTACCGATGAAATAATGGGATTTATTCGAGTCCTCGCGACGGCTAGTGATGCGAGCGGATCTACTGGCACCGATAAATTGCAAGGAAAGCGCTGTGCCGATCGACTCATTCCGTATATCCTTCCCGGTAAATACAAATAGGACCTCATCCGAGGAGAAGCCAATCTGACACCCTGGTTTACTGGACAAAAAACGGATCTCATCACGCGTCTGCCCGACATTGGGTACGAAGGTCAGCGGGAAGTTCGCAAATTCCCCGAACGGCATCCGGCTCTTTGTTGAATTCGGTAACATAGGTATCCTCCTCAAAGATCATTTTGTTTGCCTAGCTAATCATCTGGTCTGGTCCATACACAGACCTCGGAGTTAGGGTCATGATGAGCCATATCAATCCATCAATGTTACTAGAGGCATTACTGAGCAGCTTAGTGAATACATTGGGAGTACCCGTTTCTTCGGCCTAGCCCTCCCCTCTTTGTATGGTTCTTGTAGTGCTCCTCACGAAGTTGCATCTACACGCATGCTGAACGACAATCATCCACTTTCATGTCTATTGGCGTTTGGGCAGAATTAGTCTTCTGATCATGAAGATGTAAGAAACCAAGCCTTTGCTGCTGTAAGTACAGCATGCAAGGGCTTTTTTGCTGCGCTGCAGTTATTTCTTGGGAAATTATTTTCGGATTTTTACTGAAACTACTTGCACCTTACGTTGCGTCATCTTTTATAGTGAAGATACCGGTAAACAAGTTAGCGCTAACGAGGGAGCTGCGATGACACAACGTCCATATTGGAAAGTAGGAGATCTGGCTGAGCTGACGGGGCTTACCGTGCGAACGCTTCGGTTCTACGATCAGATCGGGCTGTTCTCGCCATCGGGCCAGACGGAATCCGGCCATCGGCTGTATGATGCATCCGATCTGTCGCGGCTGCAGCAGATCGTATCGCTGAAGGAGCTGGGGCTGTCGCTTGAAGAAATCAAGTCGGCGCTTGAGGGGAAGCAGATTAGCCCGGCAGAGATTGTGAAGCTTCAGATGACCAGGGTGAAGGAGCAAATTCAGCAGCAGCAACAGCTATTGGAGCAGCTTCAGCACGTCTCCAAGCGGATGCAGGGACAAGCCCCGCTGACGGTTGATGATTTCACGGGACTGCTGCAGGCGATGCGGGTCAGTCACGAGAAGGTCGTAATAGAGCGCCAGAAGAACTGGGAGCATCGGCTGAATGCGCTGGGAAGTTTTATTGTCCGCGACCATGAACAGAGCAACCATTCGAAGGAGGAATAACGATGTCCGAACGATTCGTCAAACACGCAACATTCACGGTGGAGCGTACCTATAACGCTTCTCTGGCAAGTGTTTATCAAGCTTGGTCCGATCCAGAGGCCAAGGCCAAGTGGTTCTCGAAGGCAGACGTGTTCGACTTCCGCGTCGGCGGACGCGAATACAGCAGCGGGGGTCCGCCGGAAGGGCCGGTCTTCACATTCGACGCTTGCTTCCAAGAGATCGTGCCCGAGCAGCGGATCGTCTACACCTATACGCTGGATATGGGGGAGACACGTATCTCCGCATCCCTTACAACGGTTGAATTGATTCCAGTAGAAGAAGGCACGAAGCTGATTTTCACCGAACAGGGAGCGTTCTTCGATGGGCACGATACGCCGGAAATTCGCGAGCACGGCACGGGCGAGATGCTGGACGCGCTCGGCAAATCACTTTAAAGGGGCGAGGAAATGACTGCGATTATTGTAGAGAACGGGGTCATCTCGTCACGTCAATTCGACGTAACGAAGGAACGGGTTTACGAAGCGTGGACGACGCCTGAGCTGCTCGCTCGTTGGTGGGGGCCAAGCGGCTTCGCGAATACGTTCCATGAATTCGACCCGCGGCCTGGCGGAGACTGGCGCTTCACGATGCATGGACCGAACGGTGTTGATTACCCGAATCACATTACGTTCGTCGAGCTCGTACCTAACGAACGCATCGTTCTTACACACAATGGCGCTCCTGAATTTCAAGTAACGGCAACCTTCGAGGATGCGAATGGCGGTACATTGGTTTCGTTCCGTCAGATTTTCAAGAGCGCCAAGGTATTCGAGCAGGTGAAGGCGATTTGCATCGAAGGCAACGAGCAGAACTTCGATCGGCTCGGAGCGTTGTTAACGAGTGAATAGATGAGCCAAGCAGTCGAGTAGAAGTGCTCGGCTGCTTTTTTATATGCTCGTCGTTTGGTTGGGCGGTGCGAGGTGGTTTAAGTGTGACATTCCCCCATCTTGAGCTGCACCAACGATCGAACAATGTTGCCACAAGCCGAATTAAGCGTGGCGGAACCACGCTTAAACGTGCTGCAGCGTCGCCCCGAGCCGAATAAATGTGACATTCCCCCGTCAAATGCCCTGCCACGTTCGAGCAATGTGCCGCATGCCGAATTAAGCGTGGTAGAACCCCGCTTAAACGTGCCGCAGCCTCGCCCCGAGCCGAATAAATGTGACATTCCCCCGTCAAATGCCCTGCCACGTTCGAGCAATGT
>NZ_BTCK01000036.1:0-65048 GCF_033239625.1 Paenibacillus sp. CCS19
GTTGGTAGAGCAACTGACTTGTAATCAGTAGGTCGTGGGTTCGACTCCTATCGCCGGCACCATCTTTTACAACGGATATCCCGTTCTAAGACTTTAAGTCTTGGATCGGGATTTTTTGTTTTCTGTTTATGATTATGGAATATGATGGTAATATTGTAGTGGGTAAGTGATTGATAAACTGACCGAAACCAGGGAGTTGGGAAAGATAGATAACAGAATCTTACATGCGTTTGAAAGAGTGTATTCGATGTTGAAGGACAAAGAAGTGGATTGGGTTCTGACAGGAAGTTTGAGCTTCTTTATACAGAGCATCGAAACCGACGTGAATGATATCGATATTCAATCCGACAAGGATAGCATTTTGAAAATCCAAAATGTTCTGGATGACTATATTACTCGAGAGGTCGTTTATAGTGAGTCGACTAATATTCGCTCTTACTTCGGTAAAGCTATGATCGATGATGTAATGATTGAACTCATGGGGGATATCGAGCGTTGTAAGGATGGAGTGAATTGGACCGCGCCATTGAATATAAAGGAAAATCGTATCTGGGTGCGATACATGAATATGGACATTCCAGTATTGGATTTGATGTATGAATATGAGGTTTACATCGAATTTGGAAGATATGAGAAGGCGAGAATGATTTTGAGTCATATGGAGAAACAACGAATGGATGACAACCTAATAGGGAGAAGGGGAAGTGTAAGTCGTCGATGAATAGAAAAAGAAAGCCATTTGTTGCGGGACTTCTATCATTGATTGTTCCAGGTCTGGGACAGATGTACAATGGACAGTAGTAGAAAGCAAGTTTACTCTATCTTATGTTAGGAGTTGCGGTGAGTTACAGTCCTGATGAGTTTGTGAAATTTAGAATCAGGGCGGATAACGATGCAACCAAAGAAGAGGCCAAAAGCATGGTAGAAGGCTTTATTAAAGAACTCGAGAGTCAGATCGTTCCTCATCTCGAGGAATTCTATGCAACACATAGCGTTCAATTCGATATTAAGTCGAACGAGAATGGAGCAATTCTATATAAGGGCAAAAAGGAAGACGAGACAGATATTTGGTGGCAGTTCTAATGTACGGTATGTTAGTGCATTGCATTGTATTACCAAAGACTTTCGTATATCTATTAAACTATGTATAATAATGGAATACTTGTCATACGAAACACGACGAGGCCTATGATACGAACTATCTATGCCGAATCGTGTTTCTTTGTTTTCGAAGAAGATGGGAGTCGTACAATGAAACCTAAGATGGATCAATGGTATGAACTAGAAGATATTGATCACGAACTTATGAAGTTCGCAGTTATTATTGCTACTTTCCATAACCAGTTCATCATCATTCATAACAAGAAACGTGGAGGCTGGGAGATACCGGGAGGCAGCAGAGAAGAAGGCGAACCTATTATACATACGGCAAGTCGAGAATTGTTCGAGGAAACAGGGGCTGTAAGGTTTGAGTTAACACCATTCGGAATTTATGAGTGGAGAGGCAGCTACGGGATGGTTTTCTGCGCAGAAGTAGAGGAGCTGCAGCCATTGCCTGCTTTTGAGATCGAAGAGATTAAGTTTGAAGACGAACTGCCTGAAGGAATGAATTTCGGAGAGATGTTCTATTTATTCCATGACAAATGGTTGGAACGTAAAAATTGGAGGCTCACGACTCACAGCATTGCTATCAAGGGAAATTCGAATCAGGAGATGAGTACATTTGAATCAAGAAGCTAAACCGAGTATGAAGGGGCTGTAAATGAAAGTTCAAGACCAAGAAGTTCCTACTATAAATGAATTCATGCAGGCCTTTTTTCAAGATTTCAAAGATGCATTGGTGAAATGGGATCTTGTTATCCGAGACAATTTCATGAGCTCTGATCATAAAGATACGTTCTATTCGAATTATGGAAAAGGACTAGACACCTGGTCAATTACCGAACCGATCATTAAGTTTCTCGCCTATACTGAATTATGCAAGGTGTACAAAATTCGGCCTGAGGATCATGCGTATAACGACGGTCGGATGCTGGATTACTCCGTGTACATACAATCTGATGATCATGATACTATCAGCGAGATCGGAATCGAATTGAAATGGGGTGCCTTTACTCGAAAAGGATTACAGAAATCATCCTCGATAAGGTCGTTAATCAATGATTTTGTGAAGATGAAAGAACTGCAAAATGACCACAAGTATTTCATCCAGCATTCCATCTCTTCTCTTGAGCTCGAGTTGCAAATAGAAGCATTAAACAATCAAATTACAGACGAAGTGGATGGACGTCTGATTCGAAAATGGATACCTCGATTAATCGATATAAAATCTTTCGAAATCGTTGGTGCCATGAATGAGGCTAAGAGATTCAATTTGCTGTTATGGTCGGTTGAGAAGAGGTAGATGAATGCATCACTAGGGATAGGAGGAATGAGGATGAACATCCAACAGTTCAAATCGTGTATAGGTGAGTTATTCGGACAGCTGCTTCTTGATTTTCAGGAGGATGAGGAATATGGTTACAGCAACTTCACAGCGGCTGATTATCGAACAATAGGATATGCGACTAACCTTACACCTGAGATCGTCCAACAGGCAGCCCAGCATAAGGTTGATCTGATTATAACCCATCATGATGCGTGGGGTTTTGTATATGGGATGAAAGAGCGCTGCATGGCCTTGCTGGAAGAGCATCATATTGCGCATTTCTATATTCACCTGCCGCTCGACTATGCGGAGTTCGGTACTTGTCATTCTCTGCTTCGGCTATTAGGCGCGAATGTAGTTCAACAATCGCAGCACGTCAATGGCGATAGCAGTATCGGAATTGGGGAGCTCGAGCGTTCAATTACGCTGGAACAATTGGCTGAGACGATGAGAGAGCTATTAGGCGAGAATATTTTTGTTCAACCAAACAGTAACCGGGACGTAAGACGAATAGGGATGGTAACTGGGGCAGGGAATAGCACGAATCAGTTGAAGGAAGCAATGGAGAGCCAATGCGATGTATATATTACTGGCGAGAAAACGTTGTATACCGTTCAATATGCGAAGTTTATCCAAATGAACCTCATTGTTGGAAGCCATACCTTTACCGAAATATTCGGAGTAAGGTCGCTTGCCTGCAAGATTCAAGAGAAATTTCCGGACGTCGAAGTGATACAATTATTAGAAGAACATAACGAAGTGATGTCATAGCCCGAGACTTCAGATGGGAGTGATCATAATCAAGAAAGGTTATTATTTCATCATCGTCATCCTTGCAGCCATGCTGTTAATATCCCAAACGCATTTGAAGGAATCTTTTGGAGACCAGATATTCGAAGGAATAGGCATTTCACCTTGGAGCAAGAGCAATCAGAATGGTATGCATTTGCCGGTCATCCTTGCCCTTTTTCTTCTCTGTATCGGGGTAGCTGGGGCTCAAAGAACGCTTCGGGATCGTCATCCTAGAATAACAAGATCTATACTGATTGGTTGTATTGCTTTCTTTGTTGTTTTTCCTTGGGCGACGGAAGGGTATATGTTCGTAGTGAAGTACAATGCTTCTGATATTGCTTCCACCGAAGTATCTAACGGTAAATGTAACTTCGTTTCGAATGAGAATAACGTCAATGCGGATTGTTCATTCAAGATTTATAATTACGGCAAAGCGGACGAAGTCGTCATCAGACCGATACTCCCAACGAACTGGAATCGAAATGTAGATATCGTTTTTGAAGCTAACACATTATCGCTTGATCAACATAGCAAACAGAATATTACGATGCGTTTCAATGGCATTCAGAACAATGGAAGCGGATTTAACGGCTGGGGTCAAGATATTGACCTGGAAGTGATTTCGACGAACAAACGCTAAACAAGACAACAAGAAAAAAGTCCGAGGTGATCCTATGTTTTATATGATTCTGCTGCTTGTCGTCCTTATTGATCAGAGCGCAAAAATATGGGTTCGACTTCATATGGAGCTTGGACAATCAACTCCGGTGTGGGATGGATTTCAACTGACGTATTTTGAGAATACCGGTGCTATGGGGAGCAGCTTTGAGGGGTATGGGCGGTATTTTGTCATTCCTGCTGTTCTTGTTGCGGTGTGGGCAATTCGTCTTTATCGCCAAGGTAGACTAGATGGATGGATGTTGAAGTGTGGTGCGGGAATCTTCGTTGGCGGTGCAATCGGTAATGCGATTGATCGTGTTCTGTATGGACGTGTCACCGATTTCTTGGATTTCGGCCGTGGCATATCGAATCTGGCGGATCATGCGATCAGCTTAGGGATGGTATGTATCCTGATCCATACTTTAATCATAAGCCCAATAAGTCGAAGAAGATCAAAGAGGGTAACCACGTAGCGAACTTTTCCAAGCAATGAATGGAGCAAGCATGCTTCATATCTGGTAGACATAAGGGAGGGATCGATACGCCGTTTACTTTCGCGCATCCTTTGTACGCCTTACCGGTGAAAGCGGTCAGGCCGCGATATTTGACTGTGTCCGGCTTGATTCTTGGCAGCATGTCTCCTGATTTTGAGTATTTTCTAGCGCTCGAGCCTCACCAGACGATCGGTCATACCATTGAAGGGCTGTTTATTCAAGCGATCCCATTGTGTGTCTTATTCCTAATCCTCACTCACCTTTGTATCAGATCATTCAGTTCTCATCTTCCTTCGATCGCTCATCTCGACGTCAGAGCTTACCAGCGAATTCGATTAATCGACCTACGCAACTACAGAAACTGGTTGGTGTTCTTACTATCCGTTATCGTAGGATTTTATAGTCACCTATTCGTAGACGCATTCACACACGAGAGCGGTTATTTCGTACTGCGGCATTCATCGCTTCAGTCTGAAATTGGTGCAATTCCGTTGTACCAACTGCTCCAGTATGCATTGTCACTCATCGGGCTGGCGGTCGAGTTTATTTGGGTAACATGGATGCTGTTTAGAACGCCGGTACCAACACACGCGGGCAGCGTGAAGAAGATCCCTTGGATGAGTAAAATAACTTACTGGGCGATTGTTCTCCTCATCGCATTGGGGATCGTTGCTGCTAAGCTCGCTTGGACAACGAGCACGAATACGATCGGAATTATTGTCGTTGCTCCAATATCAGGCGTGCTGGCGGGCATCGTTGTAGCGAGTTTAATTCATAGGAAAGAGATTCGGATTCGGAGTACATAGCCATTCATCTACAATTCTAGGAGGGTTACATTGGGAGCCTGGGGAGTCAAAACATTTGAAAATGACAGCGCGCTGGATTGGATCTCTGAATTGGAAGATGACAAGGATTTAAGCATAGTCGTGTATAAGTTCTCAGAGTTCAATCATGAGTATCAGGATAGCCCGGCTGAGACTCTGGACAGTGATTTATCTTCTGAAGTATTAGCGGCTGTTGAGATCGTTGCTGTGTTACGTGGTGCACCAGGAGGGGATATCCCCCCAGCTATCGAGAGATGGCTGAAGAAGAAGAGCTATGACAGAAATTTAGTATCGGTTTTCAATGAGATGATGAAAAGTGATGCGGTCGATGATGAGACCAAATTGCAGTGGAAGGCGTTCAGCAAAGAAGAAAAGTGGAAATATATCGTCAGCGCATTAGCCGATGATGCGGTAAAACTGATTGAGATCATTCTTAGCCAGTCCGAACTAAAGGATTTATGGGAAGAAAGCGACAAGTACGAAGACTGGTTGTCAGAAGTTAATTATCTCAAATCCAGATGTGGAGGTTGATCGAATGAATGCGAAGAAAGCAGCAGCGGATAAAGCGGTTGAGCTTATACAGAACGGTATGACTGTTGGATTGGGGACGGGCTCTACCGCGTATTGGGCGATCCATCGAATTGCAGAGCGAATCAAGGAAGAGGGACTGCAATTAAAAGCTGTTTCAAGCTCGAAGAACTCGGAGGAGCTGGCGCTGCAGTTAGGCATACCGATCATCCCGTTCGCTGAAGTGGAATCAATCGATATGACGATTGATGGTGCGGATGAAGTCGATCGGGACAATCATTTGATCAAAGGCGGCGGAGGCGCACTGCTGCGGGAGAAGATTATCGCATCGAACAGCAAGCGATTTGTCGTCATTGTCGACGAGTCCAAGCTGGTCAAGACGTTAGGCAAGTTCCCGCTGCCGATCGAGATCGTTCCATTCGCAGCGGAGTTGACCATTCGACGGCTGGAGCAGCTTGGCTGCAAGCCTGTTATACGAAAGGCTGAACAATCGACTTTCGTTACGGACAATGGGAATTGGATTGTCGATTGTCATTTTGATGAGATCGCAAGTCCCGGTGCGCTAGGTGATCGGATCAAAACAATCCCCGGTGTCGTCGAGCATGGTTTGTTTATTCAGATGGCACACACGGTCGTGGTTGGACATGCGGATGGAACGACGAGCGTTATATAAGCGACATATTCGGCGCCTATGCGACGATAGGAGGTTCCGTGATGGAAGTGATATACAATGATTATCTTATCAGTGATGATAAGTCGAAGATTAACACTGAGGCGGTCATCGCATTTTTGACGAGAAGTTATTGGGCCAATACAAGACCTCCTGAACGGACGATCCGAGCGATTGAAAATTCGTATTGCATCGGCGTATCCTATGGCGATCAGCAAGTTGGATTTGCGCGCGTTGTGACGGACTGGGCGACATTCTTCTATCTTTGTGATGTGTATGTGGATGAGGAGCATCGTGGCAAGGGGATAGGCAAGAAGCTAGTCCAGTCGGTCATGAATGTGGCGGAATTAGAAGGACTGACAGGGCTTCTAGGTACCAAGGATGCACATGGACTCTACGAGAAATACGGGTTTGTTCGGGACAGTGAACGGTTTATGAGACGTCCCCCGCAATGGACCATGCATTCGAAATAACGTAATAGGGAGAGCGGTTAATGCCAGTCACAATTGTTAACGGCGATTTGTTGAATGCGACGGAAGACATCATCGGGCATCAGGTTAACTGCCAAGGTGTAATGGGGTCCGGCGTGGCCCGAGCATTGCGGGATCGATACGTGAATTTGTATCCATCGTATAAGCGGTTTTGCAATCAATACGAATCACATGAGCTGCTTGGCAAATGCCAACTCGTTCAAACAGGTTCTAAATTTACGGCTAATTTATTCGGACAACTGAATTACGGAAGGCAGAATGTACTCTATACGAATTATGAGGCTTTGAAGCAAAGTCTTACTGTACTGAAGGAAGAAGCTAAGAAGAGTGGACATTCGATCGCATTGCCATATAACATCGGCTGCGGGTTGGCTAATGGAGATTGGAATGTCGTTGAGCCGATGCTGCAGGAAGTGTTTGCGGATTATGAGGTTACGTTGTATAGGTTGGGATAGATCGTTTGTGGCTTTGTCATTGTGAAGGGAGTAATCGGTTGGAACATAATAAGGATTCTATTTATTTAGATCCATGGGAGCCTGCTCAATCCGAGACATATGTGCAAGAGCTGTATAGAGAGCTTGGTAAAGATCATGTTCTATTTGGTATACCTCTACAAATCGTTGCAAGAAGATTCGATTGTGATGATGTCTTGTTTAAGTATCTGCATGAGGCTAAGTATGCTCAAGTGCATCTGACGTGGCGTGGTAGCACGGAGAAAGATCCTAAGTGGCCTATCACAATGGTTTATGATTCGTTCGAGAAATGGAGATCGGAATCTATGCTCCCTGACCATGTTAGTTGGATTGGTTAGATAAACAAGGAATTATGAAGCTGAACATTGAATTAGATGAGTTCAAGGTCATTGTCGAGCAAGTGATCGGAAGAAGTGACTGACCTCTATTTTGACATAAAGGACTATCCCTATGACCTTCAAACTATATCATTATTATGATAGAGAAATAGGACCGTTCCGAAACTTATCTAAGCTTCCACAGGAACAATCAGAAGAGATATCCAGACAGATTCGTGCGAATGGAACGACCTTTGCCAGTCGCCGTTCGGAAGAATATATGAGGATAAGACGAGAACTGGAGGCTGCTGCACGAGAACAGTTTGTCATGAAGGGTGGGAAACCGCGCAACACATACCCTCATTACATGACACTCGGAGCTTGCTATTGGCTGAAGTCGTGGTATCCGAATTCTGACGTACTGGAGATTCCTTGGGATCATTTTGCGGAGGAATCGGTTAGTTTTACATACGGTGATTTATTTCCCACCATGCGTTATCGAGATGACAGGCCTTATCGGCAGCAGATGTATACGAAGACAGGAATTGTTGAGCTCATTGAGAGGTACGGTTTTCCGCAGGATTGGAACCGGGACGGGGACAAGGGGCCAGAACGATACATTGAAGCTCAGATTTGGGATGAGGAAGTCATTGGGCGGTATTTATACTAGAAGAACATGCAAGTCGTTTGTTGAGTAGGAGGTAATCGGATGGATCGAATTGCTGTCATATCAGATATTCATGGGAACTTGCCGGCTTTGCAGGCTGTGCTGGAAGATATTAATGCGCGTCATGTTGCGATGGTTTATTGTCTTGGCGATCTGATCGGCAAAGGGCCGAGTTCGGATCTTGTGGTGGATCTTGTTCAGCGGACATGCGATAAGGTAATTAAGGGCAATTGGGATGATTTCGTATCCAAACCGAGTGAGTTCGAAGCCGTGCATTGGCATCAGGCTAAGCTTGGTCCGGAGAGATTGACTTTCTTAAGTCAATTGCCATTCGGCATTGAATGGTATATGAGCGGGCGGCTTATTCGGTTGTTTCATGCTTCGCCTCGCAGCGAATACGAGCGCATTCAACCGTGGGATCCAGAGGAACGGAGGATGTCTCTATTCGAAAGTTCAGAGCACTACGAGCAGCAAGCACCAGCAGACGTAGCCGGTTATGGCGATGTACATAATGCATATGTGCAAAATTTTGCCGGCAGGACATTGTTTAATGCGGGCAGCGTAGGAAATCCATTGGAAATCCCTCAAGCTTCGTACGCCATCCTTGAAGGCCGATTGAATAGTAAGGAGCTTGCAGCCTTCAGCATTCAGTTGGTGAGAGTTCATTACGACATTGAACTAGCCATCAAACAAGCAGTGGATGAGGGAATGCCCGATCTTGAAGCGTATGTACAGGAGTTAAGAACGGCGCAGTATCGCGGGAAAAAGGGCTAGTCGCTCACAGTAACAGTAACGGCATTAATTCAACATACATCATATAGAGGTGCATCAGCTTGGACGATTTTACAAAGAAACGTATTGAAAAAATTATGAATGTGTATATCGAACAGAAGGTCCCAAAACATATTCGAAATGAAATTAGGCTGAATTATAAGATAAGAGGAAATAATGTAACGCTAGTTGAAGAGCGGCCAGCTTTCATGAGCAAAGAGTGGGTGGAGTTAACCGTGGCTCAGTTCCGATTGGAACAGAACCAATGGAAAGTGTATTGGAGAGATAGCAAGAAAAAGTGGCACTTCGTGGAGGACATCACTCCTGCAGATAATTTCGAAACACAGCTGCTGATCGTAGATGAAGATAAGAGAAACATGTTTTGGAGTTAAATGCCTAAGGAAAGGAACTGGGGTTAATGGACTTTCGCGTCGTAAAAGTGGAGCCAGACCAGATCCCCATGGATTTGCTGTTGTTAGCTGACCCTTCTCAAATCCAAATCGAAAGTTATATCCGTCGAGGCCATTGTTACTTGGCGTATGATCATGAGCAGATCGTTGGCGAGTTTGTACTGCTGCCCACTTCTCCGCATACCATTGAGATTGTGAATGTTGCAGTGGACGAGCATTGTCAAGGCAGAGGAATTGGCAAAGCGCTTGTAAGCAAGGCGATACAGGAAGCAAAAGAATTGGGCTATCCAACCATCGAGATTGGGACAGGCAATTCGAGCATTCACCAATTAAAGCTTTACCAGCGATGTGGATTTAGAATTGTCGGCGTCGATGTGGATTATTTCATACGTAACTATGAGGAAGAGATCTATGAAGACGGCATTCCATGTCGAGATATGATACGGCTTAGACTGGAGCTTTAAATGGATCATCCTGTGCGGGATTTGGAGGTGGACGTATTGCATATTGAGTTGGCGATTGCTATTGCGCTGGAAGCGCATAAAGATCAAGTGGACAAAGGCGGAGCCCCTTATATCCTGCATCCGTTAGCGGTAATGAATCGGGTTGAGACGTTAGAGGAGAAAATCGCAGCGGTTCTTCATGATGTTGTGGAGGATAGTTCCGTTACGCTTGAGCAGTTGAGAGCGCATGGGTTCTCTGATGAGATCATCGATGCGATCGGCCGGCTGACCAGATCCCAAGAAGATAGTTATGAAGCATTCATCGAGAAGACGAAAGGAAACTGGATCGCTAGAAACGTCAAAATCGCGGATATCAAAGAGAACATGAACTTGTCTCGGATTAACAATCCGACCGAAAGCGACTATAACCGTTTAGAAAAGTATAAGAATGCACTTGCAAGACTCGAGTAACGGATTTGCGTGATTGTATTCATGGAGAGGACTGTCGGCTGCGTCGGCAGTCTTTCCTATAGGTTCGGTTGTAATAGGTGGATGAGCGGGGCTTTTCAATTATGTAAAGCGGGTGACGACAGTGGAACAATTGGAACAGCAGCTTAAGATTAGACATGCAACTAGCGACGAAGCGGCTGATGTATTGGAGCTGTGGCTGATGTCCGCTAGATGGTTAAATGCGAAGGGGATTTACCAATGGAGACCGGAGCACTTTAGGCTTGAGCACGTCGTGGAGTTTATGAACGATGGGGCGGATGTCTACGTTGCGGAATACCAGGGTGCTATTGTGGGCACGTATGTGTTGACCTGGTCGGATCCTTTGATCTGGAACGAGTTGGACCATAACGGTGCAGGCTACATTCATCGGTTTGCTGTGAACAGAGATTACAAGGGACTAGGGATTGGAGAGCAGCTCATTCAATCCGCGATCGGAGAGATCAGACAACGGGGCAAAACGGTCGTACGGCTGGACTGCATGGCGGAGAATCCAAGATTGAATCAATATTATCGGGATCTTGGCTTCGGATTCGTTCGCAGATTGGAATTTGATAATTGGGCCGCGAATTTGTATGAGATTGTGTTGTGAGTAAAATGGTACCAATTCAGTTGGTGAGGAGCTAATATGAGGATACAAGCGATATTCTTCGATTTGTTCGAAACGCTGATCACTGAATTTGCTGACGGTAAGCGAATCTCGAATCGCCAGTATGATTATATGCAGCTGCTAGGTCTATCTGCTGAGGCATTCAAGCAGGAGTGGCGCAAACATCAGGATGCTCGAATGAGAGGGAAGCTTGCTTTGTTCGATGAAGTGATCCGCACGATAGTAGCATCACACAACCTAATAGTGAATGAAGGGAATATCGAGTTCCTCTACCAAGAGAGAGTGAAGGAGAAGCACATTCCTTTTAAGCGGGTCCATACGGAAGTGTTGGAACTCTTGCACTACTTGAAGCAGAACGGAATAAAGATTGGCCTCATCAGCAATTGTACGGAAGAAGAAGTCAGAGGCTGGCACGATTCGGTGTTTAGCGAATACTTCGACGATACAGTCTTCTCCTATCAAACAGGGTGGTGTAAGCCGGATAAGGAGATCTATATGCTGGCTTGCACACGAATGAATGTTCAGCCGGAAGCCAGCGTCTTCGTCGGAGATGGCGGCTCGAATGAGCTATCCGGCGCAGCGGATGCGGGGCTTAACGTATTCCATGCAATCTGGTTCCAATCTTGGATAAAGAGTGACTTTGCTGAGCTTAGAAGTCCGGGAGAGTTGATTGTTGCGCTTGAGCGCTTGCAGCAGCAACCGGTCGAGTGACTTAATTCCATCAACACGGTGTGAAGGAAGGGAAGACACGACATGTTTGCTTTTGACAAGCTGGAAGTCATGACGGTTCAACAAACTATTCAGTTTATCGATCAGGCACTGTCAGATACTCTTAATCTATATCAGGAGTGGTATCGAATAGACTCGGAAATGCTTGGTTTCCAACCGGCAGCGGGCTGGCGTATTGAGCAAATCTTGGAGCATGTGACGCTGACCAATTATTATTTGCTCATACTGATCCGGAAGGGCCGGAGGAGAGCGCTGGAGCTTGCAAGCAAGGTTGATCTGGAACAAGAGGTTGCGAGTTATGAGAACAATCTCGGTGCGCTCGATCGTATTGCGCAAGATCAGTCGTTGAAGTGGATTCGACCCGATCATATGGAACCGACAGGCGATAAATCACTTGCTGAGATACAATCGCTGATGATCGAGCAGATCAACGAATGCAGACAGATACTTGCTGAAATCCCGAACGGTGAAGGAATATTGGCGAAGACAACGATGACTGTGGCTGACCTCGGCAAAATTGATGTCTATCAATATATTTATTTCTTATGCCAACATGCTAGAAGGCATATCTCGCAGATGGAGCTAGTGAGAGAGGCGTACTGGAATCGATTGTAAGGTTTGGTTCTAAGAGCGACATAGCACAGAGGTGACAATATGACAGTCCGTATTCGAACGGAAAACGAACGCGATTACGATCAAGTCTACCAAGTAAATTGCACAGCTTTCGGAAATCGCGAGGATGAAGCGAAGTTAGTTGAACGGATTAGATCCACTTCTTATTGGGTGCCGGAGCTATCCCTTATTGCGGAGCAAGATGATGAAATAGTAGGACACTTATTGCTGAGCAAAGCCGCAGTGGTAGATGGCGAAACGCAGCACGAGGTCATCGTCCTTGCTCCGATTGCGGTTAAACCCGAGTATCAGAAGCACGGTATAGGCAAGCAGTTGATCCGGGAAGGGTTGGAGCGCTGTCGGCAGCTTGGTTATTACATCGTATTGTTGATCGGCCATCCGTCATATTATCCCCAATTCGGATTCCAGCCGGCTCGTTCGTATGGACTAGAGCTGAAGCAATTCGAAGTGCCTGACGATGTGTTCATGGTATGTGAGCTGAAAGAGAATGAATTGCTTCATCTCCGGGGCGAATTGAAGTATCCGGCCGCTTTCTTTGGTTAAGTTAACCGATTGTAATGCATGAGAGGGAGATCGCTGTATGGAATACGTAGAGATAACGAGCGACTGGTCGGAGGAAATCACTGCTATCAGAGGCGATAGAATTGTCTCAAGAGGAAAGGTGCATATGGTGCAGCATTTGGCCGGATATGCAGCTAGAGAAGAGGACCGCATTCTAGGACTCATTCTATATGACATCCGCAATAACGAATGTGAAATTGTTGCTTTGAACAGCTACAGCGAGAATTGCGGCATAGGGACGAGACTTATTGAATTGGTGAAAAATAAAGCGATATCGCAGCATCTTAACAGGCTGTGGCTTATTACGACTAACGATAACATTAAAGCTATCCGGTTCTATCAGATGAGAGGATTCGATATGAAATGCATTCATCCGAATGCAGTAGACGAAGCAAGAATGATTAAACCGACAATCCCTTTGATTAGTTCGGAAGGAATCCCGATTAAACATGAAATCGAATTCGAAATCAAACTAGCAGCGATGTAGGAAGGATGGCATCCATCATGTTCAACTATCGAATCGACGATTCATTGTGTCTTACCCTATTAGAAACAGGAGATGCGGATGCCTTATATGCACTGATCGATCGGAACCGTGACTATATTGGGCAGTGGCTGAAGTTTCCGAGTATGACGTTGTCTGTGGATGATTCTGGAGCGTTCATCGAGCGGACGCGTCTGCGTTACGCGAAGGATGACGGATATTGGATCGGCATATGGGAAGGCAGTCAGCTCGTTGGTTCTATTGGTTACTTGTATATGGATCAAGATAATCGGAAGACAGAGATCGGTTACTGGCTGGGGCGTGAATTCGAAGGTAGAGGCATTATCACAAGAGCTATTCAAGCACTGATCCAATTCGCGTTCTCTCGCCTTCACATGAACAAAATTGAAATCGGAGCAGCGTCCAGCAATGCGAGGAGCCGTGCGATTCCCGAACGGTTAGGTTTCCAGCGTGAAGGCGAAATAAGAGATTACGAGTTTATCAATGGTCATTATCTGAATCGTGTTATCTATGGTCTGACAGCCAGCGAATGGGACGCTCGTACAGACAGTAATTAAGCGGAAGAGGTATGGAGATGGAACATTTACTAGCCGTGCTCAATCAACATGAAGTTGATGCTGTGTTACGGAATAATGGAGGATACGCGTTTGCCTTGGCCGATGGTACATTTCGCTATATCCGATCAGCTTCATAACGGGACACCTGCGCCGGAGTTGTTAATTGGCAGTATAGGTCCAGACGCAATCCATGCGAGAGGCAGCATTTCGCGAGAAGAGAAAGGCCTTACGCATCTCGTGTATCAGGGGATTATGCCGACGAAGGAAATGATTGGGGACAAGTACGATTCCTACGTTTCGATGAATACGACGAAGGAGTGGCGCGACTTTGTCCTGGGCTATTTCTCGCATATTTACACCGACCTCAGATGGACAGAAACGTTATATAGCGATTTCGAGCTGGCGTATGGCGGCGAACCGAATGCACAGCGCGGGACCTACAATTCCGAAGTAAGCCAGGTGGAATTCGATCTGATCCGATCGACGGACCGTTTGGACAAATGGATTAAGCTTCTTAAGGGGACGGAAGGCTATTCGATCGACCCTTATGTAACCGGGCAGGAAGTCCGCCAATATCGGGATGAGAAAATAGCTTGGCTGCTGGAAGCGGGTAATGAGCCGCGGATCACGCCGGTTTATTTTACATTGGAGCGAGTGCTGCAGTTCATTGATCAGACAGCGATGGAAATTCGGGAGCTTTTGAGCGAACGATTGCCTGCCATTGAAGAGTTCATTGAGGAGAGACGAGTGAAATGAAAGAATTTCCCAGTTAGCAGCGGATAGATTGGCGCTCCGTCAGTTGAAGCGCGATGATGCTGTAGATGTGGTTCTTGCATATGGATTCGAGCATATGAAGTTGACCTAAGGTAAGGAGGCTATCGCTGTGGGAACGAGCTTCGGCAACATGCATGTCATGACAGATAACCTTGATGATGTTCTTGAGGCATTAACAAGTTTGTTAGAGGATAAGGAGCAGCCCGTTATTCCTGCAGGTAATCTGGATGGATTCGAATCGTTGCTGGCAGTGGCGTATCGCGGAAGAAATATCTTCTACCTTGGCCAATTGCAGCGGGGTTTCGTAAGCATTCTCAACGATTACTTCGATTGGGGAGAGGTTGAAGCGGTTGGTGAAGAGTTATCCAGTTATATACAAGCTCCTGTTATGACGATTTCATACTTTGATGACGGTGTGTTCACGATGACAATCTACTCCAATGGTGAGGAAGTAACCGGTCAAGTATGGTGTACAGAAGGAGCTAGATTTGATTATGAACTAGAGGACAAGAAGGCGGACATTAGCGTGCTTACGGAGTACTTGGGACACCAGCACTTCGACCGATTGAATGAGATTATGGCTATGAGCGATTGCGAGAAGGCTGTAGAAGCGCTGCAGGAGCTGCTTCAAATACCGTTGTGGATCAAGTCGGATTGGTTCGACGATATTCAGGACCCAGAGCTTGAAGGCAAATATGCGAAGTATGATTTGAATCGTTAATGATCTGACCATGATGCGGAGGCGAATGTAGTGGAAAGCAAAATCATGCAGAGAGATGGTTTGTTATTGGCAGGACTGGCGGTTAATGTGACGCTTGGAGATGTGGAGAGTGGGTTGACCATTCGGCTTGGCGAACAATTCCTTGCAAGAAGACACGAAATTAGGAATGAAATTAACGCTAGAGAAGTATTCGGCCTGTCTACCGATCCAGACGATTACAATCCCGAGACGGATCCGTTCGAATTCTTCATCGGTGTGGAGGTATCTTCTGTCGATAATTTGCCGGACGGCATGGTTTATCGGGAGGTGCCCAAGAATGAATATGTCATATTCTCGTTCGAAGGTCCGGCTGAGAACGCCGGCCCCGTCCATCACTATCTGTATTCCACATGGCTGAACAACAACGATTACAAACTGGCGTCCCCCTATAATATTGAAGTATATGATGAACGGAACAAAGGACCGAAAGCAGTAGAATCGGTAACGGATATTTATTTTCCCGTTGTGAAGAAGTAACAGGGGAGAGATGAATAGCTTCGTACTATAGCGTCAGCCAACTGGCGCTTTTTTGGTTTGACAAGAAAATAGTGCCAATAGATCGGGGATGGGATACAATACCAATATGTGTAAGGCGTATATCACAGCATGCAAGGAGTTTATTGGATGAAAGAAGTTCTAGTGGTCATAAGTGCGCTCATTATAACGATGGGTAGTTTCGTAGGCTTCGCAGATGACAGTTTACTCATTATTACAATCAGCGTAGTTGGAGGCTTCATTCTGTTCGCATTAGCCTTCATTATTGAACGGCTCGATCATTTGAAGCCAATGACAGCTTCATCGTCGGTTCCACTTGCTCATTCCGCATCTCAACCAACAGCCGAAGTAGATCGGACGCCTGTGAAGATGAAAGCGAGTGGTGAGAACGATGCAGTCGAGGTGGTCCAGGTGACGGAGGACCAGAAGACGATCCTGCGTCAGCTGATCGAACTCTATGAATATGATTTTAGCGAGTTTAATGATGCAGATGTTAATGCGTCCGGGCATTACGGATACACGTACTTGGATCACTACTGGACGGAAGAGAAGAGACGCGCTTATTTTGTCAAAGTAGATGGCCGGTACGCGGGGTTCGTGTTAGTGAATGATTATGTTAATAACCTAGTAGATGAAGACGCTAGGTCAATCGCAGAGTTCTTCATTATGCGCAAATACAGACGACAAGGGATCGGGAAGTTGGTCGCTGCCAGAGTGTTCGATACATTCAAAGGTACGTGGGTTGTGCTGCAGCATGGCAATAATGTGGCTTCCCAGCAGTTCTGGACTCGAACGATCCATGATTATACAAATGGCAGCTATAGCGAACACGATGTAACGACAGAGCATTGGACGGGTAAGGGAATTGTGTTTCGAAACGGGGCTGCGGACAACGCAGTAGATTGAATTGATTCTATTAGCAATGTGCCGGAAGGATCAATGACATGAGAGATAAAATTTTATTTATCATGACGCATATCGTCGGATCAGCTATACATAAAATCGGTCGAGCCGGCGAAATGGTCTGGCTCTCGATCGGTGAACCGACAACAACCAAAGGGCTGCTCAGTAGAAGAACGTCTTACCCCTATGCGATCCATCTGCAGTGTCCATGGGTATTCACCTACGAGGGCAATGTATGGATGGAAGACGACGATTTATTTGATATGAATGGGCAATCGAGATTTGACTATTTGATGGATGGGATACCGCTGCCGCTGCGTATTACTGCAGTTGATGCGGACGAACGCGGGGGATTTCAACTGAAATTCAACGGCAGCTGGATGCTACGAGCGTACATTCCGCAAGAAAAGCCTGAAGCCGAGCTGTGGAGATTCATTGAGTATATGGGCAGCGAGGAAGAGAGCAAGCATTTCGTAATCTCTGGCTCTAGTATGGAATAGAGGAATTGGCGTTTCAATTAGCGCTGGCAGCTCGCAGGGCGGAGGTGATTAACATGGAGTTTAGAAAAATAACATGGGAGAACTTCATACCATGCATCGAACTGCAAGTTACAGAGGAACAGAAGAGCTATATATCATCGAATCAGCATGCTCTCGCCGAAGCCTATATTGCCCAGGATGAAGGACAGGACATTATTACGTTCGCGATCTATAAGGACGAAACACTAGTTGGGTTTATAATGATGTATTACGACGACGGATCTGGTAATTTTGATTATAGCTCGTATGGGATTTTCAAAATGATGATCGATCAACGGTATCAAGGTCAAGGCTATGGCAAGGAGGTTGTTGCGCAAGCAATCGCCTACTTCAGAACATTCCCGCGGGGCGCAGCCAAGGTAGCGGAGCTTACCTACAACCCGGAGAACGCAGCGGCTAAGAAGATTTATGATTCATTCGGTTTTGTGCAGACTGGAAAAGTATTGGATAGTGGTGAAGTACATGCGGAACTTGTGTTGTAGGCGAGGTGGAACATCATGCATATACGAAGGCCTATCATTATAGCTATCGCTGCCGTCGCGGGCGGAGGGAAAACGACTGTTGCTTCGCGTCTAAGTCAACGTCTCGCGAATGCGAAAGCACTATATTTTGACGAATATGATCTGGAAGCGCCTGAAGATATCATCGAATGGGTAGAACGGGGAGCTAACAGTAATGAATGGAATGTCGGTCCGATTGTTGCCGATATGGAGAAACTCGTCAGCTCAAGTGAAGTGGAATATATTCTGCTGGACTATCCGTTCGGAAGGTCGCATGATCATTTGCAAGCGATCGACTTCACGATATTCCTCGATACCCCGCTGGATGTAGCATTGGCACGAAGAATATTGCGAGATTACGAACTTGCGAATGCGGAAGAGATTAAGAATGACATGCAAGTTTATCTACAAAGAGGCAGATTGGGTTATGAAAGCATGCTGTATACGATTAAGCCGATATCGGATGTTGTCATTGACGGGACATTGCCTGTTGATGAAATCGTTCGGATAATAGAGAATGAAATAGCCAATCTGAAACAATCAACAATACATGCTAATCACTAAGGAGACTACACCTATGAGCCAACAACAATATGTAACTGAACTAAGACTTCCGACATTCGAAGAATACAAAGCGATTTGTAATTCAGTGGGATGGACGGATTATATGAATTGGGATGTAGTCGAGCAATCGATTGAGCGGTCGCTATTCGGCGTTGTCGTCCGATTCGGCGACGAAACGATCGGTATGGGACGAGTCGTCGGCGACGGCATGATCTATTTCTACATCCAAGATATTGCGGTTAAGTCGGATCATCAGGGCCAAGGTATCGGACGTAAGATCATGGATGCAATTACGGACTACTTGAAAGAGCACGCACCGGAGAAAGCGTTCATTGGCTTATTTGCCGCGCAAGGCAAAGAGACATTTTACAACAAGTACGGCTTTAATCGGCATGACGGGATGACGGGAATGTTCGGCGTTGTTCACGAGGGTGAAATTAAATAACACGGAGCTTGATCCCCCGTTTAGGGGACCGTAGAAATATTTAATGAACTGTGTTTGCCTGTGCTGCTCGTCGCTTGTGATTCGTCCAGCTACACTGTATCAAATCTCATAAACGATATGAAGGAGGAAGTTAATATGTTTCAATTGTCAACAGCGATCATACAGGTGCTGAGCATAGGGGGTCTGGCATTAGCAGCCTATGTCATCTATTTAGTTGTAAAAATCCTCAAGAAAAATGCCTCGTAATGTTCACGAACATTAATCCGGTCAGCTTCAATAGCTCGAGAGAAAAGCTGATGATGAAACAAAGGGGTTGCCATACATAATGGCCAGCTGTCCCTATAGTCAAGGTAGCTTGGCATTACGCCGGCTAGCTCCAATTTCATCGGAAGAGATTTGATCAATCGAGCAGGGAAGATCAGCCATGTATAGAAAGAAGTCTTGAGCATGTAGAATAGGCAGCCATTGCCGTAATATTGCTATTGGAAGGAGCCTGTTATACGAGATGTTAGTGAAGCTTATGAAAAGTATTGTCGCCCTCACTCTATTGGTTACAACAGCAGCTACACCTACTTTTGCCGCAACGAAAACGTCCTCGATTACGGTTAAGTTCGTAAGCGCTGAACTCATTGAGAACAACTCTGTCGGCAATGAATGGGAGACAGAAGGATTCGTGAATAATAAAGCACTTAGTGAGGGAATGTCCGTGACGCTTAAACTCAAAACAACAGACTCCCTCAAGATTAAGGTCACCGCATCCGAGTTGGATAAGATTCCGGACATCGGCTCAGCCAATCTTACCGTTAAGGCTTCTACCATTTCGAAGAAAACGACCAAGAGCCTTAAAGTTATCGTGAAAGAGAATAGAGGACGCTATTCCGGGAATACAGCCGAATGGAAGTTCACCTTCGAGATCAGTAAAGCATCATCATGATAAAACATCGTAAACGAATCCTCCTCCTACTTGGCATCCCACTTCTACTGGCAGCACTTTATCTACTAACCTACATTCCGCATAAGCTTATCCATATTGCTCCAACTTCGGTGTCGAAGATAATCGTCTTCAATGGCAGCACAGGCAAGCAGATCGAAATAACAGAGCCCGATCATATTCAGCATATTGTTGATAATCTCAATGGAATAACCTTTCATAAGGGTAAAATGTCGCTCGGCTACATGGGCTACAGCTTCCGAACAACCGTGTACGACAACAAAGGGAAAGTAATCAAACGGTTCATAATAAATACACCGGATACGATTCGTTACCAAGGATTTTTCTACAAAGCCCCAGGTAATCAGATCGACTACGACTACATCGAGAAGCTGTTCGATCATTATCCGATGATATGGCCGTGACGGCCGACTATGATACGGAAAGGTGACTTACATCATGAAGACTATCGAACTAAGCCATTACCCGACTCTTGCTAGTGCCATACAATGGGGTCCTGTAACGTCAACCTTCGAGCTAGGAACGAATGCGGATGAAGCTTTAGTTAGCAACGTAAGCATCATTCCTTGCGTTGGCGACCAGTATGTTATTTTTGAGATAGCAAATGGTGGTTGGGAGCTGCCTGGCGGTACGTTAGAACAGGGAGAGTTTTACCTGGATGGGCTTCGGCGAGAGATGATGGAGGAACTGGGGGCGGAACTTATCACGTTTCATCGCTTCGGATACTTCAATTGCAAGTCAAGCGCCGACAAGCCGTACAGACCTTATATCCCCCACCCTCACTTTGTGAGATTGGTTGGTTACGGCGAAGTTCAGATCGTTGGCAACCCGCTAAACCCCGAGGATGGTGAGCAAGTCATAGCGGTGGAAGTAGTCGACATTGATGAGGCGGTGGCACGCCTCGAGAGCTGTCAACGGCACGATATCGCTCAATTGTATAGGCTGGCCCATGACATCCGGCGAGAAATATTGAACGAAGCTAAAGATTCGATTAAATCGTAACGAACAGCAGGTGGAATGTCTTTACAAATATGCGGTTGCTGATTATTATTAGTAAAACACAAAAACATCAAGTGCAGGCTTGATGTTTTTTCATTTTCAGCGGACGGAAATGCAAGACTGGGGGACTGTCGATGAAGATTGCATATGTACTATTTGATGGCTTAACGTTTCTCGACTTTATCGGACTCTATGACGTCGTCTATCGGTTTAACATGTTCGAGGAGACGAAGGGAACCACTTGGGATATTTGCGGTTTGACGGAAGAGATCACAGATGAGCTTGGTCTGACGATCAAGGTGGGCAAGATTAAACCGGACTTGTCTGAATATGACCTCGTGTTCGTTCCAGGCGGCATGGGTACGAGGGCGCTTCGCTATAATGAGGAGTTCATCTCATGGCTGAAGCAGGCGGCGAACGTGAAGTACCTCGTCTCCGTGTGCACAGGGTCGCTGCTGTTTGGCGCAGCTGGATTCCTAACGGGTAAGAAGGCGACGACACATCCCTTCTCATACGAGCTGCTAGAGCCCTATTGCGACGAAGTGATTCAAACTCGGATCGTTAAGGATGGCAATCTCATTACAGCGGGCGGTGTATCGACGTCCATTGACCTAGCAATCTATCTCGCAGAGCTGTTCATTCATAAGGACGCAGCGGCTGCAATCAAGAAGCAAATCGATTACCCCTATGAAGTTCAAGGCATTGTGGAAGTGAACTGAACATGAAGGTCTGCAATTGACGTTGCAGACTTTTTTGTTCCATTCAACCGTTTGTCATTTCCGGGAAAATGGTAAGAGAGGAATAAAGGGGCTGCAGCATGACGATATACGAACTTGCAGAGAGAACGAACAATACGGCCTATCAAATCTTGCGCGAGCTTAAGCTGCTGGAACGTTGGAAGGAAGTCGGCGAGCCGATTCTCGTAGGCGCGGCAGCTTATCGATTGATGATCAGTCCGGACATCGATATGGAGATCTATTGTGAAATGCCGAATGCTTCCGCTGGATTCGAAGTGCTGGCGCAATGTGTGAAACATCCGAATGTGATTGCCGCGAAGTACGTCGACCTGCTCGATACGGAAGATCAAGGCATCTATTATCAAATGAAATATCGTCACGATGACGGCATCGAGTGGAAGCTCGATATGTGGCTAATGGCACATGATCATCCCGGTCCATGCGCGAGGGATTTGGTCGAGCCGCTAAAGACGGCATTGACGGATGAGACGCGACGCTCGATTCTGGAGATCAAGCAGCAGATCGGGCAAACGTTGGGCTTGAAGGTGCCATCGATTCAGGTCTATGAAGCTGTAATCGATGATAACGTTCGGAGCTTTGACCAGTTTCTAATCTGGCAGGCTGCTCATAATGCCTCAGGACTCACAAGATGGAAACCCGAATCAGTACGAAAGAATGATTGAAGGATGAGATCGATGGTCGATAAGCTGCCTCCTCGTGTACAAGAGGTACTCACCTATTACTTGGAACAGATAAACAAGCGGCAGGCCGGCTTGATTCAAGGCTTCTATCTGTATGGCTCAATCGCATTAGATGATTACTATCCGCATTGCAGCGATATCGATTTCGTTGCTGTCACGGAGATGCGACTAACGGACGAACAATATTTGCTCGTGATGGACATTCATAAGAATGTAGAGAAGAGATTCCCGAGCTCCCGCATGGGAGGCATCTATGTGACTTGGGCAGACATGGGTAAGCTGCATGAACACATCGAACCATTCCCGTACTATTCGGACGGCAAGCTGAAGCGGGCGGGGTATTTTGAACTAAACCTCGTCACTTGGTACGAATTGAAGCATCATGGAATCCGGCTCATCGGTCCTGCAATTGAGGAACTTGCTCTTGAAATCGACATGAATCCGTTCATTCGTAACATGCACATCAACCTGAATACCTATTGGGCGAATTGGATTCACCGAGCGACCAATCGATACCGGCCATACTCCTACATCGTGTGGCTGCGGGGAACAGAGATCGAGTGGGGTGTCCTTGGCATTACCCGATTATGGTATACCTTCCGTGAACACCAGGTGACGAGCAAGGCGGGTGCAGGCAAATACGCATTAGCGTATGTTCCGGAACAATGGCATCTTATTGTACAAGAGTGCATTCGCATACGACGTGGCGAAGGGGCATCACTCTATCGGTCGAGAGCGAAGCGTAAAGCTGATGCGATCGCGTATATGCAATACATCATGAAGCAATGCAATGAGATGTTTACATAGGGAATTAGGCAGGGGGACTCGAGATGAAACTTATCATCCTATTCGGACCGCAGGCAGTTGGCAAAATGACCGTCGGGCAAGAGCTGGAACGTATAACGCCGCTCAAGCTGTTTCACAATCATATGACGATCGAGCTCGTGTCTCCCTTCTTCAGCTATGGCACCCCTCCTGGCAAGCGGCTCGTTCGCCAGTTCCGCCAAATGATATTCGAAGAGGTCGCACAAAGCGACCTGGCGGGCATCATATTCACGTTCGTCTGGGCATTCGATCTCGAGTCGGATTGGAATTATATCCAAGAGATTCGTCAGTTGTTCGAATCTCATGGCGCGGAAACGATCTTCGTCGAACTGGAAGCGGATGTGGAAGAACGGCTTGCACGAAACCAAAGCCCGCATCGATTGGCGCATAAGCCGACCAAGCGTGACATTGCGTTCTCGGAAGGCGATCTTCTACGTACAATGGAGAACCATCGATTGAACTCGATCGAAGGAGAGTTCGAGGGCGACAACTATATGAGAATCAACAACACCGAGCTATCCCCGGAACAGGTTGCTGTGATGATTAAGAAACGATTCCAGCTGTGAGCTTGTCGAAGGAAGAGGAAGGAGACGGCTGAAAGAACAGTTTGATACGAACAGCGAGGGGGAATCAGGAGTGCCTTTCTTTGAACGCACGAATCGGATGTATAAGGTGTTCTTCACGCTCAGCTGTTTGTTTCTATTAATAACGATTATTGCGTACTCGCTTATCCGTCCAGACATACTGAATCACTTAATACGTGCGATTTGGACCGGGATATTCTTCACCATGACAATCTTCTTCCTCGTACTTGGTATCGTGTTGAAGAAAATCGCAGAGGATGCGGAGGATGATCTGACTTCGCTGACGAGACAAGTGTCGGAGCTGCGAGAAGAAATAGAGAAAGGTAAGTTGGTTCAACGCAACAAGCAGTACTCCGATGCACAGTGACAGTCAGCAGCAGCAGTTTATATAGAAAGAGAGGGTTATGATGATATTAAGCGACCAATTGCGCTATCCAATTGGTTCATTCGAACCAAACACCTCTGCATCATCGGACAGTCGGCAGCAGCTTATCCGGCAGATTAGTGGTATAAGCGCTGCACTACGGCTGCTGGTACGTAATCTTACGTTCGAACAGCTGCAAGTGCCGTATCGCCAAGGTGGATGGTGTATTCAACAGATCATTCATCATATGGCGGACAACGATATGAATGCCTATCTCCGGTTGAAGCGTGCACTGACGGAAGAACAGCCGAAGGCGTCTTCCTACCGTGAAGACCTCTTCGCTGAGCTAAACGACTATAGCGATGCATCAATTGAGCTGTCCATCGCTTTACTGGAAGCGCTGCACAATCGATTGGTTATCGTGCTGAAGAGTCTCAGTGAAGATCAATTCCAGCGCACCTTGCAAACCGGACTGCTCGGCATCATTACGATCGATATCGCCGTTCAGCGGTTCGAATGGCATAATCGGCATCATATGGCGCAAATCCAATCGCTCATTGAACGAATGGGTTGGTGATTCAAAGCAACTGTAAATTTTCCTCTATTCCGACTACTTAATCTTAGTTAGGAGAATCATGTCATGAACCAATTAAGGCTTGGTTTTATGTCATCACACGGCGGTTCGAACATGCAGGCCATTCTGGATGCAGCTTCGGATGGACGCCTTAACGCACTTCCAGCGGTATTAATCTCGAACAACTCCACTTCCACCGCGATGGAGCGGGCGCGCCAATACGGAATGCCTGCTTATCATTACTCCTCTGTTACTCACCAAGAACCGGAGACGCTCGACCGGCAAATCTTACAGACATTGAAGAAGCATGAGATCGACTATTTGCTGCTAGTCGGTTATATGAAGAGGCTTGGTCCAGCAACGCTGGACGCCTATGCAGGCCGAATCATTAATATTCATCCGTCCCTATTGCCCAAGTATGGTGGACATGGGATGTACGGAAGATACGTACATGAAGCCGTGCTGCGCAGCGGCGATCGCGAGACAGGGGTTACCGTTCATCTAGTGGACGGAAAGTATGATACCGGCGCCATCATCAGTCAATGTACGGTTAAGGTTGAGGAGGACGATACGGTCGACAGCCTAAGCGCTCGAGTATTGGAACGAGAGCATGAGTTTCTAGTAGAGACGCTTATCCGAATCGCGAACCAAGAAATCACCGTTGGCTGATGATCCAAGGTCCAGCTGTGAAAGCGAGGTAAAATGACGAGTCTGAATTGTGCCTACCATGAGGAGCGAGAATCAGTCAAGCCATGCACGGCTTGCAGCAAGCTCTTATGCGAAGACTGCATTCACGTTGACTTTACGGATTACTGCTGGAGCTGCGGATACGAGCAGGAGCAGAAGCAAATTGAAGAAGAGAAGAGCTTGGTATACCCCGCCTTTCTTGAACATAAGGTCGTCTATTATGTGCTTCACCAAGCATTCTCTGCATTTGGTGCCAGCTTCATCTGCTCGTTCATGTCCTTAATTATATTGAGCATTGCAGCAGGTCCAGAAGGAATCGTTATGGTGATGTACATCAGCTTGTTCATGCTGGTCATTACGTCTACTTATGGGGTCATTTGCTCCATGCTGATTGATACGATTGCGCATTTCTCCAGGTTTATGCGGAAGAGAAGCATTCAAGGTGGTTTTTATTTAGCAGGAGGGCTGCTGTTTCCATATTTATCGGAAATGTCGAATGATTCGGAGTTGTTTATGTACTTGCTTCTAAGCGCTGGGGCGGCTCTTCTATTCTTCTTCCTGCAGACCATACGCCTGGATAAACGGCTGGTCATTAGCGTTGGAATATTGTCATTGTTCGTGATTGTGCTTGTGAATTGCAATTTCTTGTTCTTGATTAAAGACGTGCTGTTCTAATAGGGAGGTGTTGCATGAGTGGACAGATGAGGAAAACTCGCATTCTACCTAATTGGAGCTGCGGTCGTGCTGCTACTCCTGTATATCCTGATCGATATAAGGATGGTAGCAAGCGTGAAGAGCACGATTCGAACACTCTATCTGCATCCTGAACAGGATCAGGTCATGATCGATGAAGGTTATGTGACCCAAACGGCATTGAGGAAGTTTTTCCGGCGAGGAATCTACCCGTCAAGCAAGGCTGAAGATACCGTCGTGTTCCGTCTAAGCGTAGGCAGCGGCCTTCATTATTTAGTAGGAGGAACCGTGTGGGTCAACTACACATTCAAGGGCGTTAACCCGGATACTGGACTATCCAGTTACGGCTCGTCTAATGTGCCCATTCGACTCAAGGTTAAGCTGGATCATGGACATTGGAAGATTACCGACAAGCATGAAGAACCATAAAAGATAGCCGGTTATACCCGACAAAAGGGATACGCTAATGATAAGGGAGAGGTCGTTCATGTGTTGTGAATATTGCTATATTACGCTGGAGCACCAGCATATTATGATGGACAATGAAACTTGTATGTATTTGCAGTTGAAGCAGCCGGATATCGAAGGCTCCGGCATCATTATTCCGAAGCAGCATCGCGAGACGGTGTTCGACCTGACGGATGAAGAGTGGCAGGACACATTCGCATTGCTTCAAGAAGTTAAGATTATGTTGGATGCCGAATACCAGCCGGATGGCTACAACGTCGGTTGGAACAGCGGCAGTGTAGGCGGTCAGCATATTAACCATGCGCATCTTCACGTCATCCCAAGGTTTGCAGACGAACCGTATGCTGGCAAGGGGATTCGGCACTGGTTGAAAAGCAAAGACAATCAGCGCCCCGTCGTGAAGTAGGAGGAGATTCACCTGAAATCGCGTAACATCGTTCTTATTGGGATGCTCCTGTCCTTACTCATTCCTGCTGCTTTGTTCTTCATTATGATGATAGGAATAGACCAGTCTGTGCCGGATGATTTCCAGTACCATGACAACTATTTTGTTGTTATGCATTGGAGTTGGAGCTCTTATTGGCAATTTGCTGTTGCACTGTTTATCCTATATGCAATCATTGTTGCTGTTGTCCGGAAACTGGTTGCAGCAGCTCGTAATCGTCGTAGTTAACAATAGAGTCAGGAGAGCTGTGCATGAATCGCGTGGAGCATATTCGTCTGGAAGAGAAGCGATATCACGATACTTGTTACGACAATTACAACCTGTTCGAGCCTGGCTCCTGGCTGCATAAGCCGGTGAAGTCGGTATTGGATCAACTCGAACAGTTCGCTGACTATTCCCTTGTGAACGTGCTCGACCTAGGGTCCGGAATTGGACGCAACAGCATTCCAATTGCACAGTCGCTGCAAGGCAGATCGGGGCGTGTTGTGTGCGTCGATCTGCTTCAATCAGCGATCGACAAGCTGCTGGATTACAGCAGGCAGTATGAAGTGCTTCCGTTTATCGATGCAAGGCTGTCGGACATCGAGCATTTTGTTATTGAGCCAGAATCGTATGACTTGATCGTCGCAATGTCCACCCTCGAACATCTGAGCTCCGAGCAGGCGTTACAGATCAAGCTGCAAGAGGTTGCGGCAGGCACGAAGTCATCAGGAGTGAACTGCCTCGTTATAGGTTCGAACATTCAAGAGGTTGTGATGGCAACGAACGTCGAACTGGATCCGATGTTCGAGATTAATTTGCCAACGGATCGCATGCTGGAGCTGCTGGACACGCAATATGAGGGATGGGAGATACAGAAGCGGTTAGTCAAGCGACTGGTTTATGAGATCGATCGGGATGGTCAGCCCGTCCGATTAACGTCGGATTGCATTACATATGTGGCGAAGAAGTCTGTTCAAGAATAGCCTTTGTCTAGGAGATACGCGGAGCGATGATTAAGAAGCGGTTTAGATATACGAAGACCCTCATCATACTGCCGGTTCTCCTTGTACTCGGATTGTTGGAGTACCGAGGCGTAATCTGGCATAACAGTCTGTTCGCGTCACGCTATGAGGTGAAAGGGATTGATGTGTCGCATTTCCAAGGCATGATCGATTGGAATCGCGTCGGCGCCGATTCCAAATGGCAGTTCGCCTATATGAAGGCGACTGAAGGAATGGATATGACGGATGATCAATTCGCTGCAAATTGGGAAGGAGCGGGGCGCGCCGACTTGAAGCGGGGCGCCTATCATTTCTTTACGACGCAAAGTACCGGATTGGATCAGGCGAACCATTACATCGATGTCGTTCCTAAGGATCGTTCGAGTCTTCCGCCAGTGATCGATATTGAGATCGCCTTGGATAAAGATGCGGATGTTATTAGGGAGCAGTTATCGGTGCTGTGCGCGAGGCTGGAAACCTTTTATAACAAGAGGCCCATTCTGTATGTGACATACGATACATTCAACACGTACATTGCGGGTCACTTCGAGGATTACGAGATTTGGATTATGGATATCTTTAAATTTCCGACACTGAAGGGCGATCGGGAGTGGACGTTCTGGCAGTACAATCATCGAGCTAGAATAATAGGAATCCAAGGCTTTGTGGACACGAATGTGTTTCATGGAAGCCAAGAAGATTTTGCAGCGAAATACAACTATTGAAGAGAACGAACAAGGAGCATCTGACAGCTATGATTAAGTACACCATTGGTTTCATTAGACAAGGAAGCAGGATTCTGTTGTTGAATCGCGAGAAAGCAAGCTGGATGGGCGCATGGAACGGTGTCGGGGGAAGCATTGAGCCGAATGAAACGCCGCGGGAAGGGATACTTCGGGAAATAGCGGAGGAGACGGGAGTGGCAGTCGAATCCGTTCAATTCAAGGGCATTGTCACGTGGATCGTCGATGGGAAGATAACCGGCGGCATGTATGCGTATGTGGCGGAGCTGCCTGAGGACTATGCGTATGCGACACCGATTAAGATGGACGAGGGCATTCTGGATTGGAAAGAGATGCAGTGGATTCTGCATCCGAAGAATGTGGGGTTAGCTGCTAACATCCAAGGAAGTCTCGAACGGATGCTGTTCGACCCGGCTTGTTACGAGTACCGCTGCACCTATGATAATGGCAAATTATTGCAGCAGCAGTTCATCGCGCTCGATGAGGAGATTGAATTCGAGGAGGCTGACAAGGCTGTTGACCGTATGCTAGCCGCTTGCTCGGTTAGCTAATCGAAGAAGCACTAGTCTTACACTTAGGAGGCAGTCGGCAATGGCGCTTGTAGCCTTATTCTTGTGGGCCATCTGCCGCTACGGATTATCGATCAAGAGGAAGAATGGGAAGATGCTGTGAAATGGATGAATATTGATTATCTTAAGGCAGGAAGCATCGAACAAGACGAAGTCTACCACCTCCTTACGAAACACAAACTGCTCGACACTCTTCAAGATTATGACCCTATTCTTGTCGGCACTGTGCCGATCGGTGTTCATACCTCCTCCAGCGATCTGGACATTATTTGCTGCATTCGCAACTTCACAGCTTTCGAACAGCTGATTCAGAAGCGTTTTTCATCTGAATCAAGAAGGCGAGTTGATGACAGGGGTTTGCAGGTCTACACCGGAATGGATGCCTAACGGCAAACTCCGGTTGCACGAGCAGTGGGAATGGACATGCAAGGACCGTACCAGCGGCTGCTCGATCATAGAAGAGTACTAGGCATTAAGAGGTTGCGAAGTGGCGCGGGGGTGTTCGGTCGTTGAATAGCTTATATGTAAGAATAATGGTTGTCGTCGCAGCAACTTTGTTGACTTTGTTCATTGCAGCGCTGCATGGATGCACCTCGAAGATCGACAATCAGGAAACATACTATCGTCTCAATCGCAACCTGGATGCAGCAGGCGTGCAGTTCTATCAACGAGAGGCTGAAGTAGTCAATTTGTTAGGGGATGGCGAGTATATGCCGGGCTTCGGCGGGCATGGAAGGGACTACAAGGACAAAGGCATTCGGGTTAGCTTTATAGATGACCCAGACGGCATGATGTACGGCCGAGTAAGTTCAATTGATTACTATGGTGCCGATTGCTCCATCTATGGCATTAAGCAAGGGGATGCGATTACAGAAGCGGAGACTGTATTGCTCAAGCAGAACTATAAGAAGCTGGAGAATCAAGGCTTTGTCTACAAGAATGGAGAATACTGGATCATGCTGCAAGGCAACCAACAGGTGAATGCCATTTCGGTTGATTTTCGAGATGAAAGGTTAATGGACCGAAACTATTAATAAAGCGGAAGATAGGGGGATATTCGTTGGCTGCTATTCGATTATATGAACCTTCCGATCTGGCGGCGGTCGCCGATCTGATGGGAGATTTGGGGTATCCGAGCACAATAGCGGATATGGAGCGGCGGATGAATGTGATGGCATCGAATCCGTTCTGTCATACCTTCGTTGCAGAGCAGGACGGGCAAGCGGTTGGGATGATTGGTATACGGATCTCGACCAACTACGAGGTGGATGATGTTGTGACCTACATCTCTGCACTTGTTGTTAAGAGTAACTACCGGGGACAGGGCATCGGCAAGCAGCTTATTCGCTTCGCTGAGGACTGGTCGATACATAATGGTTCTAATGTGTTGTACCTCACGAGTGGGATCAAAGAAGAACGAAAGGCTGCTCATGCATTCTATCAGAGCTTGGGATTTGAGATAACCGGCTATCGGTTCGTGAAGAAGCACAAGTAGATCATGACGCATAGTGACAGCAATCCGTCTGTAGCAGATAATAAGATTATGGAAGACTCTAACAATTTGGAGGTTGACGGCTCATGCAGCTGAACACGATTGTACCCATTCTTCGCATGTTGGATGAGAATAAGGCGAAGGAGTTTTATATTGATTTTCTAGGGTTTCAAGTAGATTGGGAGCACCGATTCGAGGCGGATTTTCCACTTTATATGCAGGTATCGAGAGGGAACATCGTCCTTCACATTAGCGAGCATTATGGTGACTGCTTGCCAGGTGGAGCTATTCGCATTCAGGTGGAAGGGATCGAGGAACTGCATAAAGAGATTTCGGACAAAAAGTATAAGTACGCGCGTCCGGGTCTAGAAAGCATGCCTTGGGGAAGCCGAGAGATCAGCATAACGGACCCGTTCGGCAATCGAATTATTTTCTACGAACCAATTACGGAGTGAATCGACATGATCATGTTCCAGCAAGATCTACTGACAGTAAGAAGATTGGAGCTTGAAGATGTACATCTGCTTGAGCGTTGGTTATCGGACCCCGCGGTGCTCGAATTCTATGAGGGCCGGGATCGGCCGCATGATCGCGCGCTTGTGATGGGCAATTTCTATAGCAAAGAAGACGATGAGGAAACCCGCTGCATCATCGAATACGACGACGAAGCGATCGGTTATATTCAGTTCTATCCGCTTGATGATGAGGGAAGAGAAGTATATGACTATAGCGATGTACCCGGCGATATCTATGGCATGGATCAATTCATTGGCGAGCCCAAGTTCTGGAATCGCGGCATCGGGACGAAGCTTATTGAGGCAACGGTGAACTTTTTGTTCAACGAGAAGCATGCGGTGAAAGTCGTGATGGATCCACAGACGTGGAATGTGAGAGCGCTGCGAGTTTATGACAAATGCGGCTTCAAGCGTGTCAAGTTACTGGAGAAGAACGAGTGGCACGAAGGCGAGCTTCGGGATTGCTGGCTTATTGAACGCAACCGCTGAAGGGACTGTTGTACTCGCTCATAATGATTCCGAGATATAGAGAAGAGGTGCGCCCGCGATGAATAAATGGCTCAGGCGATGGTCGTTTGTAGTAAATCTGATCATCGCATTGATTTGCTTCTGGATCGTTCCGACGTATGTGTTTCATTCGCATCATTTTCTAACCTATGTCGCGATGTTTGTCGTTGCCGTACTCATCTCGGATCTCATCCTGCATAAGGGCAAGCTCTGGCGGCCCAATCGAAGGAAGTAGGGGCTGTGTGCATGCTGGATGTAACGTTGATTCCGTACAATGATAAAAATATCCTTGTTCAGCTCATTCAGCTGTATCGCTATGATTCCAGTGAATGCGATGGCCGCGCCTTCAATGAGCATCGGGTGTATATGTACAAATATCTAGACCATCAGTGGACGGATGAATACCGTCGTCCCTGCTTGTTTCGCATTAATGGCGAGATCGCGAGAGACGGATACGAATTCGTCAACGAGATGTACTTGGTCTAATGAAGGAGCTGTGCACATGAGTATGGATCTATCGTTCAATCAAACCTGGTTGGCCGGCAAATTCGAAGAAATTCGCCGCCGTTTGCTGCGGGCCATTGAGCAGCTTAATGACGAACAGCTCAATTGGAGACCCAATGAAGCTAGCCATAGCATTGTTACACTGATTCGGCACATGGACGGCAATATGAAGGAGCGGGTGGAGAAGGGGATTTTGCTTCGGGAAGTTGTACGTGACCGCGCACTAGATTTCGTGCCAAGCCCACTGACGAAGGATGAACTGCTCGTCATCGTTGATCAACGGTTTGGTTTTCTTATTGAAACGGTCAAGCTGCTTACTGAAACGGAATTGATGCGGAAGCAGACGGTTCGTGCGAAGGAGCGGACGAATCTCGATATGCTGCACCAGTGCGCCGCTCATTACTCCGAGCACATGGGACAGGTCTTATACATAGCGAAGCTGTGCTTGAACGATGCATATAAATCGACCTCTATATAATAACCGAGTACATGGAGACACAGTAACGCTCAATGCAATTGCTGTGAAGATGATATTGCCAGCTCCGTGTTCAACTGCTCGATTAACGAGGAAGCGTCTCAGCTGATGGTGAATAGTGTCCGCTTTGATCGATTGAGCGATGAACCTGTGCTGATTGTGAAGTTCAATCGACCTGTTCAGCAGAGATAGAAGGTCGGGCCTCGATTGCGAGGTCCGACTTTTTTGCGTTCTCATTTTTCTCCAGGGACGTCGATGTTGAAAGTTAGATGCCCGATCGATTGCATCTATTTACATTTACGCGTTTGACTGTTATATTATATATATAACAAGTACATTTAATAACACAGTTCCAAGCCGTAGATATAGATCTACCAAGGAATGGCGATCCTTACTTATAGAAGGGGGGGTTATCGATGGATTGGAAGCTTGTGCTGCCGATTATTATTCTTCAGTTTTTGCTGCTCGTCATCGTGCTGGTAGACATTATTCGCCGAGATAGCAGCCGTATTCGAGGGCCTAAGATTGTATGGGTGTTGGTCAGTTTGTTCATCTCCATGTTCGGTCCGCTGGCTTATTTGATTTTTGGCCGTAAAAAATACTAAGGCGCCGCGTGCTAAATATGCAGCGACTAGGAGCGATAACGTGTCTATTCTTGTATGCAATAAACTCGCGAAGACGTTTGGCGATGTGCAATCGTTGAAGGATGTCTCCTTCACGATTGAAGGCAAAGGCTGCGTCGGCTTTCTTGGCGCCAACGGTGCGGGCAAGACGACGACCATTCGGATCATTACAGGGCTAGCCAAGCCTTCGGCTGGTTCGGTCAAAGTAGTGGGCTTCGATGTGATGAAGGATGCGATCCGCATTCGGAAGGAAATCGGTTACTGTCCGCAGGCTCCAGCCTTCTATAATGATATGACCGCCGAGCAGTGGATGCATTGGGTCGGGCGAATCTTCAAGCTTGGGAAGAAAGAGATTGCGGACCGATCCGAAGAACTGCTGAAGCTGTGCGGGATATGGGATGCGCGGCATCGATCGATCGGCGGCTTCAGCGGCGGGATGAAACAGCGTCTTGGCATTGCGCAAGCGCTCATTAATCGGCCCAAGCTGCTTGTGCTCGATGAACCGGTATCGGCGCTTGATCCGATGGGCCGTTATGATGTGTTGATGCTCATTGAGAAGCTAAAGGCTGATATGACGATCTTCATGTCTACGCATATTCTAGACGATGTGGAGCGGGTAGCCGATCACATTGTCATTATCGATAAAGGCACGGTACTGCTGTCTCAGCCAATGGATGAATTAAAGCGCAGCTATAAGGAGTCCATGATCCACCTAACGATAGAACCGACGACAGTGGATCTAGTTGGCATTTTGCAGGCGGAGTCTGTGTTCACGAAAGTGCATCAAGAGGGGAATAGCTTCACGATCGAATGTGACGATATCGGTGCTGCGAACGTGAAGCTGCCGCAGCTGCTCGTCGGTCACGGCATCCGTTTCACGAACTATCGGGTGGCGGAGGCGAATTTGGAGCAAATATTCATGAAGGTGGTTCAGTCATGATCGGGTTCATGCCTATGTTGTCGAAGGAGCTTCGAGAGCTGGTGAGCAGTCTGAAGATCCTATATATCCCTATCGTGTTTACGCTTCTGACGATTACGCAGCCGATTACGATGAAGATGCTGCCTTCGCTGCTTAAGAATACATCCGGTCTGCCGGAAGGCACGATTATTCAAATTCCAGAGCCGACCGTCATTGAAGTGATGGGCTCGCTGCTGCCTAAGTTCGGTTCGCTAGGCAGTATTATCATTATTCTGATCATCATGGGCGAAATCGCGGGCGAACGGGCGTCGGGTGTAATGGCGATGGTTTTTGCGAAGCCGATCAGCTATGTGGGGTATTTTGCAGCCAAATTATTAGCAGGATCGCTGCTTGTGATTGGCAGTCTATTCGCGGGCATGATTATTTCCACCTACTACACCGAGATCATGTTCGGCAAGGTTGACTGGCTCGATACGCTGCTGGGGACGCTGCTGTATGTGCCGTATATTCTGCTCGCTGTTTCGATTACGCTGTGCTGTTCGGCAAGCATGAAGAGTCAGGTCGGCGCGGGCGGCGTGGCGTTCGTACTATTTCTTGGGTTGACGATGGTTCCGCAATATCTTGGCAGCTTCCTGAGTGACGTATCGCCCAGCCATCTGGCGGACACGGCGAGTCAGGTCATTATGAACAACGCCGATACGCAGATTGTGGCGCCGCTTGTCGGTACTTTGGTGCTGTGTGCGGTGTTTATAACGGCTGGAATGCTGCTGCTTCGGAGGCAGGAAGTGTAAAGTTCTGTTCTAGATTGAAGCAGCAGATTGAGGCAGCAACAACCTTTTCCCCATGTACATGCACGTCTGGGCGTGCGCCTACATACAATGTAGAACCGACTTCAAAGCGCGCTGGGAGAGGCGAGTCATTTCGACACGGATCGCTTCACGCCGGCCTACCAACATGGGGGTGTACGGTTCATGGGATTGTTCGCTGCTGTTGCCTTGTTCATTAAACAGCTGTCGCTGCTCGTCTCTTATGTCAAAAATAATGCGTTTCCGCAGCCGCTGCATGAGGAAGATGAATTAAAACATCTTCAGCTGATGGCCGAGGGGAACCAGCACTCGCGTAATTTGCTGATCGAACACAACCTTCGGTTGGTTGCGCATATCGTCAAAAAGTTCGATAACACGGGAGAGGACCTGGAGGATCTGATCTCCATCGGAACGATCGGCCTCATCAAAGCGATCGAGAGCTTCCAGCAGGGCAAAGGCACGAAGCTTGCAACGTTCGCCGCTCGCTGTATCGAGAACGAAATACTTATGCATTTGCGGTCACTGAAGAAGACGAAGAAAGACGTCTCCCTGCATGACCCGATTGGAACGGACAAAGAGGGCAACGAAATTACGTTGATCGATATCCTCGGCTCGGAAGCTGACGACGTGGTCGAGAAGGTGCAGCTGAAGATCGAGAAGAGCAAGATCTATCGGAATCTCGATATATTGGATGATCGCGAGAAGGAAGTCGTCGTGGGGCGGTTCGGCCTGGAGCACGGCGGGGAAGAGCGGACGCAGCGGGAGATTGCGAAGGAGCTGGGGATCTCGCGGAGCTATGTTTCACGGATAGAGAAGCGGGCGCTGATGAAACTGTATCATGAGTTTTATAAGGCGAAGAAATAAAGAATGGAAAAAAGAACGTAATCCTAGGAAGACTGTACTTTACAGTCTTCTTTTTCATATGCGAAAGCAATAAAGAACCTTGCACAGGACGGACAAAGTTAATCTGACTCGTATGTGTCTTCTAAATAGGTACTCAGGGAGTGAAAAAGCCCCCACCTTATCGTAAGTAAGGTTGGGGCTATTACAATTGAACGTTATTCTTGTTTACTTACTCGTCTGGTTGTGTACGGATACTGCTCAATACCTGGAATCGTGTACACTCTGCTGTAGCCTGCATCTATAAGGACTTGGGCCGCTACAGAACTTTTATACCCCTTTTGGCAGTAAAGGATTAATGGGGTATCCTTTCTAACACATACCGAGAACGGATTATTTGATATAACAGGTAATGGCATACAAACGCTTTCCTGCAAATGATCTGTGTTATAATCCTCATTCGACCGCACATCAACAAGCATTGCGGTATTATCGTTTAACATCAACTCCCACGCTTCATCGGGGGTCAGATTCTTACTTTGAAATACTCTGCCCTTAGGCTGACGAATACGCTGCTCCCTATCAAGCATTCTAGCAACAACTTCTGCAGCTTCCGCACGTGTTAAGCTGCCTGCAGCGTCGAACATGTTATGCTCACGCCCGAGCATGATACCTTTCACATACATCTGCGCAATATGCATGACGCAGGTACGACAGGAATATAAGTCCCTAAGTTTTTCTGCCGCCGACCATTCGGACTCATCGCTTTCTCCGAATTCTGTTAAAAGCGCCTCATGAACGATTCTTGCAGCGGAACGGCGCTCAATGGGATTGCTTATGTTTGTAAGATCATAATCCTCAATTATTCCCTTATGCAACGCGTAATCCATATATCCTGATGACCAACTGCCGCGCGTTGGCTCTATATTGCCTCTACTGCTTCTAATTACCATGGTCACAAATTGTTCAGTGGTAACATGATCCTCGGGATGAAATTTGCCTTCCGCATCAAAATCTATCGCTGTTTCCATTTCATTTCTCCCATCTATTGAGCGAAGGTCCCAAGTTAAACAGGAGTAACTCTTACGGTAAAATTGTCATAGGCGTTAATGCCTGTAACAGAGAAGGTCCTTGAAAGGTTCGTTGAAACCTCGCCTGTCCATAAATCCCTTATGGAATAGCCTGCGGCATTTTTGAATTTCTCCGCATTAATCATTTTATGCCCGATATAATCGATAATGCGGCTTACATCAACGGAATGCTCCTTCGTGTCTCTTGAGTCGCTGAGATTTATAAAGGACAATGCAATATCTCCGTTCGCAAGAGGCTTAACCAGAATATCGACGCGGTTGTTGTTGGAAATATATGACTTATCGGGATTGGCATTATCGATAGAGCAGTAAATTCTTTTGGCTTGAATACCGAGGTCATCTTGATTCAATGCGATAATATTTTGGTTCGCAATAATCCTCCATAGCTCGTCACCCTTTGTGACCCGTCTTAAATCCAATCCAAGCATAATCGGAGAATTCATCATACACCACATTGTCATATGGGTTTTACTCATCGTAGTTGTGATTCCGTTCATACCGATGACCAGCATGTCGGGATCGTTCCACCCCTTGTAAAGTCCGGAAAACTCATCCATTATAACCGCCTTACTGTATTGCGAGGTTATGCTTGCGGTATTGTTTGAACTCCATTCGGCGGAGCCCGGACTGCCGTCAGAGCCGACATGGAAGGTTATATCGTTAAGAATACGCCATGAGTCTCCAACCTTGTATCCCCAGTTTTGCGGCTGTGTTTTCCCCCATTCGCATATGGAGAATACGACATCATGGTCAGGGTCAGCCTTGTTTAAACCCTCTAGCAAAGCCGCATATGAATTAAGGGTATTTTCCTGCCTTCTGTGATTCATAAGACGTAGTATATTTTCTCCCTCATTTAAGGATACCGTTATTTCCTCCGAGTCTACAAAGGTTGTTGTACTTTGGGTAAGAGGAAGCAGATTATCATAATATCGAGTTTCATTCTCTGCGTTTCCTGCTGCAAGCTGAAGCCAACGTCCCGTGCCGTCTTCCTCACCGCTTGCGTAATTTATGGTTACGGCGTATTGTCCGCTTGCCGGTGCGATCACAGAAAACGCAAGTTCGCCCCAGCGGTCACCCACAGGTGTCGTACCCACGTTTGTTCCGTCGAAAGTGCCAATGTTTGTCACATAGTCGCCGCTGTTTTTTGATGCACCTTGGCCTAATAGCACACCGTCCTTAACAGCATTTAATGTTATTTTCAGAGCTTCACCGGTAACCGTTATGCTTCTGATATTCGGTGCATAGGAATATTTTGAGTTTTTTGAGTCTGAGAACGTTGCATTGTCCCAAAGGTAGTAGCAGTTATCAACCTTTATAAAGTCAACTCCCCAGTCTGAATAAGACCTCGTGTCGATATCCTCATAGCCGCAGGTGCCTACCGCAGAGCCTGCACATAGATTTGTACCGATATCGTTGTACATACCGAATTTTAGTCCCTTGCTGTGAATGTAATCGGATAATGCCTTAAAGCCGCTTGGAAATTTAATCGTTTCATTTGAAAGGAATCCGTTTACGCGTTCGGACTTATAGCAGCCGTCGTCGAGCACTACATACTTGTATCCCAGATCCGCAAGACCCAAATCAACCATTGCGTCTGCCATTGCCTTTGTGAGTGCTTCATTGTTCTTGCTGCCAAAAGCATTCCAACTGTTCCAACCCATGGCAGGGAGGCGTCCCTGCTTTTTATCTAAAAGCACCTTGCCGTTCGAGAAGGCCGGAAACATATAGTCAGAATCCGTGATCACGTCGGGCGCAGTCCTTGAGGTGGTTCTAGCAGATACTTTGTTCATAGGAAATCCTCCTTAAGCGCTTACTTTTTTATTGTTATGATAGGACAAATAAAGGTGTTGATAAATGTGTTTTTATCGAGTGATTATGGGGAAATGTGATATAGTAATTTCGGGAGATGGATTCAATGAAACTCTTTTATGCAAAAAGCCCTTTAATCTCATCTGATATTTATCCCATGCAATATGGTGAACAGCAGTGTGATAACGGATATTCCTTTGGTCCTGCAGTCCGTAACTTTTATCTCATCCATTACATTTATAGCGGGCAAGGCGAATTGCATATTAATAACAAAGCGTATAAAGTGCACGCAGGACAGTTTTTTCTGATTTATCCGAGGCAAACTGCATATTATAAGGCAGATGACCATGAGCCGTGGCTGTATCGCTGGATTGAATTTGACGGCAGCTTTTCGGAGAAGATTATGTCTGTGACAGGCTTCTCATACGACAACCATGTTATAACGGATGATAGTGGCGTCGGAAACGCACTGAAAAATATAATAGATTTAGGCTGGTCCGACTTTGAAACAATCATGAGCCACTTTTGGCCATTTATCGCGGCACTTACGAAGGGGAAATTATTGAAGAAAGATGAGAATACAGCAGAAACATATGTCTCTTATGCAAAAAACTATATAAGAAGTAATGTGCACAAAAGAATATCCGTTTCCGAAATTGCACATTTTTTAAATATAGACCGCAGCCATCTGGCACGTATCTTCAAAAGCATATGCGGCATAAGCACACAGCAGTTTATCATTTCTTTTAAGATGGACATGGCTTCGCAATCGCTCAAAAACAGCAGTATGACCATTAAAGAAGTGGCCTATAGTTTGGGATATGACAATCAGATGGAATTTTCGAAGCTGTTTAAAAAGCACTTTAATATGACGCCCACACAATGGAGAGAACAAAAATTCTTTCAACAGTCCATAAATAACTATGAATGAATCCTTTTTCTTAAAATGGGAGGTTCGTTCAAACCTTCATGATCATACGGATGGCAAAGCGTTCAGTAATCATATGAAGATCGAGAAAAGCAAGATTTATCGAAACCTCGATATATTGGATGATCGTGAGAAGGAAGTCGTCGTGGGACGGTTCGGGCTCGAGCATGGCGGGGAAGAGCGGACGCAGCGGGAGATCGCGAAGGAGCCGGGGATCACGCGGAGCTATGTTTCGAGAATAGAGAAGCGGGCGCTGATGAAGCTTTATCATGAGTTTTATAAGGCGAAGAAGTGAGGAATAAGCTGGTTACTTAGATTTCTTAAGTACCAGCTTTTCTTTTTTTATCTACGATTTTCAGCAGGAATCTAATTGTAGAGGATCATAGTGATGAATTAGCCCTACACCACGCGATCGTGTCATCTAACCCGGAGTCCAAGTCGAACGCTGGACGCCACCCGACCTCGGTAATGAGTCGTTCTGTCACGGCTTCCATGAACAATGCTTCATTCACCGGGAAGGGGATAGCGCCGAAGCGAACCAACTCCTGCCCGCCCAGCTTCGCTGCAATTCGGAGCACGAGATCTCTTACCTGCACGGACTGCCCGGAAGCAATGTTGACGGTCCCCCGAACATCGCTGTCCAGCAGTGCTGCGAACGCATCCCCGGCATCGGCGGCATGCATATAATCGCGGTAATGATACCCGTCCGTGCAGGCAACATCGTGCCCCATTAACAACGAGTGAATAACGGAAGATACGAGCCTAGCCGTATGATCGCCCGGTCCGTATACGAAAAATAATCGCCCCCACGCATGGCTGATTCCGGCTGTCGCAGATAAAGAGGCCAGAAGCTGTCGCATTGCATTCTTCGTAGCTGCATAGGGCGTCGCATACGAACAGGGGGTCTCATATTCTGATAGCTGGCCATAGCTCCAATCGTATTCGGCACAGCTGCCGGCCATCACGACGCGCTGCCCGCCATGTCGGGCAAAGGCGCGAAGCAGCGCTAAGCTTGCTTGTACCCACGCATAATTATTGAGTGAGGTCCAGCATCGGCCCGGTTCAGTCTCCCATGCGAAATGCAACAGATGCGTCGGCTTAATGCCTGCTACCAATCGATCAGTATCTTCTGGATTAAGCAGGTCTGCTGTGTGCCACTGGGTATGAGGCAGAGAGCCGCTCTTACGGCTCACAATATGCACGTCATATCCGCGTTCGATTAACCGCTCGACAGCAAAGCGCCCGATCCAACCGTTCCCGCCGGTGACTAGCACCTTCTTCATCCTCTACAACACCTCGATTGTAGGGATCATCACGATGAATTGGCCGCCCCACGCTCGGATGTAACTCATCTGCGTCATAATTTCGTCCTTCAGATTCCATGGCAGGATCAAGACGTAGTCCGGCTTCGACCGCTTGATCTCGTCAGGGCTCAAGATCGGTATTCGGGTGCCGGGCAGATAGAGGTTCTGCTTGTAGGGGCTGCGATCCACCGTATACGCCACAAAGTCCTTGCCGATCCCGCAATAATTAAGCAGTGTGTTGCCTTTGGCAGGCGCACCGTAACCGACAATTGTCTTCCCTTGCTGTTTCGTATCAAGAAAGTATCGAATGATGTCGAGCTTCAATTGCTTAATGTCGTCTGAGAAGCGCAGGTAGGTCTCGAGCCGGTCTAATCCGGCAGTTGCTTCTTGTTCAAGAATGGAGGAGACACTCGCAGAGATCAGGCGGGAGCTGTCTTCGGCATGGTTCATATAGATGCGGAGCGATCCTCCGTGCGTAGGCCACTGCTCGACATGGAAGAGGCGGAGCCCGTGGGAAGCCATAATTTGCTTAACCGTAAGAAGGGAGAAGTAGGAGAAGTGTTCATGATAAATCGTGTCAAATTGCTTCTTCGCGATAAGCTCCATCAGGTGGGGGAACTCAATCGTAATGACGCCATGCTCTTTCAACACTAGCTTCAATCCTCTTACGAAGTCATGCAGATCCGGGACGTGAGCGAGTACGTTGTTCGCAGCGATGAGATCGGCCTTCCGTCCTTCCATAGCCAGCTGCTCTGCCAGCTTCACGCCGAAGAACTCGACGATCGTCGGGATGCCCTTGTCCTGTGCAATGGCTGCCACATTGGCAGCAGGTTCAATGCCGAGTACCGGAATATTATGCTTCTGAAAATATTGCAGCAAATATCCGTCATTGCTCGCAATCTCCATCACTTGCGAATCGCCGGATGTTAATCCGAATCTAACAACCGCCATGTCGGCATAGTCTTGCGCATGCTGGAGCCAGCTTTCCGAATACGAACTGAAATAAGCATAATCGTCGAAAAAATGGGACGGTGTCTCGAACAGTGCCAATTGGACGAGGAAGCAGCTTGGGCAGACGTACGTGTGCAGCGGATAAAAAGGCTCCATCTTCTGCAAATCTCTAGCTTTCAAATAGGAGTTGGCAAGCGGGGAGAGGCCCAGATCGACGAAGGTATGATTCAACTCCGTATGGCAGTAGCGGCAATTCATTGGGTTCATAGATCATACTCCTCTAAGTCTTGATAATGCTTGATCTGGCTAAGCGTATAAGCGGATATGACTATTCCGGCTGCTTGTGGCTATTCAAGCCATGCTCATGGAACGATCTGCGATACGATTCCGTGACCAGCTCGGAGCAACCTTGCTTGCACTGTACGGATCAATCAGCCGGCGCTTCTGACAAGAGGTGGGGAATCATTAATATCGCCGAAGTAACTCTTGCAGCCGTTCGCTGCTACCGTGATGTGGAACATGCTTGGCACGGTTGCCGGCGGCAAGGAACAGCCGATGACATCGGCACCGAGCGAATGGAGCTATAACGTCAGCCATGTGCCCTTGAACCCGGTATGCCCGGTGAGGAACGCTCTCTTGCCTGCCCAGAAGGTTGGGCTTGGCATGTTACCATACCTTCCAAGGGGCAATATTGGATTTCCATAATTCCTCGAGCTTCATTCGATCTCGCAGCGTATCCATCGGCTGCCAGAAGCCTTGGTGGCGATAGGCCGCCAATTCGTTCCGGCTGACGAGGTGATGGATCGGCTCTTTCTCCCACGCATTGGCGTCGCCGTCGATGAACGGGAAGACTCCAGGCTCCAGAATGAAGAAGCCGCCGTTAATCCAGCTGCCACCTTCGTCCGGCTTCTCCGTAAAGGAAATCACTTGATCCTTCTGGATGTGCAGTGTCCCGAATCGACCCGGAGGTTGAACGGCAGTCAATGTCGCCAGCTTGCCATGCGCCCGGTGATAGTCGATCAGCTTGCCGATATCCACATCACTAAGCCCGTCCCCATACGTGAAGCAGAACGATTCATCGCCGACGTAAGGTTGAACCCTTTTTAATCGGCCGCCGGTCATCGTGTCCTCGCCTGTATCAATCAAGGTGATCTTCCATGGCTCTGCATGGTTGTGATGGATGACACGCGTATTGCTGCTCATATCTATCGTTACATCGGACATGTGCAGCAGGTAATGGTAAAAGTATTCCTTGATGACATGAGACTTGTAGCCAAGGCATATGATGAACTCGTTAATGCCGTAATGGGAGTAAATCTTCATAATATGCCATAGAATCGGTTTGCCGCCGATTTCGATCATCGGCTTGGGCCTAAGATGTGTCTCCTCGCTGATTCGTGTCCCGTACCCCCCTGCGAGAATGACTGCTTTCATGGTTGCATCTCCCCGAATACTCGCTGATATTCCGGATGATAACGGAGATCCTCCGTGCTAGCAGCATAATGCTTATAGGCGCCTTCCAACTGAGCCGCAGACAGGAGATGATGGACGCCCATCGACTGTTGGATCGAGTTGGCTGATAGGGTCGGGCCGATCTGCAGTTTTCTACGCCGCATGGCATCGTTCCAAGGACTGAACATGAACTTGAGAATAAGTGCTGGTCCTGGATGCGGCACTGACGGATGATACGTGAGATGCCTTCCTGCCATATATTGGCCATTTTCGAAGCGATGAATGAACCTTCCACTCGTGTATACGGGTTGATCGACACCGGGAAATATGCCGTGATGCCGTTGCCTAACAAGCGGAATGTTATAGATCGGATCGCGATAACCGAACTTCGGATCATCAATCAAGAAGATGCTTCGAATGTTATACATGTGGTGTCCCAGCACATTGAGAGAATGGAAGAAATGATCTCTGCTGGGGATACAGAGGAATTCGGTCGTATTCAGTGCCATTTTCCACCCGGGCACTTCCGATTCAATCCTCATCACTTCACGATCGACCTCGAGTGCATCGAACTCGGGGCATGTTGAATTCCGAACTTCCCAATGCGGCGCGAACTTCTTGCATATCGCAACGGATTTGTCCGTCGAGCCTCGATTAATGAGAATGCCGTGCTCGAATATTTGAGTGTGATGCTTGAGCCACCAAGGAAGCAAATACTGCTCATTATAGAAATGAGATATGATTGTCGGCATAGCGAATCCCTCCCTGCTCAATTGAATATCAACCAAAGCTGATAGACGATGAGACTGATATCTATTAAAATATGTACGGTCCTCCCGGCTTGCATCCGCAGCCGCATGAGATTAGGCATATTTTTTGATAGAAACTTGTTGTACGATGGCATAGAACGGATAATGATACTTATTTCCGATAGAGAGAGGGTTAACAGCAAGAGAATGGATGCCAACACAACACTGATTACGGGCTGAACGACCGGGATTGGATTCGAGCTTGCGGCTCAGCTTCTTCAGCTTGCAGTCAAAAAGTTCGATAATACGGGAGAGGACCTGGAGGATCAAATCTTCATCGGAACGATCGGATTGATCCGAAGAGCGGACGCAGCGGGAGATCGCGAAGGAACTGGGGATCTCTCGGAGCTATGTTTCGAGGATAGAGAAGCGGGCGCTTCGTTGTATCATGAGTTTTATAGGATGAAGAAGTGAAGAATGGCCGAGGGCTCTGTGAGCTGCTCGGCCATTATCATGATCATTTATTATCGAGAAAACCAGTCTACCTATATATCGTACTAGAAAACGGTACCAGCTCTTTAGTTATCAAAGAGATCCGGCAAGATGTCGTAAATATACTGGTTCACCCAATTCCAAGCATGGGTGCCGCCATCGGCGGCGATAAAGTAGAAGTTCCCTTTCTTCGTATCCGATGAATAGACGAAGACATCGGTTAACTGCTTCATCGCGTCGATCTGAGGCTTCAGGTTCGGATATGCAATATCCTGCGTGCCCGTGGCGCTGAAAATGTAGTAATCTTGCGGTTTATACCCGGACGCTCTTGCAACGTTGGCCAGATATTCCGCCGTTTCCTTCGGCTGAAGGCCGCCGCCTCTCTGCTCGAGGACCCAGCTATCCCCGCTTAACGGCAAATAGTACTTGAAATAGTCCAGAGCATGGATAAAGGTATACCACGTCGTGACCGAACCCATGGAGAACCCGCCGAATGCCCGATGCGCTCGGGAGGCTTTCAAATCGTCCAAGCTTCCGGACCCGGCATAGGTATTGTACTTGGTTTCCACCAGCGGAACAACCGTATTGATCAGTTCCTCATGGAAGAGGGCGACATCATTCTTGCCTCCGTAGAACGTTGGCGTCACTACGATTAGCGGTTCAATGTCTCCATTCGCAATCATGTTGTCGAGTATCTTCTTCAATTCTTTGCTCTGGCCAGGCCCGCCGAAGAGGAGATTCTCATTCTCGCCTCCGCCATGCATCAAATAGAGGACATTGTACTTCTGATTTGGATTGGAAGCGTCATAACCGTTCGGAAGATAAACATTTAGTTTCTTGTCGTCCATACCGCCGTTTAAGTTAGCAGATTTGTACGATAAACTTTCAATCGTCCCCGATTTGCCGCTTTCCATGCGATATTCATCCGGAACCGGCTTGAAATATTTCTCGTTCGCCGCTTCATCCGTCATTTCCAGCTTGCTGACCGCATCCTTGATAGCGGCATATTGACGATCGATTTGCTCTTGGGTCACTTTCCGGTCTTGGAGAACATTTTCTGCGAAAGCTGTGCTAATCGCATCTGTAACGATACTTGCATTTTTATAAAGCTTGAGATCGAGCTTCAACGTGCTTTTGATCAAATTGATGAGATCGTAGGCGTTCAGTCCGCTGACATCGCCTTTGGTCTTGCCGGCAAGCAAGATTTCGCCGAACTTCGTCGTATCGTTCCAGGCGCTGCCGGTCGAATCGAATACGTTGATGGTGCCGACTCGCTCCGATCCCTTCGCGTCGTTCACCTGCAACTCGATGCCAAGCAGCTTTCCGTTGTCCGGTTTCGTATTCAAAGCGATTCTTGCTTCAATGATATATCCGTCTTTCGTTTTTCTAGCAGTTGTGTAGAATCGCTCAGCATTTCCGTTGTCCACGGACAGCACATTCTCGTAATTCACACGAAAATGCATATCGTCTGCGCCGTATTCCTGCGACTTGTTATTGTTCTCATCAAGAAATAACTCCATGGAATCTTGCATGTACGGCGTTCCGGATTGTACGGATAAGTTTCGATCTTTAACCTCTGCAAGAATGTAGAGCGCGCGATCATCCCATAATGCCTTAAACGTTGCGGATGTGTCGATATTGCTTGATACATATTTAGGTGAAACCGCTTGCGCTTTATTCCACACGGGATCCGTATTGCCGTCTATGACTGGCGATCCGAAATAAGCAACCATTCTACCGCTGGAATCAAATCCGTTCTTGTCGACAGGTACTTGTACTGGTTCCGTTGATTGGTTCACATGGGCCTCCTTGACTGTGACTTTCACGGCGAGAATATCCGTTTTATGGTTAACCGTTATTTTGCAAGTAATGGTTGCAGAACCGACCGAAGATGCTTTAACGAGTCCGTTCTGATCCACGGCTGCCACTGATTTCTTGTCGCTGCTCCAAGAATAACTTGCACCGGAAGGCTTGTTGACGATCTCCAATGCGAAGGATTCGCCGACAGACAGTGAGAGGGCGCCTTTCTGCTTAAATGCAGGTTTGCCTTTGGCAGCAGCAGCGTAGACATCGGTCGATGGACCAATAAAACTTACAGATAACAAAGATACAATTGCTAGAATCATCATAATGGGCTGCAGCAGTAACTTCTTCCTCGTCTTCACAATAATCTCCTCCTATTTCTATGCGGAGTACGTGTTTCTTCTTCCGAGTCGCTCTAGCTGCCTCTCAAGATCCCTTACGATCACACCCTTTCAACAATTCGTTACATTGCAATTTCGTTTTAGCAAAAATGAGCTTACGCGTGAATCTTAACGCCACTTGTTCAATATGTCAATATAAAATCCGAGGTCGCAGATGGCATTGCCTAAACCTTAAATCTTAATGCCCGGATCCGTTCGCCGCGATCTTTCCATATAAGCGAACGCCGACAAAGCTGCAATCATGAGGGATCCGGCAAACAGGAAGATCCACCGCATCTCGAATAAGTCGGACAATACCCCCCATCCCGAGGCTCCTGCGCCAATCCCGAAGTCCATTGCAAGATAGAATGTGGCGTTCGCCTTCCCGCGGTTTGCTGGATCCGTGTTGGTAACGGCCATCGCATTGAGCTGAGGGATCAGACATCCGCTCGTGAAGCCGAACAAGACGGCCCCAATGATCAATTCCCACAATGTACTTGAAAAACTGATTCCCGCCAGCGCAATCCCAAGGCCAAGGAGATTGACGGAAATGACGAAGCGATGACCCATCCTTGCGGTCCACGGACCGACGATGAAGCGAGAAAGCGCCAGTGCAGCGGCTTGAACGACGAAAAAGACACCAATATGGCGTATGCCGCTGCCGATTGCGAATGACGGGAGGAATACCATGACTGCACTCGTTGCCAATGATACAAACAGAACGATTACCGAAGGAGGGACAGCTCGAGGTTCCACGAGTTTATACCAGTGTCTTGCCGTGTCCGGCGATTGCCGCTTCGACGGGGGCTGCATAATGTGCGCTTCCAATTCCTTGCGGCGCATGTTCTTATCGGATTCAATTCGCACGCTGATCAGGAGGGCGATCAGCGAGACGACTCCAGTCAAGTAATAGAGTACGGAATAATCGGAAACCTCCAATAGGTATAGTGTGGCAGGCGGCGCAATCGCCACGGCCAGTGTTCCGAAGAGTCCGAAATAAGAGATGCCCACGGTCATTTTGTCTTCTGGCAAGACGTCTGAGACCATCGTACTGGTCGCTGTCGAACTTGCGGAGAACGATATGCCGTGTAAGATGCGCAGGAAGATTAGCGCAGGTATAAAGGCGACAAAGCCGTATAATACAGTCGATATCGTATAAACGATAACTCCCCATAATAGGATGGGCTTTCGTCCATATGCATCGAGTGTTATGCCGATAAACGGTCGCGTCAACAGCGCTGCCAACGTAAAAAAGGTCATAGACAGCCCGGCCAGCGCATTGCTGCCTCCCAAGTGAAGGAAGAACAGTGGCATCGAAGTTATCTGAACTTGCGTACAGATTCGAAGCAATGTTGTCACGATCGTCAGTTTAATAAAATCCGCCGTCCAAATTCTCGTGCCTGCTAACGGCTTATCAATAGCACGTATGAGAGGTGTCGTCATGCTCTGACCTCCTGAGGGATATAAGACGAAGTTGCAATATCGTTTTAGCAATTTGCAACTAAGATGGTAAGGGGAATGATGACTAAAGTCAATAGAGGCGACATATTCAAGCCGGCAACCATAGATGCTAGGATTGACTTTTCCTGTGCTTTTCCGTATTAATGGAGTATTAAGAATAGGGAATGGACGGATGCGTATGTCTACGATTAAAGAAATCGCCGAGAAAACGAAGCTTTCCGTAGGAACGATTTCGATCGTGCTCAACGGTCGCGGTGACGAAATGCGCATCTCAAAAAAAACGCAGCAGCGGATTCTGGAGGCTGCGCAAGGAATCGGTTATGTACCTAATATATCGGCAAGACGTTTGAGACAATCTGGTGTTCAGAATCTTCCGGTCATCGCGACGTTCTGGCCGTCGGACCTTTCTTCCGACTTGTTGGGGCGTTTTTTCACGGGAGCTCAGAGTTCGATTTTGGAACAAGAGTATGCGTTCGAGATGACGATCCAACCTTTCAAGCGTAATAACATCCATAGAATAAAGGAAATTTGCGATAGCGGCATGTATCATGGCGTGATTCTTACGGGCATCTCCGCTGAGGACCAACGCTATTTGGAAGACAATCCGCTAAGCGTTCCTACCGTGCTGTTCAATCGCAAGAGCAGTACCTACAGCTGCGTCCATGTCGATACGTATGAGATCGGCCGCAAATCGGCTGAATTGTTTGCGAGCCGCGGTCATAAGAAGGTTGGCACGATTGTGCCTGACCATCTCGTGAGGTCGGAGAACAATTTGCGCTTCCGAGGGTTTGTCGAGTCGTGCGCCAAATACGGACTCGAGCTGGAGGAGAGGCATATCCAGGCTGCTCCGATGACGATGGAAGGCGGGAATGCGGCAGCCAGGAGGCTGATAGAGGGAGGCGGCGAACTGCCGACAGGCTTGTTCTTCCCGTTGGGAATCATGGCTGTCGCAGCCCTTCCTGTGTTCCATCGCGCCAATATCTCCATTCCCGACGCTATGGAGATCTTGACGTACGGCGACCATGATGCCGAGAAATACAGCGTTCCGTCGCTTTCGTCGGTCAAGCTGCCCGTTGAAGAGATGGCAGCCGCGTGTATCCGCTTGGCAATGGGACGAATTCTTGATCCCCAAACGAAACCGAAAACCGTCGTGTTCGAGACGCCGTTCATCTTCCGGGAATCTTGCGGCGGCTTCAGCAGGGAATAGCATGACCGAATGGAACGGATAAAGAGGGTACGAGAAGGAAGTCGACGCGGGACGGTTCGGCTGCAAAATCTCGGTCTCCCAATGTAAGACCATAAAGGGCTGTTGCCAAGGTTTGGATAACCTTTCGGCGAGAGCCCTTTTGCTATATCGGTTGTATTTGGAATCAATTTGTAATCGTATGAATGGCATCTATTAACTGCCGAACTATAATAACACCTAAGCCCAAACGGAAGGCGAGCCTGGGCGTCGTTTCATAGCGCGTCCAAGGCTGGAGAAGGTACACTTCGCCGAATCTATAGTTTTTAGGTGAAATTCTAAATTTTGTTAACTATATGTTCTTTATTGACCCTCTTATAATTAAACTTGTAAGCGTTATCAAATATTGGAAGGGGATGATTGCCAGAGACTGTGCGACTGGATGACGGCATCTTGCGCGCCTACAGATCAGGCATAATTGTGAGTAAAATAATTACCCATTAATAGGAGGCGACAATTAATGTTATCGGCTAAATCAAAGTCATTGAATTTGATGCTTACGCTCACGATGGTAGTATCCTCGTTCCTGTTTGTGACGTCAGCGCAGAAAGCGAATGCCAGCCTCGCGTCTGGCTCCAAATTCCTCGGCAATGTCATCGCAAGCAGCGTCCCATCTAATTTCAGCACGTATTGGAATCAGATCACGCCGGAGAACGCGACGAAATGGGGCTCCGTTGAGAGCGCCCGCAACACGATGAACTGGTCGCAGGGGGACACGGCTTATAATTATGCGAAAACAAACGGCATGCCGTTCAAATTCCATACGCTCGTCTGGGGAAGCCAAGAGCCGAGTTGGATCTCAAGCTTGTCGGCTGCCGATCAGAAAGCGGAAGTGACGGAGTGGATCAAAGCGGCAGGAACGCATTACAGCGGTGCGGAATTCGTTGACGTCGTGAACGAACCGCTTCATGCGAAGCCTAGCTTCCGTAACGCAATCGGCGGCGACGGAACGACGGGCTGGGACTGGGTCATTTGGTCTTTCGAGCAAGCGCGTACAGCATTTCCGAATTCGAAGTTATTGATCAACGAATACGGCATCCTTAACGATCCGACTCAGGCCGCCAATTATGTCACCATTATCAATTTGCTCAAATCCCGCGGGTTGGTCGACGGAATCGGTCTTCAAGGCCATTATTTCAACTTGAACGATGTGTCGGTCAGCACGATGAACAGCGTGCTGAGCACGCTGACCGCGACGGGTCTGCCGATCTACATTTCCGAACTGGACCTTACCGGAGACGACGCAACGCAGCTGGCGCGTTATAAAGAGAAATTCCCTGTTCTATGGGAAAATCCGAACATTAAAGGGATAACGCTCTGGGGATACACGGAAGGCCAAACTTGGACGTCGGATTCGTATCTGGTTCACTCCGACGGCACGGAACGTCCAGCTCTGACGTGGCTGAAGCAATACCTGAGCGGCAGCACGACGACGCCAACGGCTCCGGCAGCGCCTGCGGGCTTGACGGCAACGGCTGGCAACGCGCAAGTATCGCTCAGCTGGGCCGCTTCGAGCGGCGCGACGAGCTATACGGTCAAACGGGCAACAACGAGCGGCGGTACGTATACGAACGTAGCGACGAATGTCACTACGACGAGCTACACGAACACGGGCTTGACGAACGGCACGACATACTATTACGTCGTCAGCGCTGCGAATAGCGCAGGCACGAGCGCCAACTCGGCACAGGTAAGCGCGACGCCTGCGTCTGGCAGCACGGGCGGCGGAACAGGCACGACCGGAACGCTCGTTGCTCAGTACAAAGTGAATAACAGCAACGCGACGGACAACCAAATCTACGCTACGTTCAACATTAAGAATACGGGCACGAGCGCTGTCAGCTTGAGCGGCTTGAAGCTGCGGTACTATTTTACAAAGGATAGCAGCGCCTCGCTCAATTTCTACGCCGATTACGCTCAGATCGGCACTTCCAATGTGAGCGGCGCATTCGCTAGCGCGACGGGCACGAACGCTGATACGTATCTGGAAATTTCGTTCGGCGCCAATGCCGGTTCGATCGCGGCTGGCGGACAGACGGGCGATATTCAGATCCGCGTCGCGAAGTCTGATTGGTCGAACTTCAATGAATCGAACGACTACTCGTTCGACGGAACGAAGACGGCATTCGCCGACTGGAGCAAAGTTACGATTCTCCAAAGCGGCACGGTCGTCTGGGGCGCGACGCCATAAAACATAGGCCATAAGCCATAAGCCATAAACCGAATTAAACTCAAAAACCTCTGACCATCATGGTCAGAGGTTTTTGAGTTTAATCCCTCCACACTGTCCCTGCATGCCCTAATTGTTGATCCCAGCTATAGATGCCTAACAACGCGCTGACTAGAAGCGAATACTGTAATAACTAAAACGGGCAAGAAGGGAGCCTCCAATGAGACTGTTAATTTTTGCCCCGGAACAGATCCCTGTCCCCCCGAAGAGGGGAGGGTCGGTGGAGAACTGCATCTACCAGATTGCTAAACATATGCCTGACTCGCATCGAGTCACAATTATCAGCAAATGGAGAAAAGGGCTTCCTCGGAAGATGGAAACGGGCAATATAACCATTCTACGAGTGACTGGCAGTACGAAACAAGCTTACCTTAGTCATGCAATTAGGAGAGCGAAACTTGCAGGAAGTTATGATTTTATCCAAATTGATAATCGTCCAAACTTCGCTCGTTCGGTTCGCCGCGCCTTTCCTGGAATTCCGATCTCCGTCTTCATGCACTCTATGACATTCGTCTCTTCTCCAATGACAACTTGGCGCGCTGCTAACTCGGCATTCCGTTACGCGGATTTAATCGTCGGCAATAGCCGTTCACTCGAAGAAACGTTAGCGACACGATTTCCTGCCCATCGCCACAAAATGAAGTATGTACACCTGGGAGTGGACATTTCTAAATTTCATCCGAATAGCAGAAGAAAAGAGGGACCGTTTCATATTCTATTCGCAGGCAGGCTTATCCCGAGGAAAGGAATACCCGTTCTGCTCAAGGCTTTCAGAATAGCAAGAAAAGAGGTGCCTGGACTGCGGCTGTCCATCGCTGGCGGATCACAAAAACCCGCATACGGTGTGCATCTGCGACGAATCGCTCGCGAACTCCATGTTCCGGTACAGTTCAAAGGGAACTTGTCTCGCTCGCAAATGCCGGCGTTTTATCGCTCAGGCGATTGTTTTGTCTGTCCTTCTCAGCAGCATGAAGCGTTCGGGCTTGTCAACGTTGAAGCGATGGCGTGCGGATTGCCGGTCATTGCTTCGGATATTGGCGGTATTCCCGAAATTGTTGAGCATGGACGAAATGGATACTTGGTGGGAGAGTACCATAAGCCAAGCCGGTTCGCTGAGTATTTGATAAAAATGGCACAAGACGACGGTTTGCACAAGCAGTTAGCCGTTCAAGCAAGGAATGATGCAAAGCAGCGGTTCGCTTGGTCGCTAACGGCGAAGAAACTGATAAAGATGTATAGCATGAAAAATAAGGAGGGAAGATGAGCTTGCCTCGTCATGTCAGCAGCAAATGGAAGAAAACCGCTGCGCTCTTAAAGGATCATTTTTTATCGGATTTTGTACCTGAGACGGTTGCAATGAGCAAAATATCGCTTAGAACCTTATTAAAAAAATACGGTATGGTGTATATCAAGCCTGTCGTTGGGACGTACGGAATCGGCGTTATGCGTGTCGAACGCACAGAATCGGGGTATCAGTTCCAAGTCGAAGAACAAGTCCGTACCTTTAAGAATTTCGGAGACATGTACGCTTCCATTCTAAAGAACACCAACAAGAAAAAATATCTCGTTCAGGAAGGCATTCATTTGCTTAAGCATAAAGGAAAAAGGTTCGATCTTCGAGTGATGACACAATATGCGCCTAATCGTCGATGGGAGACGACAGGCATCATCGGAAGGGTGGCCGCTAAGAATAAAATCGTGACGAACTATCACAGCGGCGGTAAAATTCTCACTGCAAATCGGTTGTTGGCTCGTCACACAGGCGATGTTGAAAGTCAATTGAAATCCCTTTCGAAACTGGGAGAGAAGGCTGGCAAAGCCATGCAGAAAGCATTCCCAGGCGTCTATGTGATAGGAATCGATGTCGCGCTTGATCAGTCGCTCCGGCCATGGATATTAGAAGTGAATACAAGTCCGGATCCGTATATCTTCCGCAAGCATCCCAATAAGTCCGTATTCAAAAAAATCATGCGATATGCCGATTTGTATCCGAAGTCGGAAGCCTGAACCTATCAGTTCCAATTGAAATCTTAAAAACTGTTTTGTTGAAAAAATCAACCCAGTACCGGATCGGTACTGGGTTGATCCGCTTGTAAGAGCCGGTCGATATTAATTGACGTAGCGGGTGAAATCCTTCGTCCGGCGTACAAGCTTGCAATGCCGCATATAACGACGCGTGCTTTTTTTCTGCGTGTGGCGGTTCCAGTCTTTGCTGCGGATGCAGACATAATGCCGTTTGGAGACGGAATAGATGCGAAAGCCTCGTCGAATGCAATTCGATAGCCAGCGGGCATCCGAGCCGGCCTTCCGATTAGTCGCAAATCTGACCCGGCGCCATACCGATTTGCGAAATACAAGCGTACCGCCTTTGACGTTGCGCTTGTATTTGCGTTCGCCTCCGCGGCGGAACACCATCAGCGCCTGCTTTTCCTCGAAATAAAGAAAGGCGGTATGTTTGCCGACGATATGCGCTTTGCCTCTTTTGATTGCGCGGGCGGCTTCCCTTAGAAACTTAGGTCCGTAGTAATCGTCGTCGTCAAACTTGGCGATGAGGCCGTCTTCTGCTAACTTTATGGCGTAGTTCAGACAACTACCGAGTTTATATTTCTGGGGAAGCTGAAATACGCGGACTTCGTTTTCCGGATATTGATTTGCGCGCTCTTGATAGGCGTTGATGTCCATTTTGTCATTGTTCAAGACGATGATCATTCGTTTATCCTTCCAGAGCTGTCGATCGTAATTGTCGAATAGGTTATCCATGCACGAGGGTCTCATCGTACAGGCGATCACGGTGATCATCTTAGTCTCATCTCCATACCGAACTTGTATGTAGGATATGAATAGACTGCTGTACAGGGCACGGCGCATTTATTTAAATTTGCAGCATGACCCAAGGCGGTTGATTGTTAGGCAACCTATTCTATTGCTGTGGGGCCCAGCATGCATGACAAAGAACTTTACTTTTCCCCGCAGAGAAGCCTGAGGAAAAATAAAGTTCTGTCTGTCGAGCTAGAAATTCTTAATGCTCATTGCCAATGCCTCGGTAATAAAAACCGAGTCCCCGCATCACCTGAGCATCCATCATATTGCGCCCATCAAAGAAATTAAGCTGCCTGAGCAGACTCTTCAGGTTCGTCCAATCCAGCTGTCCAAACGCTGTCCATTCCGTACACAAGATGACGGCATCCGCGTCGTGCAATGCTTCTTCCGCCAAGGAACAAACCGTCACTGCTTCATAAGAAGGTTGAGCCGGCAATGTTGCAACGGGATCAAACAACTTTACGTTGGCCTGTTCGAGCAGCAGATCATGGATCATTCGTAGAGCTGGCGCTTCTCGAATGTCGTCCGTATCCGGCTTGAACGCAAGCCCCAGAATCGCGATGTTCTTATTCGCAAAGTCGCCCAAGCGCGTCCTGGCCTTGTCGAGCAAATAAGCATATTGCGTGGCATTGACTTCCATGACTTGTTCCAAAATACGAAGATGCACTTCTTGTTCCTTTGCGGTCATAACTAGCTCTGAAACATCTTTGGGGAAACAGGAGCCTCCGTATCCCAGTCCGGCTTGAAGGAAGCTTGGACCGATTCGCGGATCAAGTCCCATTCCTTGGGCCACCTCATTGACGTTGACATTTACGACATCGCACAGTTTGGCAAGCTCGTTCATATACGAGATTTTCGTGGCGAGAAAGGCATTGGACGCGTACTTGATTAACTCCGCGGTTCTAGAGGTGGTGACGATCCTAGGGCATTGAAACGACTGGTAGAGCGTTAGCAGCTGCTCCTTTGCCTTTGCGCTATCGGTGCCGATGACGATACGATCCGGGTGCAAAGCGTCTTCCACAGCCTTGCCTTCTCGAAGAAATTCAGGATTCGAAGCCACATCGAAAGGATGGGGCTGCCGCTGAGCGGCTCTGATCCATGTCGTGACCTGCTCTTGCGTGCCCACGGGGACGGTGCTTTTGGTGACGACGAGCTTATAGCCGTTCATCGAGCAGCCGATATCCTCAGCCACTTGTTGAATATAGCGCAGGTCAGCGCTCCCGTCCGGGCGCGAAGGCGTTCCAACGCAAATAAAAATGACGTCATGCCCCGCGATTGCTGACTCTTTATCTGTCGTAAAGAGCAAACGGCCGCTTCGCACATGCTTGTCTATCAACGCTTCGAGTCCGGGCTCGTGGAAGTGCAGTCGTCCCTGCTTCAGTTGCTCGATTTTACGTGCATCGACATCGAGGCCAGTGACTTGCCAGCCCGATTCTGCGAAAACCATGGCGGTCGTGGCACCTACGTAGCCCGTACCAATAATTAAGATGTTCAAGGCATGTCCGCTCCTTCGTCGGTCTGTACGCCGGTGATAACAGAATGCTCGCCGATGATGACATTTTTCAACAGGAAGGGAAGGTCTTTGGAATGGACTCCGTTTAAAATGATGCTGTTCTCGATATGGCAATTTTCCAAATTAGAACCTTCGCCTATCGAAACGTAAGGGCCGATACGGCAATCCTTCAGCACGCAATCCTTCTCGATCGACACCGGCTCCACGATCGTGCAGTTCTCCATTCTGACGGAATCATGAATCCGTTTTTTGGATACGTCCGCGCTGAGTAATTGTTGATTGGCTTTCAGCCACCTGTCCATCGTGCCTACGTCAATATTCAACTGATCCGTAATATGATACGAGACGACTTTCTGTTGATCGGTCAACCGTTGTATCGCATCCGTGATTTCATATTCCCCCCGCTTGGAAGGTAGAATCTCGTCAATCGCGACAAAAATGTCCTTCGTGAACGCATATGCGCCTAGCACCGCCATATTAGACTTGGGATAGACCGGCTTCTCTTCGATGCCGACGATTCGCTCGTCTTGAATCTCCGCGATGCCGTAATCTTGCGCAACCTCTACTTCGGCAAGCAACAGGGATGCTTGTACAACGCCAAGCTCGATGTCATTCTTCAACGCGGATAACGAGGCGGAAATCAAGTTATCTCCTAGAAGCAGCAGAAACGGCTCGTCAGAAATGAAATCTTGCGCTTGCTTGACCGCGTGCGCAATTCCTAGCGCCTCGCGCTGATAGATGTATGAGATCGATATGCCCAGCGCTTCTCCCTCTCCGAATTGCTCGCGGATGCTGATTTCTTGGGAGGGATGAATGACAATGCCAATCTCCTCTATGTCGAGCTCCATTAATTTCACTATCGCTAATTGCAGCAGGGGCGTATTCGCGACAGGTATGAGTGTTTTCGGCCGATTGTAGGTGAACGGGTATAAACGACTTCCTTTGCCCGCACAGAGTATCAATCCTTTCAATAGCCTCACTCCCCTCTTAATCTACTGCTTGTATCCTATGAAAACGGCAATCGCTTGGTATAGGCCTTATGCTAAGCGAAGTCAATAAAACCGCCATTAATTCCTCTGAATTAGATGAATGCGCCGTGACCTGCACGGAAGTCCGCTCATATCCTACACAGAATGCCTATGGACGTTAAGGACTTAAGGAGCTGAAGGAAAGTTGAGAATTGCTCAAATTTCGACGAATACGATTCCTGTCCCGCCTAAGGATTACGGGGGCACGCAGCGCGACGTTCACTATCTGACAGAAGAGTTGGTCAAACGGGGGCATGAAGTATTTCTGTTCGCTAAGAAGGGTTCGACCTCGAACGCGACCCGTACGTTTGAATACGAATCCAATGATCCGAAGGAACAGCTTGATTTCATTATTAAAAACCTTCCGCCGGATGTAGATATTATTCATGATCACTATGGTATCGTCGCGAAAGCGAATCCGCCGATTCCGACGATCTGTCAATCCCATTCCAAAGGGATTAAGAGCCGAGTTCAGATTCCGGTTTACGTCAGCAAATTCATCCTGCGCAAATACGGCAAACGAAGAGGTTACGCGGTATATAACGGTATACGTATGGACGATTACACGTTCAGGACTAACAAACAGGATTACATGCTCTTCTTGGGGAGATTGATCAAGGAGAAGGGGGTTCACCTGGCTATCAAGGTCGCCAAGAAAACGGGCAAGCGGCTCATCATCGCAGGGACGTTGAACGACAAGAACTATTACAACGCAAAAATCAAGCCGCATCTAGGCAAAAAAATCCGCTATGTCGGCACTGTCGGCGGCGATCGTAAACGCGAATTGCTCGCTAATGCGAGCTGCGTCCTGTTCACTTCCACTTGGGATGAACCTTTCGGTCTTGTCCTCGTCGAAGCGATGGCAAGCGGCACGCCCGTGCTCGGCTTTCGGAAAGGCGGCGTCGCCGAGGTGCTTCGGGGGATGCCGCAGCTGTTATGCCGAACGACCTCCGGCATGGCGGCGAAGGTCAAGAACCGCAAGCGACTGCCCGCAGCGAGAAGGCTGCGGCGTTATGCCAGAACCCGCTATTCCGATATCATCATGACGGACTCCTTCTTGAAGCTGTACCGGAAGGTTCTCGACAACAACTTGTACAAAATCAGGAAAAATACATTATGGAACAGGCGCAAAGCCAAGCTTCAACCTACGCCAGATGGAGATGAAGGCTAAGATGATCACCGTGATCGCCTGTACGATGAGAACCAAGTACATGGATAACCTCTTCAATAATTACGACCGGCAGCTCTGGAAGGATAAACGAATGATCATCGTCCTGAACAACGACAAAATGGACATCGAGGCTTATCAACAGCGGGCAAGTCAATACCCGGAGGGGGAAGTCCGCGTATTCCAGCTTCCTCAGAAATACAAACTCGGCAAATGTCTGAATTACGCGATCAACTTAGCAGATGACGGCCTTATCGCTAAATTTGACGACGACGATTATTACGGCCCTAAGTATCTGAGGGAAGCCGCTCGCGCAATCAAGAACGGCAAAGCGCCTATCGTCGGCAAACGTACCGCCTTCCTCTACTTCGAAGCGAAGCGGGCGCTGATGGTGTTCCGCCGCGGCGGCGAACGCAAATACACGCGCAGCATCAAGGGAGGCACGCTCGTATTCCGCAAATCGGTCTGGAATCGTGTCCCTTTCCCCGAGTTCAAAAAGTCTGGCACCGATTCAGGCTGGTTAGGGCGCTGTTTCCGCAGAAACATTCGCATCTATTCCATGTCCAAGCGGCATTATGTCTGCATCCGACGAGCCAACAACAAAAGCCATACACAGAAGAAATCGACGCGCCTCTACATGTCGCAATGCAAGCTCGTTCGCAAAACGAAAAATTTCAGCCGTTATGTAAACTAGTTCTAACCTTTCTCTAGGGGGCATGCAGGATGTCTGCGAATACTCAAGCAGGCGTAACGATCATTACCTCGACGATTCGAAAAGGGCTAATGAACAATGTGTTCGACAATTACAGTCGCCAGGAATGGCCAGTCAAAGAGCTCATCATCATCATTAATAATAACGGCATCGCTATGCGTCCATATAAGGAGCTTGCACGGCAACATGACAACGTCCGTGTCTTTCGCGTGAATGGGCGTAAAAATCTTGGCGCATGCCTGAATTATGCAGTTGCCCGAGCCCGATATGGCTATATTGCCAAATTCGATGACGACGACTACTATTCGCCCCAATATCTAGATGAATCCATGCTTGTGTTTGCCAAGAAGAAAGCTGATGTCGTCGGCAAAAATACGACTTATTTCTTTTTCCCGCATCGTTCCTTACTGCTGCTTCGCAGACGGACCGCCCAGCCTTACGGTCGGAGCAGGAGAATTGCGGGCCCTACCATCATGTTTCGCAAGAGGGTGTTCAAGAAAGTTGCCTTCTCGACCAAGGTGGTTGCGGGATCCGATGCGCGATTCGTGCGAGCATGCCTGCTACGAGGCCTTAAAGTATACACGGCTTCCTCCTATAACTTCGCCCAGAATCGCCGCTCGAATCGAAAATCGCATACTTGGAAAGTTTCCGATCGGCGGCTGCTCGCCTCCAAAGGAGCCGTCATTATTCGAACGAAGGATTTCAAACCGCACGTCGATCGGACGCTCGATCTTCTGCCCTTGCCGGACAGTATGAAGCCGAATGACGGGAAAGATACGAATTAGAGGTAGTCGCAGCTCAAATCTATTGGTTGAAGCCTAATGGAAGGAGTGAAAGCATATGTCATTGTTGATACCTCCTCCGCCACCTCGTCCACCTGCATTCGTACAACCAGAACCTTGCTTATTTCAAATATCATTCGTTAGGCTCTCGGTCGGAGATAGCTTCTGGTATTACCCGACGAGCATTGAACGCGAATTAGTTTCGGGCTACAGATGGTATGGCGCATGATTACGGCTCGTTCATATTTTTTAAACGGGGACGACTGAATAGTTCACGAGGTACAGCCACTCAAGACAGTTGAGGAGGCTGTATCTTTTTTCTTTGATAACAACGAAAACTTGGTAGAATTAAATGAACGGTTTCGTTGACGAGACTGCGAAACTGATGTAATTTCATAGATGTTCTCCTGGAGAAGAGAGGCGATTATACAAAATGGAACGATCGATGATAGCAGGAAAGAGCGAGTCTAAAGACGTTGATCTAGTCATGTTCATGGGGCAATCCAATATGGCTGGCAGGGGGACTGCTGCGGATGCTCCGAGTGTACCAAGCGGCTATGGTTTCGAGTTCAGGGCGATTTCTGACCCGACTAGGCTTTACCCTATTACAGAACCATTCGGAGTGAACGAGAACAATGAGATAAGCGGAGTCTTCGAATCTACAAAGACGGGATCGATGATCTCTTCCTTCGCCATAGCGTATTACTCCATCGCGGGCCGCCCGATCGTTGGGGTATCCTGTTCCAAAGGCGGAACGTCGATCAACTTATGGCAGCCCGGAGTGGCGTTTCTGAACGATGCAATTGCTCGGTTTCAAGAGGCCATGTCTTGGCTCACAGCAAACGGATATACGATTAAGAATAAATTCATGGTTTGGTGTCAAGGCGAGACGGACGGCGATAATGGGATGACGAGGGCAGATTATACGGCCCGTCTGAAGGCGATGATTAATGGCATGGCAGAAGCGGGCATCGAACGCTGCTACGTCGTTCGAATCGGGAACCATCGAGACGATGCGCGACTTTATCAGCCGATCATGCAAGCGCAAACCGAGCTATGCGATACATACGAGACGGCGATTCTTGTCTCGAGTAAATTTGCAGAAATGGCAGCAGCGGGGTTAATGAAGGATCCGTTCCATTATACGCAAGCAGGCTATAATAGGACTGGCGCCGACGCTGGCATGAACACGGCGCTTCATATTGTCTCGAGAAATAGGGATAATATTACCACTTAAGCGAAATTGCTGCCTGTCTTTGAACAAGAAAGCTACAGCTTAACAGTAAGGGTTAACCGGACAGCAGGTTAACCCTTTTTGCGTGCAAAGAAGTCGGGATTGCGGCATCCATTCAGTCGTGAAAGTGTTAGTGGTCCTCTGCGAGCAGATCTACAATAGGAGAAATGAATAATGAAGCGAGTATATGGTTGATCGCATTTTCGTTAAGAGGAGTGAACGTTCATGAGCTCTCTTTTTTACTATTTGAAGCCCTATCGATTATCGATTGGTCTGTTTCTGCTGCTTATGCTCTCAGGCATCATGCTCGAATTATATCTGCCTACATTAATGGCTAATATGGTCGATATCGGCATTGTGAATGAAGATTTGGATGATGTCCTGCGTATCGGCGGCTGGATGTTGGTATGTTCTGTCTTCGCAGTTGGGCTGTCAGTGGGTGTAAACTTCCTCTCCTCCAGCGTTGCGCATGGCTTCGGCAAAGATTTGAGGTACAGCTTGTTCGTCCATGTTCAGAAGTTCTCGTTAGAACAGTTCGAACGATTCGGAACGGACTCCCTCATGACTCGAACGACGAATGATATCCGGCAGGTTCAAGACTTTATCAATGCGCTCTTCGGAATCATGACCCGTGCACCGATCATGCTGTTAGGCGGTATCCTATTAGCTGTCTATCGGGATTCGGCGCTTTCAATCATTTTTCTGGCTGTTATCCCGATTCTAGCGGGTACAATCTTCTTGATCATGCGGAGAGCTGTGCCTCTATACGGATTAATTCAGAAGCAAACCGATCGATTAAATCTTATCGTTCGTGAATCTTTAAGCGGTATACGCGTCATCCGAGCTTTTGGTCGAGAGGCTCATGACAAACAGCGTTTTCTTGAGGCGAATCAGGATTACCGCGATTTAGGCATTAGAGTTAACAAAATTACTGCTTTTCTGTTTCCGACCATCAATATCGTCATGAGCATGACGAACATCACGATCATTTGGTTTGCCGGTATCCGAATCAATGCAGGACAAATGCAAGTCGGCAATCTAATGGCTTTCTTGCAATATGCAATGATGATATTGGTATCGTTAATCATGATGTCCTTGACATTCGTGATGATTCCTAGAGCACAAGCCTCCGCAAGGAGGATTGCCGAAGTGCTGAGACTTGAGCCTGCAATCATTGATGCAGGGAACGAGCAGCTTGGAGCGGATAGAAAAGGACATATTGAATTCAAAGAAGTTTCTTTTCGCTATACGGATGCCGCGAATCCTGCTCTTCGCTCGATCTCCTTTGAAGCGAAACCTGGAGAAACGACGGCCATTATTGGCAGCACAGGCTCGGGTAAGACGACGCTGCTTCAATTAATTGCACGTCTGTATGAAGTTGACGAGGGATCGATCCTAATCGATGGCACGGACATTCGTGAGTTCTCTCAACGCTCGCTCAGATCCTGCATCGGATACGTCACTCAGCAAGCCCATCTATTCCGAGGAACGATCGCTGATAACGTTACGTTCGGTCAGCCAATGCTGGAACCGGTGCAGATGGAAGAAGTGCTGCAGACTGCAATGGCTCTTGATTTTGTTCAATCGAAAGACGGAGCAATGGAAGCTGAAGTTGCACAGGGCGGCTCGAATTTCTCGGGCGGACAGAAGCAGCGGCTTTCAATTGCTAGAGCCTTAGCCAGAAAGCCGTCTATATTTTTGTTCGACGATAGCTTCTCGGCATTGGATTATAAGACGGACGCCCAGCTGAGAGCAAGATTGAAGCAGATGACTCGGAACGCGACTATCTTGATTGTCGCGCAGCGGATAAGTACGGTGCAAGACGCCGATCAGATCATCGTATTGCATGAAGGGGAGATCGTTGGAATCGGGACGCATAGCGAACTGCTCGTCTCTAACGGCATTTATCAGGAAATCGTCGCTTCCCAGCTCGCGAAGGAGGAGGTTGGTGCATGAGTAAGACGAATGGGGCTGCCTTGCGGCGGCTAGCCGGCTATCTGAAACCCTATCGCGGCAAATTGCTGTTAATCGGATTCGCAGCACTTATCAGCACATTGTTCAGCATCATTAGTCCTAAGCTGCTTGGGGATGCGACGAATATGTTGTTCGATAGCTATCGGAATGGCACAGAGGTCGACTTCAGGAGGCTGGGAGCCTGGCTGGTCGGAATGGCAGCGCTTTATATGGCATCTTCTCTATTCTCTTTTCTACAGCAATATGTGTTAGCAGGCATCTCTCAACGAATAACCGCTTCCATGCGCGAGCAGGTGACGGATAAGTTCTCCCGTTTGCCGCTTCGTTATTTCGATCGAAATTCGCAAGGCGTTCTATTGAGCAGGACAATAAACGATATCGACAGCATCAACACCTCATTGCAGCAAGTAATTTCGCAAATGATGAACTCGATTTTAACCGTCGTTGGGATTATTGCCATGATGCTGTATATCAGTCCAATGCTTACGATTATCGTCGGAATAACATGGCCTCTAAGCGCGTTTATGGTGAGATGGATGGCGGGCAGATCCAAGACCTATTTTGCTTGTCAACAGGCTGAATTAGGACAAGTGAATGGTCATGTCAATGAGATGTTCGGTGGTTTCGAGGTTGTCAAAACCTATGGGTATGAAGAGCATGCGATACAAGTCTTTGAACGAAAGAACCAGAAACTTTACGAAGCGGGAAGGATGGCGCAGTTTATATCCGGCATTATGATGCCCTTGATGATGTTTGTCGGCAATATCGGCTATGTGTGTGTAGCAATTGTCGGAGGAGTTCTGGTGCTGAACGGCAATTTCCAAATCGGTTACGTGCAGGCCTTCATTCAATATATGCAGCAAATCAATTATCCATTGATGCAAGCGGCTGGCATGATGAATTTGGTCCAGACCGCGCTCGCTTCGGCAGAGAGGGTATTCAGCATCCTAGATGAAAAAATAGAAGATCAACTCTCAACATCGACCGCGCAAATTCGCAAGTTGGACGGGAGCGTAACCTTCTGTAGTGTCAGCTTCGGCTACGAGACCGAGAAGCCTGTCATTCGCGGATTTAATCTGCATGTTAAGGAAGGACAAACCGTTGCCATTGTAGGTCCGACGGGAGCCGGCAAGAGCACGTTGATTAATCTGTTAATGCGGTTTTATGAGGCGGATGAGGGAAGCATTCTTCTCGGCGAGAATGAATACAAGAATCTGAGCCGAGATCAAGTCCGAAGACAATACGCAATGGTGATCCAAGATACTTGGTTATTTAACGGCACGATTCGGGACAATATTGCGTACGGACGTGAGCATGCATCGGAAGAGGATATCATCCGAGCTGCTCGAAGCGCTTATGCTGACGATTTCATCCGAAAGCTGCCGAACGGCTACGATACGATGTTGGGTATAGGGGCTTCTAATCTCTCGCAAGGGCAGAAACAGCTGCTGACGATAGCTCGAGCGATACTTGCTGATCCGGCCATCCTCATTCTGGACGAGGCGACAAGCAGCGTCGATACGCGTACCGAAATGAATATCCAGAGAGCGATGAAGGAAATGATGGCGGGGAGAACAAGCTTCGTCATCGCACACAGGCTTTCAACAATTCGCGATGCCGATCTAATCCTTGTGATGAGCAATGGGGAAATTGTAGAGCAGGGTACTCACGAGTCGCTGCTGGAACGACAAGGGTTCTATGCGGATTTGCATAATAGTCAGTTCAATGAACAAGAGGCAATTTAGTTAAATAGACGAACAATAACCAATTACAAGCCGATAGAAATAAGAAGACAGAACTATACCCTGGAGTGCACCCCTTAGAATGGACATTGGATAAAACCCCTGGTTTATCCGATGAAATTCTAGG
>NZ_BTCK01000037.1:0-64617 GCF_033239625.1 Paenibacillus sp. CCS19
TTTTGTATTCTGAAACACCAGTTATAGCGTAGGGTTGACAAGTTTCGTTCATATCAGCGATCGGAAGAACATTCACCTGCGGAGGCGGAGTGTGCTCACACCAACTACTTTTCGAAAGAACATTTGTCTGCGAAGCGGTTCATGCTGCAGCGATCGTAAGAACATTCACCTGCGGAGTCGGAGCACCAAGCGAATGAAAGAGTATTTACCTGTCCTCACTTATGCCCCACTCGTCACATTCACTCGCGGAGCATAAGTGAGGGAGCTTTAACAAATAATGAAACCAACTATGGCGCAAGGGAGATGACCAAGTTGTCCACGAGCAGCGCGGGCGGACGCCCTTATAAGAAAATGAGCATGTCCCCGAAGGAGTATCAGGATTTCGCTAAAATGCGGGAGCCGTCGCGTTCCGTTTTGACTAACTGCATCAAAGCATTCGTTATTGGCGGCCTGATTTGTGTGTTAGGTCAGTTTATTCAGGAGCTTTACATTAACTTGGCGGGGATGGATAAGAAAGCGGCGAGCAATCCAACAGTCGCCACGTTGATCTTCATTTCGGTCGTGCTCACATCCCTAGGCATTTATGACAAAATCGGGCAATGGGCGGGCGCCGGTACGGCAGTGCCCGTAACCGGGTTCGCGAACTCGATGTGCTCCGCGGCGCTTGAGCACCGCTCCGAAGGGCTTGTGCTTGGCGTTGGCGCTAACATGTTCAAGCTGGCTGGCTCCGTTATCGTCTATGGAACGGTCGCAGCCTTTTTCGTCGGGATCGGGCACTTGATCTTCGGGACAGGAGGGAATCACTAATATGCTGAAGGGCAAGCAGACCTGGTGGTTTGAGAACAAGCCTGTCATTATCGGGGCTGCGACCGTTGTGGGACCGGACGAAGGCGAAGGACCTCTTGCATCCGATTTCGATCTTATTCACCCTGAACTGGACATGCAGCAGAAGAGCTGGGAGAAAGCCGAACGGCTGCTGCTGGAGCAGGCAACCGACTTCGCTGTACAGCACGCAGGCTTGAAAAAAGACGATATCCAGTTTTATATTGGCGGCGATTTGCTTAACCAAATCATCAGCAACAGCTTCGCTGCCCGTTCGCTTGGTGCGCCATATATCGGCATGTTCGGCGCCTGCTCCACTTCGATGGAGACGCTGGCACTCGCCGCGCAGCTAATCGATTCAGGCAATGCACAACATGCGATGGCAGGTACGGTCAGCCATAACTGCACGGCGGAGAAGCAGTTCCGCTATCCGACCGAATATGGCTCGCAGAAGCCTCCGACTGCGCAGTATACCGTTACCGGTGCGGGGGCTGCCGTCTTAGCTGCAACTGGCAATGGACCCATAGTGGAGTGTGCTACTATTGGCAAAGTGATGGATCTTGGCATTACCGATCCCTTCAACATGGGGGCGGCCATGGCTCCGGCGGCTGTTGATACGCTTACGGCACATTTTAACGATACCGGCCGGTCGCCTTCCGATTACGATATTATCGTGACCGGCGACCTTGCTTCGGTCGGCCACCCCATTGCGAAGGAGCTGCTGCTCCGTGACGGTGTGCCGATGAACGATACGGTATTCAATGACTGCGGCTTAATGGTTTTTGACATAAGCAAGCAGAAGGTACAAGCAGGGGGGAGCGGCTGCGGTTGTTCGGCCGTCGTTACCTACGGTCATCTGCTCAAAAGAATTGATCGCGGCGAGATCAAACGTATTCTTGTCGCAGCAACAGGCGCACTGTTATCGCCGCTGTCCTTCCAGCAAGGGGAATCGATCCCTTGCATTGCGCATGCGGTTTCCATTAGCGCCAAGGGGGTGTGATCATGGTATTTCTATGGGCATTTCTCGTAGGCGGAGCAATCTGTGTCATTGGACAGCTGATGTTCGATGTGTTCAAATTAACGCCAGCGCATACGATGGCGACATTGGTCGTCGCCGGTGCGTTGCTGGACGGCATAGGGTTGTATGATCCGCTGGTCGACTTTGCCGGGGCGGGGGCAACGGTGCCGATTACGAGCTTCGGCAATGCGCTCGTGCACGGCGCGTTGACCTCGCTTCGAGAAGATGGCTGGATTGGTGTCATTACAGGCATTTTCAAGCTGACGAGCGCCGGCATATCCGCTGCGATCATTTTCTCCTTCCTTGCGTCCGTTGTTATTCGGCCGAAAGGCTGAGCACAACATCACGACGGTATGGATGGGATATACGAAACATTTTGGAGGGTTCCGCTGTGGAATCCTCCAATTTTTTTTGGCGTGTTCACAGATGTACGCTTCACGATATTTCTAGTAAAATAGGATAAGATTGTATGTATTTTTACCTATGCCTAACAACCTCAAACTTGTAAACCGGGAGGAACGTTACGATGGAACTGCGCCAGTCAGATCTGCAATTGTGCTCTGCGATTCGTGCTAATTTAGAGAGCTGTATCCTGGGAAAGCAAGACGAAATTGAGCGCATGCTGACAGCTGTGCTTTCAGGTGGTCATATTCTGTTGGAGGACGTGCCGGGAACTGGCAAAACGCAGCTTGTGAAAGCGCTTGCGAAGTCAATCGGCGGTCAATTCCGACGTATTCAATGTAATCCGGACTTACTTCCTACTGATATTACAGGCGTATCGATTTATCATCCGAAACAGGAAACATTCTTGTTCCGGGCAGGTCCGATCATGTGCCATCTGCTGCTTGCCGACGAGATTAACCGTGCGACAACGAAGACGCAGTCTGCACTGCTGGAGGCAATGGAGGAAGGCCATGTAACCGTAGATGGCGAGACCTATGAGCTGCCGCGTCCATTCCTGCTGATCGCGACGCAGAACCCGATTGAGTTCGAAGGCACTTACGTGCTGCCGGAAGCTCAGCTGGATCGCTTCATGATGAAGCTGTCACTTGGCTATCCGTCTGCTGCTGATGAGCATCGGATGATTATGGCGAGCGACAGCAGCCATCCTTCGGATCGGATAGAGCAAGTAGCTGAGATAGAAGATTTGGTTCGACTGCAGCAGCTTGTTTCGGAAGTGCATGTGGACAATGCCGTTGCTGAGTACGCGGTATCGATTGTGCGGGCGACCCGCAGCCATCGCGCTTCGCTCATCGGAGCGAGCCCGCGGGCAGCCGTATCGCTGATGCGCGCATCCCGCGCTTCGGCTTTCCTGCGGGAGCGGACCTTCGTTACGCCGGATGATGTGAAACGGATGGCGGAAACCGTGCTTCCGCACCGGATTATTTTGCATGCAGAGGCACGCATGAATGGCCTGAAGTCTGAAGATATTGTGCAGGACGCCCTCCAACAGACGAAGGTGCCGATCCGTATGGAGCGATGATCATGCGCGGGAGCAATCGCTCGTCCAACCGCTGGCGCTGGGCTTTTGTCGCGGTCATTTATGTGTTCAATATTATGTATTTCATGTTCCAGGGCGGCAAAACGCCGATGATGCTGTTCGTTATTCTGAACGTACTTATTATTTATCTTTTTCTGGGTCAATGGTCGGGCATCCGGCTGGTGCAAGGGTCGCGTGTTGTTGCGAACAATAGCAGCGGCGACGGGACGATGCACAGCGGCATGAGCGTCGAAGTATCGCTCGGGATTCGAGTTCCAGGCTTCTATCCGCTGCCATATGTTCTTGTTCGGGACAGGCTGCTTCGCCATGATGGTCAATCCATTCCATTCGAGACGTCATTCGTTCCGAACTGGAAGCGCACGGGAGAAGTCAGCTATACGACGCCCCCTCTCAAACGAGGCGTTTATCAATTCGCTCCGACCCAATGTACAACGCGTGACGTATTCGGCCTGTTCGAGCACAGCGGTTCGTTCGAAGCGAACGGAACATTCAGCGTCGTACCGCAGGCGGTGCCGCTGCGTAACTGGTACCGTATTCGCCGAGGAATGCGAGGACCGCATTCACACGCCTCCGCTCCGCGTGCTGCGAAGGAAACAACGCAGATCAACGGCGTCAGGGAGTATTTATATGGTGATAAATTGTCTCGTGTCCATTGGAATGCGACCGCTAAGACCGGTGAATGGAAATCGAAAGCGTTTGAGCGTGAGTCGCTGCCGCGAACGATCGTCATTCTTGATCGGCATTCCGAAGCGTATGGCGTGAAGCAAGAGCGGTTCGAGCTTGCCGTATCCGTAACAGCTTCGATTATCGAGTTAGGCACGCGTCATGAGACGGCAATGGGGCTCGTCTCGCCTGGTGAGCGCTCGACGGTACTCCCTCCGCGGACAGGCATCGAGCAGCGAGAGCAGATGATTCGTCATCTTACGGTCGTAGAGCCGGATGCTGCGCAGCCGCTATTTGTCTCCATTCAGAAGCTTGAACCGGTCTGGGAGCCTGGTACGCTTGTCGTAATCATCTCGGGCGCTGCGAATGAGGATATGTATCGCACGATGAGCTGGCTTTCCCGCAAAGGCGTATCATTGACGTATATCGGCGTCGATGAGTCTGACGCGAGGTTCGGCAGACTGATTAAGACAGCTTGGCTGCAGTCGCTCCGTGCCAAAGGCTGGACTGCGCTCAGCGTAAGGCAGCTGCAAGAGCTTCCATCCGTGCTGGAAGGGGGCGGCGCTTCATGACAATGGCAAGAACAGTCGGCCCAGTCCGACCGGCTAGCCGCTCAACCTCGATATTGGCCCGGCTGGGTGCCGGATTGCGTGACAGCTGGTACAGACGAATCTCAACGCTTATGACAGCGATTATCGTCTGGCAGTTGACGCACGTATTCGAAGGTTATTGGTGGGAAGAAACGTTCAGCTGCATACGATTCGTTCTCATATCCACCGTCGCGTTGGAATGGATCATTCCATGGCGTCTGCCATACCGAATGATGCTGCAGGCAATCGTCTTGCTCATCGCTTCGGGGCGTACGGCCGGCTTTCATTATGTTGAGCTTCAGAACATGAAGTCGCTGTCGAATTTGTGGTCATGGATTGCAGATAATGCGTCTCAGCTAAGCCCATTTATTCAGCTGGCGGCATTAGCCTGGGGGTTGACCTTATTCTTCTCGCTGTGGGCGTCCAAGCGAAGACGGATCATTATCTTCGCTGCTGCAAGTCTGCTCTCGCTTATGATCGCCGATTCCTATACGATGATTTATTTATGGGATGAGACGGCATGGGCGATATTCGCATCGCTGGCGTGGCTCGTTGCCGATCACTTTAATCGGTTTCAGCGCGAGCATCCGAGCAGTTGGTCAGAGCTGCTGGAGTACCCAATCAGCTTCTTTCTTCCGGTTGTCTTTATTATTGCTTTCATTATGGTGCTCGGTATTCTTACGCCAAGCATCGCGCCTATTATGAAGGATCCTTACACGATGTGGGCGGAGTCGCATGGCAAGAAGGTCATTGGCTCGTATACGGATAATCTTCCGGTGCTCGGAAGCGTAGGAGACTTCAATTCTGGGGATACAAGTTCGGGCTACAGCCGGAATGATCTTGAGCTTGGCGGCGGATTCAAATTCGATTATTCGCCTGTTATGTCTGTGAGCACTTCTCACCGCAGCTATTGGCGCGGGGAAACTCGATCGGATTATACAGGCAACGGTTGGGCCGAGTCGGAAGATACCGGCAATCAGATCGTGGGATTAAAGCAGAATGAGCAGTTGCCGATTAATGAGGATCGCAGCAAGGCGAAGACGATCGAAATTACACAGTCGTTCACGATGCTTCGCGAAGATTCGTATCCGGTATTGTTCGCGGCAGCGCCTGCCAAGCAGCTTCGCTGGGTTGGTGATGACAAGACAGGCAGCATTCCGACCGATCTGAGCTGGAATCCGGAAGGTTGGGAGCTTCGTTGGTTTAATGGCGGCAGCCAAAACCCTTATCCGACGACGTATTCCGTCGTATCCGAGCTTCCAGTGTTGAATAACGCGGCGTTGAGCCAGACTGCGGCTGGCTGGGGGACATCCGATTCTCGAAAGGCGGAGCATCAGCAATATTATGACTTGCCGAAGACGGTGACGAGCCGCGTCGGAAAGCTGGCGCAGCAGATTACGGCCGGTTCAACCAATGATTACGAGAAGGCGTTGCGTATTCAGACGTACTTGAAGGATAACTTCGCTTACACGAACGAGCCGGATACATCGCTGCGCACTAGCCCTGACTTTGTTGATTCCTTCTTATTCGAAGTAAAAGAAGGCTATTGTGATTATTTCTCAACCGCTATGGCTGTATTGGGACGTACAGTGGGTCTGCCCGTTCGCTGGGTCAAAGGCTATGCGCCAGGCACTCTGCCGTACAATGAGGACGAGATGCGCAATCAAGGTTTTGTACCGGATGAAGCAACACGCAATCCGAATGGCGAAGGGACCTATACGGTTCGCAACGCCGATGCGCATTCTTGGGTAGAAATTTATTTTGACGGCTTCGGCTGGATTCCATTCGAACCGACGCCAGGCTTCCAATTCCCTTATCCGATTGAAGACGAGCAGGAAGTTACCGTTCCGGAGGTCGACATGTCGGATATGACGGATGCGCCGGTCGTTGAATCGAACAGCTCGTTCTTCTCGCCGCGCACCTTCATGTGGTTTGCTGTCTTACTGCTTGCTGCGTTACTGATCTATGTTTGGTTCCGTCGCCAGCAGCTGGCAGATTCCTATGCTCGGATTCGATATCGGGCAAGCAATGGCAACGAGCGAATCGTTGCCGAGACGAACCGGCTTGTTCGTTATGCAAGACGCAAAGGCTTGCAAAGGGAAGAGTGGGAAACGGTGCGAGAAGCATCGGAGAGATGGTCGAAGGAACGAACCTATTTGCGCTCTGACCTGAAGACGGTTGCCGACTGCTTCGAAAGGGCCAAATACGGCACAACCGTCTACGAACAGGCGGAGGTTGACCGCTTTCTCTCGATCGTTCGTTCAATTCGGGATCGTATGTAGCGGAAGATGATGAACCGCATGGCGCCATTTCGGCGCCGTGCGGTATTTTTTTGCAACATTTTCGGCTATTATGGTATAGTTTTCGTTGTATAGCAAGCAGGTCATTTCAGGGGAGTCGAAACTATGTTTGAACGGCTGTTGCCGAATTTACGCCTTAATTCTGTATACGATCTTGACATCGAAGCGCTTGCAAGCCGCGGAATCAAAGGCATTATTACCGATCTTGACAATACGCTGGTCGGAGCCAAGGAACCGCATGCCACGCCACGATTGATCGAATGGCTGGACAAGCTGCACAAGCATGGCTTCAAGATTGTCATCGTTTCCAATAATAATAATGTGCGCGTGTCGCGTTTTGCCGATCCGCTCGGCATTCCATACGTTCCGCTCGCTCGGAAGCCTAGCAATAAAGCGTTCCGCAGAGCATTTGAAATTCTCGGCTTGAGAGAAGATCAGACTGCTGTCATTGGCGACCAGATGATGACGGACGTACTCGGCGGCAACCGATTGGGACTGTACACGATTCTCGTTCTGCCGATCGCACCAAAGGATGAAGGCGTGATGACCCGCGTCAATCGACTGATGGAACGAATCGCGCTGAGAAGCCTGCGCAAAAAGGGTCTATGGTATGAGGAGGAAGCGAAGTGACAGTAACAGAACAACCGGGTAAGGACACAGGTTGTGCCGGCTGCGGCGTCAAGCTGCAATCGGCAAATAAGGAAAAAGCGGGGTATATTCCGGCATCGGCTATGGAGCGGACGCCAGTTATTTGCCAGCGCTGTTTCCGCATCAAGAATTATAATGACGCGTCGTCGATCGCAATCGATCAAGATGATTTCCTGCGCCTGCTTGGCGGCATCGCCAGCACGGACAGCTTGGTTGTGCACATCGTCGATATTTTCGATTTCGAAGGCAGCGTCATTTCGGGCTTGCAGCGTTTTGTCGGGAACAACCCGGTGCTGCTCGTCGTGAACAAAGTCGATCTGCTGCCGCGTGCGGTCAATCATAACCGCCTCCGCAATTGGGTGCAGCAACAGGCGAAGGAGCAGGGACTCCGCACCGTTGAGGTTGTGCTGTGCAGTGCGAAACGCAACATTGGCTTCGATCGCGTCGTCGATGCCATCGAATACTATCGCCGTGGCCGCGACGTCTATGTTGTCGGCGCAACGAACGTAGGCAAATCAACGCTGATCAATCGGATTATTCACGATTACAGCGATCTGGATGCGGAGTTGACGACGTCCCGTTATCCAGGCACGACGCTTGATGCCGTCCACATTCCGCTCGATGACGGCAAAGCGATCATTGATACGCCGGGCATCGTCTATAACCATCGGATGACGGAAGTTGTTCCGCGCAGCGTGCTGCAGGCGATTACGCCGGACAAGCCGATCAAACCGCTCGTTTACCAGCTGGATGAAGGCCAATCGATGTTCGTTGGCGCGCTCGCACGGTTTGATTTTGTATCGGGCGATCATCAGTCGTTTACGCTGTATCTGTCGAACGGATTGGATGTGCACCGGACGAAGCTTGAGCGTGCCGACGAGCTGTATGCCAACCACAAAGGCAAGCTGCTGTCTCCGCCATCCGTCGATGAGCTGGATGAGCTGCCGGCTTGGACGCGCCATTCGCTCCGTATTCCGCGCGGCGGCGAATATGATGTGTTCGTATCGGGCCTCGGCTGGATGCGTGCGAACAGTACGGCAGGAGCGGTGGTAGACGTCTACGCACCGAAAGGCATAAAAGTTCACGTGCGCCGCGCGTTGATCTAATCGATCATCCGCGTTGCGTTCGAACACATGGGAGAGTGGCTCGAATGACTGCAGCAGCACAAAGTACGGCAGACGCGATTCAGCGTATAGACAGCCATACGGTTCTGTTCGGCGTCATCGGCGATCCGATCCGACATTCCAAGTCGCCGATTATGATGAACCGAGCATTCCGCGAGACCGGTGTTAATGGCGTATATACAGCTTTTCATATTACAGCTGACAAGCTGGGCGATTTCATCGCGGGCGTTCGCGCAATGGGCATTCGCGGCGTTAACGTGACGATTCCGCATAAGCTTGATGTTATGCAGTATCTAGATCACATCGACGAGTCTGCGGCAGCGATTGGTGCGGTAAACACGATCGTGAATAACGATGGCGTGTTAACGGGCTATAATACGGATGGCATCGGATACGTGCGTTCGCTTAAGGAAGAGGCAGAAGCTCAGCTTGTCGGCAAGCACATTGTGGTGCTTGGCGCGGGCGGTGCAGCACGTGGAATCGTGTATGCCTTATCGAAGGAAGCGCCGGCATCCATCACGATTGCGAATCGGACGGAACAGCGTGCAATCGAGCTCGCTGCATCGATGAACGGCGTGACATCGGTTGTTGGCGTCGGCAACGATCAACTGGAGCGCGCCTGCGCGAATGCTGATATTATTATTAATACAACTTCGACCGGCATGTTCCCGCATGTGGACGAATCGCCGATCGATGCCGCTTGGCTGCGTCCGGGAGCGGTAGCGAGCGATATTATTTATAATCCGATGAAGACGAAGTTTCTCATGGATGCAGAACGTGCAGGCTGCCGGATTCACGGCGGACTGGGTATGTTTATTTATCAAGGCGCGTATGCATTCGAATATTGGACAGGGCAGCCGGCCCCCGCGGCAGCGATGCGCGAGACGGTGCTGGAAGCACTGCAGCAGTAGAACGACTAATGGCAAGAGTAACGGTAAGAGGAAAGAGGGACAACACATGTTGACAGGCAAACAGAAACGATATTTGCGCTCGATGGCGCATCATTTGACTCCGATTTTTCAAATCGGCAAGGGCGGCATGAACGATCAACTCGTTCGCCATATCGAAGAAGCGATCGAAGTTCGTGAGCTTATTAAGGTAAACGTGCTGAACAATAGCTCGGAGGACCCTCGCGAGGTTGGCGCAGAGTTGGCTGCAGGCGCAGGCTGCGAATTGGTTCAAGTAATCGGCAAAACGATTGTTCTCTACAAAGAGTCGCGCGATCACAAGACGATCGAGCTCCCTCGTTAATCGATGAAGCTAATCGGCATCATGGGTGGTACATTCGATCCGATTCATATCGGTCACCTGTTGGCGGCAGAGACGGCAATTGATGTGTGCCAGCTGGACGAGGTATGGTTTATTCCGACGAATGTGCCGCCGCTGAAGGAAGGCGCACAGGGCGTAGACGCGGAGAAGCGTCTGCGCCTCGTTCGGTTAGCGATAGCAAGCGAACCGCGATTCAAGGCGCATACGATTGAATTGGAACGCGGCGGCGTCAGCTACTCCTACGATACGATCACGGAGCTGATGGAACGAGAGCCGGACTGTACATTCGCGTATATAATCGGATCGGACCGCATTCATGATTTGCCGAAGTGGCACCGCATCGATGAATTGGCAGCGCTAGTTCGGTTCATTGGAGTCGAACGCCCCGGCGAACCGATCGACTTGGAACGGCTGCCTGAGCAGCTTCGGTGCCGTGTTACGGTCATCGAGATGCCGCCGATGGGCATCTCTTCCACTGATATCAGGCGCCGGCGTAAGGACGGCCGATCGATTCGTTATATGGTGACGGAGCCGGTCTATTCGGAAATTACGAAGGAGGGGCTGTATGGACCGCGAAGCGATGATTGAATCCGTTAAGGCCGAGATGCCTGAGCGTCGCTGGCTGCATGTCCAGGGCGTGATGGCGACGTCGGTTGAACTGGCGAAGCGGTTCGGGGTTGATCCTGACCGTGCCGAGCTTGCAGCCATTCTGCACGACGTCGCCAAGTATTGGCCGACTGCGCGGATGGAGAACATTATACGTGAAGAGAAGCTCCCTGAAGAGTTGCTCGACTACGACAAAGAGTTGTGGCATGCCCCTGTCGGCGCGTTCATCGCGGAGCGGGATTACGGTGTAACCGATCCCGAGGTGCTGGATGCCATTCGTTATCATACATCGGGCCGGGTTGGAATGACGCTGCTGGAGAAGATCGTCTGCCTGGCCGATTATATGGAACCAAGCCGCGATTTTCCTGGCGTGAATAAAATTCGAAGTGAAGCCGAGCATAGTGTGGAGAAGGCGTTGCTCACTGGATTCGATGGTACGATAACTTTTCTTATCGAGAAGGGTAAACGAATCTTCCCGCTGACCGTGCTGGCGCGTAATGATATGGTAAGACAAGTATTGGAGGCTGAATGAATGACAGTAAATGCTGATCGATTGCTAGAAGTAACCGTTGCTGCCGCGGAAGAGAAAAAGGCGACGCGCATCGTTGCTCTTAATTTGAAGGAAATTTCGCTCGTAGCCGACTATTTCGTCATCTGCTCCGGTAACTCGGATGTTCAGGTTCAGGCGATTGCTAACGAAATTCGCAAACAGGCTGAGATGATTGGCGTGCGCGTGCGCGGCATCGAAGGCATGGACTCGGCTCGCTGGGTATTGATTGACCTTGGCGATGTTGTTGTCCACGTCTTTCATCGCGACGAGCGCGACTACTACAATCTCGAGCGTCTCTGGTCCGATGCGAAAGTTGTGGAGTTCGCATGATCGCCGGTACGATTGTTCGACTGCGGGTGGCACGTGAAGTGTCGCCCTACGGCTTCTTCGTAACGGATGGGACGCAGGATGTGCTGCTCCATTACAGTGAGATCGTTGGTCAGAAAATAAAGCCGGGCGATGACGTTGAAGTGTTCATCTATTATGATACGGATGACCGTATTTCGGCGACGATGCGCAAGCCGCTCATTACATTGGGCGAAATGGCAAGACTTCGCGTAGCGGATATTCATCCGCGGCTCGGCTGCTTCCTCGAGATCGGCCTTGGCCGTCAGCTGCTGCTGCCGCTCTCGGAGCTTCCAGAGAATAAGGACTTCCGTCCGATCATTGGCGACGAAGTATTCGTTGTGCTGCACAACGATAAGCAGGGCCGGCTCATTGCTAAGCTTGCAGGCGAAGATGACTTCATGACCAAAGTGTTCCGTGCGCCATCGGACTGGCGTAACCGCTGGATCGAAGGCTGGGTCACGAAGACGCTGCAGATGGGCTCGTTCGTCCTGTTGGACGGCGGCGTGCTGGGATTCGGCGCATTCGGCATGATTCCGGCTTCCGAGCGCAACCGGACGCTCCGACTAGGTGAACGCGTGAAGGCTCGCGTGACGTTCGTTCGTGAGGATGGACGCGTCAATCTGTCGCTCGTTGAACGGAAGGAAGTCGGAATGCTGGAGGATGCGGACCGAGTGCTTGCCTTCCTGAAGGAACGCCCGAACGGCGCAATGCCTTATTCGGACGAGACGCCGGCAGATCTGGTGAAGCAGCGGTTCGGCATTAGCAAATCCGCATTCAAGCGTGCATTGGGCAAGCTGATGCGCGAAGGTTTGGTCGAGCAGGAAGGCAACTGGACGAAGCTCATTGCGAAGCCTTCCGCAGACAGCGCAGCCGATGAGGCGAAAGGACCGGCGCAATGATGGCGTCTTACCGACAGTTTGCTGCCGTCTACGATCGGCTTATGGAGAATATGCCATATGCAGACTGGCTTCGCTTCGCGAGAACGATCTGGTCACTGGACGTGGAAATGCCGCGTTCGGTCGTCGATCTCGGCTGTGGAACGGGCAATTTATCGATTCCGCTAGCCAAGTCGGGCTTTCACGTCTATGCGATCGATCTGTCGGCGGATATGCTGACGATTGGCCGCGGCAAATGGGATGAAGCGCCGCAGCGCGCTGGAGGCCTTGGCAGCGGTTCGATCCGCTGGCTGCAGCAGGATATGCGGGAGTGGGAGCTGCCGGAGCAGGTGGACACGGTTATCTCGTTCTGCGATTGTTTGAACTATTTAACCGAGGAAGAAGACGTGGAGGCGGCATTCCGCGCGACGTTCCAAGGACTGCGCTCTGGCGGTGTATTCTTATTCGATGTGCTTCCGCCGTCACAGCTGCAGCGTTATGCCGAGCAGCAGCCTTTCACGCTTGATGAGCGGGATGTGGCGTACATATGGACATGCGAGCTCGATCCAACGCTGGACGAGATCGAGCATTCGCTTACGATCTTCGCACGCGACGCGCAGGACCCGTCCGGTCGGTTCGTTCGCATCGAAGAACACATGTAGAGCGGGCGTACGATACGAACTGGCTCGTATCTTCGCTGCTGCGCGTTGGATTCGCGCGAGTGGAGCGTTATGCGGACTTCAGCACCAAGCCGCTATCAGGTGAGGCTCCTAAGGAAGCAGAACGTCTATTCTTCGCGGCTTATAAGAAGTAACGGACTTATATTTTTCACCGCAAATAAAACGCGCTGCGCCGTATATGGCTCAGCGCGTTTTATAGCAAAAAGCCCCAGCATCCCTGAGTCGTCGATCTTCCGAACGGAAGAGACGCTTCAATGATGCCGGGGCTTGTCGCATTCGTTACTTCATTCTTATCCAATAAATTTGAGGCGGTCTGCGTAGCTGTCAATCTTCGCCTTGAACTGCTCTTCGAGTCTAGGCAGATGACGTTTCATACAGCTGCAGTAGTAATCTTTGCGGCATACAGGGCACGGAATGTTCAATAAGCGAGCGACGTCGACCAACTGCCATTCCGGATCCTTCTTCAGGAAGAAGCGGGTGCGCGATTTGTCATCGAGCGTTACGATGAGCTGGTAGATCTTTTCTTTGTTGTTGTAATCCCCGGAGTCCGCAATGTCGATAATAACCGGATTGAATGACATTTCACATACCACCTGTCTATATAAGGTCTACACGATAGAATAGCTTGATATTATAGCTGCTGTCAATCATTCAGCTGATTTTTTTGTGGGATAATCGGCTTCACATGATGAACGGTCATACGTAACAGTTTGCCGCAAATGGGTCTTTTTTATTCATGCGGCACCTATAAGTGCGGAAGTGCGACGGTGTATCATTGCATTGGTTGACATCATCTGCGGCTTCTCCTATAATCTTTTTATATATGTAAGGCCTTGATGAGGAGCAGTATTCGCAGTCGTACGCTGCAGAGAGCCGGCGGTAGGTGCAAGCCGGTGCGAACGTGTGAAGAATCTCGCCTCGGAGCCGCACGATGGAGCAGGGCTTCCTGTTACATAGTGACGAATCGCCCGCGTTATGGGCATTGAGTGAGCGATTGGACGAAGCACGTCCGCGCTAACTAGGGTGGTACCACGGGAATAACAACCTCTCGTCCCTAGCGTTATACGCTGGGGCGAGAGGTTTTTTGTGCATGCATGATAGTTTCGAAGGGAGAAGTTTCGTTATGAGTCAAGACAATCAGAATCAGCAGGGCTATAACCCGCTTGTCATTGAGCCGAAGTGGCAGCGTTATTGGGATGCGAACAAGACGTTTGCTACTCAAGAAGAACCGAATAAACCGAAGTTTTATGCGCTGGATATGTTCCCTTATCCTTCAGGCGCCGGCCTCCACGTCGGTCACCCGGAAGGTTACACGGCAACGGATATCGTTTCCCGTTACAAACGGATGCGCGGTTATAACGTGCTTCATCCAATGGGCTGGGATGCGTTCGGCCTTCCTGCGGAGCAGCACGCACTCGATACGGGCGAGCATCCTCGTGAAATTACGGTCAAGAATATCAACAACTTCCGCCGTCAGATCAAATCCCTTGGTTTCTCGTACGATTGGGATCGCGAATTCAGCACGACGGATCCGGACTATTACAAATGGACGCAGTGGATTTTCATCCAACTGTACAATAAAGGACTTGCATATGTAGCCGAAGTGCCAGTCAACTGGTGCGAAGCGCTCGGAACCGTTCTTGCGAACGAAGAAGTTATAGACGGCAAGAGCGAGCGCGGCGGCCATCCGGTCGTCCGCAAGCCGATGCGTCAGTGGGTACTGAAAATTACGGAATACGCTGAACGTCTGCTCGAGGATCTCGAAGAGCTGGATTGGACGGAAAGCATTAAAGAAATGCAGCGCAACTGGATCGGCAAGTCGACAGGTGCGGAAGTAACGTTCGCGATTGACGGCAGCAGCGAGTCGCTGGTCGTATTCACGACGCGTCCTGACACGTTGTTCGGCGCAACGTACTGCGTACTGGCGCCAGAGCATGAGCTCGTCGCACAGATTACGACGGCTGAGCAGAAGGCGGCTGTAGAGGCTTACCAAGAGGTAGCTGCACGTAAGAGCGATCTCGAGCGTACGGACCTTGCGAAGGAGAAAACAGGCGTATTCACGGGCGCTTATGCGGTTAACCCCGTAAATGGCGAGAAGCTGCCAATCTGGATCGCTGATTACGTATTGGCTGGCTACGGCACTGGCGCAATTATGGCTGTACCAGGCCACGATACGCGCGACTGGGAATTCGCGAAGCAGTTCAACCTGAATATCCTCGAGGTTATCCAAGGCGGAGACGTGCAAGCGGAAGCTTATACGGGCGAAGGCGAGCATGTGAACTCGGGCTTCTTGAACGGATTGGGCAATGAAGAAGCAATCGCGAAGATGATCGCTCATCTGGAGCAAGAGGGTAAAGGTAAAGGCAAAACGACATACCGCCTGAGAGACTGGCTGTTCAGCCGTCAGCGCTACTGGGGCGAGCCAATCCCGATTCTGCATCTCGAAGACGGCACGATGAAGCCGGTTCCGGAATCGGAGCTGCCGCTGCTGCTGCCTGATGTCGATGCGATCAAGCCGTCGGGTACGGGCGAATCTCCACTGGCGAACGTAACGGAGTGGGTCGAGACGATCGATCCAGAGACGGGCATGAAAGCTCGCCGCGAGACGAACACGATGCCGCAATGGGCGGGCAGCTGCTGGTATTATCTGCGCTTCATCGATCCGCACAACAGCGAGGAGATTTGCTCGAAGGAGAAGCAGCGCGAATGGCTGCCGGTCGACCTGTACATCGGCGGTGCTGAGCACGCTGTACTTCACTTGCTGTATGCGCGCTTCTGGCACAAGGTGCTGTATGATATCGGCGTAGTCGATACGAAGGAGCCGTTCTACAAGCTGGTCAACCAGGGCATGATTCTCGGCACGAACAACGAGAAAATGTCCAAGTCGCGCGGCAATGTCATTAATCCGGACGTTATCGTCAACGAATTCGGCGGCGACACGCTGCGCATGTACGAAATGTTCATGGGACCGCTGGAAGCGACGAAGCCGTGGAACACAAGCGGCGTAGAAGGCATGTACCGCTTCTTGAGCCGCGTATGGCGATTGTTCGTCAGCGAGGATGGCACATTGAGCGCCAAAGTAACGGATGGGGACGGAACCGATGCGTTCAAACGGACGTGGCACCGTACGATCAAGAAGGTGACGGAGGACTTCGAAGCGCTGCGCTTCAACACGGCGATCAGCCAGCTGATGATCTTCGTCAACGATGCTTACAAAGCAGAATCGCTGCCGCGTCAAGCGATGGAGCATTTTGCACAAATGCTGTCTCCGCTGGCACCGCACATCGCAGAAGAGCTGTGGGAGAAGCTGGGTCACTCGGAGTCCATCACATATGTGGCATGGCCAGCTTACGAGGAAGCTTGGACCGTCGACCAAGAGGTCGAAATCGTCGTCCAAGTGAACGGCAAAATCGCAGAGCGTCTCAGCATTGCGGCTGATACGGACGTAGAGGAAATGGAACGTCTGGCGAAGGAACTCGACAAAGTGAAGCAAGCGATTGAAGGCAAGACGATTCGCAAAGTGATTGCCGTTAAAGGCAAGCTCGTAAACATCGTAGCCAACTAATTGAAATCCGCTCTTGAAGAGGTGAGCGGCCGGTCACGCTAAAGCATAGCGTGTTACTGGCCGTTCACCTCTTCGCCGTATAGGGACGATGCAACCTTGCTCGCATCTTCTTTGTACTTGGCGTGGGTCGTACGGATAAGGCGATTAAACATGCCGTCGCAGTCAAGATTCAACAGCTCCAGCGCCTTTGCTGTAATCCCTCCCGGGACAGCGACACGCTCTTGAATCTGCTCCGGCGTCATCCCGCCTTCGGTCAGCAGCCTGCCTGTGCCTAACAGCATCGCGCTCGTTACGGCAAGTGCATCTTCATGGCTGATGCCGGTTTCTTCGACAGCTGCCTCTACGAAGCGTTGAACGAAGAAGGCGAAGAAAGCTGGCCCGCAGCTCGATAGGTCGGATACAATCCGCGTATACTGCTCATCGATACGAATCGGTTCGCTAATATGGCGAAGAAGCTGTTCGAGACGCTCGCGGTCGTGGTCGTTCGTACGGCTGCCGTACATACAGAGCGTAGCCCCGCTGCCGACATGGTTCGTGATGCTTGGGATGACCTTGGCAGCTTTGCATGGCAGCCAGTCTTCCAGCTGAGCGAGCATGACAGGACTCGTAATCGATACGACGAGCTGGTCCGGACGGAGGCTCTCGCGAATTTCGGCGAGAACGGTATGGAACTCATGTGGTTTGATGCACAGGAAGACGATGTCTCGTCCCAGCGCTGCTTCAGCGTTTGTACTTTTAACACGTAAGCCCGGATATTGAATAGCCAAGCTTTCGACCTTGGCAATTGTCCGATTGCTCGCCGCGATCTGTGATGGCTTCAGCGCGCCCGATGTGATGAATGCGCCGATGAGCAGGCTGCCCATGCTGCCTGTGCCGATAAACCCGACATTCATCGGTACCCCTCCCTTGCAACTGTGATCATGTGTTAGGCGGCAAGCCCATTTCATGCTCTTACTATAGTATGCAGGAGAGCGTGGCCAGCATGACGGATATTTTGTAACCTGTTCATACGATACGGAGAAACGAAACGGAGGCTAATGATATGTTTGCGCGATCACAATCGTCTCACAGCTCGAATCGGCTGCGACTTGCCATTATAATCGGATGTCTAGGAGCGCTGCTTGCAGGGTACGGCGTATTTCGGATGCAGCATGGGACCGAGGACAGCTGGCAGCCGTTGAATGACAATCTGAACGCATTGTTAAGCGATGAGTCAGTATCGAATGCATCTTCAGAATCGAAGGCTTCGTCTGGCGATGCGGCTTCTGTGCAACAATCTGCGAAAACTGCCCCTTCGCCAACCTCAACAACTGCACCCCAAGCGATTGCCAACATCGAACCAGTGACTGAGACGCAAGCTTCAGCGAATTCGAGCTCAATTGAAACGGTTCAATCAACTTCCGATGCAGTTGGAGCGGACAGCGCGGTGGCATCCACGGATGGACGCATCGACATTAATCATGCAACCGCACAGCAGTTGGACGAACTGCCAGGCATCGGGCCGGCGAAGGCGGCAGCCATCGTCGCGGATCGGGAGGCGAATGGACCTTTCCGAAGTGTTGACGATCTGGACCGCGTGAAAGGAATCGGGTTGAAGATGATCGAGAAGCTGCGCGCTTCGGTTGTCGCTCTTCCATAAATATGCGACAATACAAGGTGAAACGCCTGTCGCCATCCTGGTCGGCGAAGCGCGTATCATCAGTTACATCGGCTCCTAGGGAGAGCGAGGCTGCAGCGAAAGGAAGAGATTCGAATGACACAAGCTCAAGTTCACAATGATGCATCCCGTAAAGACTGGGATACGTATTTTATGGATATTGCTTATATGGTAGCAACGAGATCTCGCTGCAACCGACGGCATGTAGGCGCAGTTCTCGTGCAAGGCAAGAAGCTGCTTGGCACGGCCTACAATGGCGCTCCGATGGGCGTAGAAGACTGTTTGGAAGCCGGCTGTATGATTGTCGAGGAATATGCAGTGGATACTGTCGATGGCGTGGAGAAGATGGTCAAGAAAGAGCGCTGCATTCGGACGATCCATGCAGAGCAAAATTTGCTGTTGTTCACCGATCGAAACGACCGAGAAGGTTCCACCGTCTATGTAACCGATCAGCCGTGCTGGACTTGCGCGAATATGCTGGCGAACAGCGGCATCCGCGAGATTGTATTCCACCGGCCTTATCCAAAAGACAGCGAGAAGGTAGAGACGTTGATGCGGAGCAAAGGCATTATCTTCCGAACCATTGACCAATATGAACCGCCTGAGAAAACATCCCGCGCGGTCGTTTCATAAAAAGCAGCAGAGGAAGAACCTCTCGTGCCTCCCTTTAATAGGGGAAGTGCGGGAGTTTTTTTGTTTTTATGCCCATTTGCGTGAAAGGGGAGCTGGCACGTGATCAATCGGCGTCTGATTGTATGGCTGGCCATATGCTGGGCACTCGGTATCGCAGTAATTAATCAATCGGCAGCGATTATAGGACTGTGTGGCGTTGGGCTGGCGTTAATGCTCGCGGCAGCCGTCATGTTGAAGGAATCAACGAACCGTGCAGCGCTGCTGTGTTTCGTCGTTTTCTGTGCAGGCGGTTTATGGGCATCGTGGTCGGATCATCGAGGTGCGACTGGATTGTCCGATCTGTTGTCAGAAGCGGAGAGCGGCTATCCGCCGGTGACGTTCGATGTGGAGGTTGAAGGTACGATCGTATCTGCCGTTTCGGTGGACGGAGACAGTGTGCAATTTCAGCTTCATGCCTCGTCGATTCAGCTGAATAAACAATCCTCTCCACGGGTAATGAACGAAGTGATGCAGGTTCAATTGAAGCTGCTGACCGAAGAAGAACAGCAATATGCCTATACATGGCGGCGTGGTGAGCATATTCATGTGAATGGCGAGCTGCAGCGTCCGGCAGGTCCATCGAATGCGGGCGGCTTTAATTATCGCGCTTATTTGGAGTCGACGAATCACATTTATTGGCTGCTTCGAGCGAAAGGGGCGGACTCAGCTGTTGTAGCGCCAGGTTCTCCCTATACCGCGGCTGCATTCCTTGGCCGAATAGATGAGATACGAGACTGGCTTGGCGACAGAATGGAAGAGCTGTACACCGATGATCAAGCAGGTTATATGAAAGGGCTTGTGCTTGGCAGCAGCGACGATCTGAATCCGGATGTGTTCAGGCAGTTTTCAGCGCTCGGTCTAACGCATATATTAGCGATATCGGGACTTCATGTTGCGATTTTTCTATATGTCGTGCATGCGCTGCTTCGTTTGGCGCGATTGGCGAGGGAACGCTCTTTGCTTATTATGGCCGCGCTTACACCGCTCTACGTCCTCTTATCGGGCGCTTCGCCATCTGTTGTCCGTGCAGGTTTGATGGCGGTCATCGGTTTGCTCGCTGCGTACGCGAATCGATTGAAGGATGGACTGCATCTGTTGTCCGCATCGGCCATTCTTATGTTGTTATGGAATCCTTCTTACATACACAATGTCGGTTTTCAACTGTCCTATCTCGTTACAGCAGGATTAATCGTTGGTGTTTCTCCGGTACGGGCACTGCTGCCGCGCTGGAGAAGGGGGAAAGCGCTGCTTGACCTTGTTGTCGTGACGCTTGTGGCGCAGCTTGTTTCGTTTCCGATTTCCATCTATTACTTTAATCAATGGCATCCGCTGTCGATTCCGGCTAATTTCATCTTTGTGCCTTTCATCAGCTTCATTGTGATGCCGGTTGGAGCGGCGTCACTGGCGATCGGTCCAATATGGCCATTAGTCGGCCATTGGCTCGCTGCGGCAGGCCAGACGATGAACGGGCTCACCTTCATGCTCGTACAATATACGGCGGAGCTGCATGGCTGGCAGACCATATGGGCACAACCTCCCATCTGGTGGATTGTGCTCTGGTACGCGGCTTTGGGGATCGGCTTCAACGCTGCGGGACGCTGGTCGGGTCACGATATTACGAAGAGGGAACCAACATTGGTGAATGCTGCAGCCGACGCGATTACGATGCCGCTCACTGGCACCGATCATATGCTCGCGGCTTCGCGAGGGCGGCGGCCAATTGCAGCCTTTGCTGCAGCGCTAATGATAATTGCAGCTCTGTTAGCATCGGCTTGGATGCCGGATGCATTCGATCGTACGGCGCAATTCAGCAGTCTGGATATTGGTCAAGGTGACTCGCTTCTCATTCGAACCGGAAGCGGGAAGCATGTCTTGGTTGACGGCGGTGGTACGGTCGCTTTCGGGAGCAAGAAAGAAGCGTGGCAGGAAAGACGGGATCCATTCGAGGTTGGCCGCAAGGTGCTTGTTCCGCTGCTGAAGCAGCGCGGGGTGCATGCCATTGACTTGCTAGTCATTACGCATCTCGATTCGGATCATATCGGGGGTCTGCAGGCGGTGCTTGAATCGATTCCGGTTCGAACGATCTGGTGGAATGGAACGGTGAAGAAATCGGATGACGCGGTTAAGCTAATGCAAACCGCACTAGAGCTAGGTATTCCAATGTTGGAGGCGACCGCAGGAATGCGATGGCAGCCGGATAAGAGCGCTTCGCTTGATGTCCTATGGCCTGAATCTTCAGTAGAGCCGCTGCGCGAGGTCGAGGACCAGAACGAAAGCAGTGTAACGATGATGCTCACGTTGTATGGTAGAACTTTTCTGCTCACAGGAGATATTGGCGTGGCGTCCGAGCGGGCGCTGCTTGATCGTTTCAAGAGCTCGAACGCGTGCGCAGCCGCAGATGAGGATTCGAATCAAGCCTGGACAGCACTGACACGTAATAGTGGTGGGGGTTGTCTCGATGTCTTGAAGGTCGCGCATCATGGGAGTAGGGGATCCACATCGTCGGAGTGGTTGTCTTACTGGCATCCGTCTTATGCCATTATTTCGGTAGGTTACAATAATTTGTATCGTCACCCGAATGCGGAGACGCTGGAGCGATTGGCGGAGGAAGGTGTCGCGATATGGCGAACCGATCGGGATGGGGAGATAGATTTTGCGGTGAAGCCCGATGGAAGGATGTCGATTCGTTGGAGTCAATATAAGTGGAAATCCGGGCTGTAAGATACTGTAAACCCTTACTATGTACGGCGACCTCATTTTCTGTTATTCTAAAAGTTAGTTTGGTAGTTAAGTCATAGGGCCAACTTAATTCAATGCGATTTCTTTAATATAATTTTAGGAAGCGTGCAACCTTTGGAACCGTTAAGACGTCGATAAGGTTGTATGAGAGGGGGAACCTTCATTGGTGGAGCCTAGTCTCATCAGAGCGGCTCAATCGGGCGATCGCGACGCTCTCATCACCTTGTTGCGCGAGATTGAAACCCATGTGTATCGGACGGCCTATTATATATTAAATAATGAGCAGGACGCGATGGACGCCGCGCAAGAAGCACTGATCCGCATTTATACCAAAATCAATTCATACGAAGAGAAAGCTCAATTCAAAACGTGGATTCAGCGGATTGTAACGAACATATGTATCGATAAGTTTAGACGGAGCAAGCCGACGGTCTCAGTCGAGGAGCATGATCTTGTGTTCCAAGAGAAGTCGAACGTAGAAGACGAAGTGCTGTCGACTTTTACTGCGCAAGATATACGACAGGCGATTGAGATGCTTCCGTCGCATCATCGCGCTGTTGTCGTTTTACGCTACCTGCAGGATTTTTCATACAATGAGATTGCAGATTCACTCAATTTGCCACTCAACACAGTCAAATCCTATCTATTTAGAGCGAGACAACAGCTGCAGTCGCTACTTCACGAATATCAACAAGGAGGTGTCCGCGGATGAATTGTCAAGAGGTGATGGCTTATATGCAGAGGCAGCTGGATCATGATCTCGAAGATCATGAAGCTGAAGTGCTATTCGCACATATACGGCATTGCTCCGACTGCGCGGATACGTTCGAACGGCTAAAGCGATTGTCTCTTGAACTAGAAAGCTTGCCGAAGGTTGTGCCTGCCTTCAGTCTGGTTGACGCCATTATGCCTCAGCTTGATCAGCTTGTCCCAGAGATTAGCGCGGCTGTTGCCGAACCGGATCAGCCTGCTGAATCCGGCGTAACGAGCCGAAGAACGTCTAGAAAACGCGAGGGCGGATGGCTGCGGAACGTATCATGGACGGCAATCGGCGGCGTTGTAACAGCTGGTATCGTCGTCGGTCTAGTGCTCGTATTGGCAAATCCGATTACACCTTCGAAGTCCGATGACTCAGCCGAACTGAAGTCTGCGGAGATGAGTACGGCAACTGCCGACACCAGCGCGAGCTCGACCGAGGCTGCAGCGGATTCCGCCTTTGAGAAGAATGTTCACATCCAGTCGCCAGAGGTATCGACCAAAGGCGTCAATAAGGATAATGGCCGCAGCGTGACCGGGGGATCGGATGATGGTTCGGACGCTGCTGATGCCAATACGTTCACCGTACAGTCGCCTTATACGGACCTTCCGGCTGATCCGAGCGTAACGAACGATTATGAGGTTGCACCGCCGAAGCAGGATGTGAACGCCAATGCTGCAAGCACTGCGACTGAGACTTCGGGGGCGGCTGGAACGGCTGGCGAGGAAGCATTGAATAAGAAAGATGCACCTGCACTGATTGCGAAGGACCAGTATGGTGAACCGATGGCCATTACGAGTACGGGTGCTTCGAAGGAAGCGGATATCTCGAATGTATTGGTTTCGCCAAGCGGCACCCTATCGGCAGCAGTTGTCGATCAGGCGGTATTTGTTTACGCCGCTCAAGAAGGAACGGTGCTTCTCGACAGCGGGAAGATGACGGGCGAGATCAGCGGCCTGACATGGTCGGATGACAGCGTATCGTTGTTCTTCATCGTGAAGGATCAAGAAGGAACGACGACGCAATACAAGGTCGATACGAAAGACTGGTCGGTTAAGAAGCAATAAAACAACAGATGAATCGGCACACTTGCTGATGGCCTTGCGTATATTATATAGAAGGCGTCAGCGACGTTACCTTGACGTCGTATGACCATCGCCGCGGCAGGTGCCATGGACCTGCACGGCTGATGTTTATATAGATGTTCAGGGACAGAGGGATGGAGATCAATGCTCCATCCCTTTGTTGAGCTCGTAAGAATTTGTGCGTTTCCATCGTCTTCAGGAACAAGTGAATTCTTATTGGCGGTAACATCACCTCTTAACGCGGCAACGGTAGAGGTTTTCTCATGTTCATCAGGGGGAGGCGCCAATGGAAACAACAGAAGCTTTGAAGGAACTGAAGAGCGGGAAAATCCGTCCCGTCTATGCCGCTTATGGCAGCGACCGCTATCGGATGGAACAATTCGCTGCGCAGCTGGCGGACAAGTTATTTAACAAAGAAGAGCGGGAGCTTGGCATCGTCAAGTTCGATACATCGGAGTCTGCTATAGAGGAAGCTGCTGCTGAAGCGGAGACGCTGCCTTTCTTCGTCGACAAGAAGCTCATCATTATTCGGGATGCTTCGGTACTGGCTGCTGCAGGCGCGGGAGCAAAGGAAGGCAAGATCGAGCATCGTGCCGAACGGATGCTGGAGTATATCGAACAGCCGCTGGAATCGACGGTTGTACTGTTCATGGTGTATGCGGACAAGCTTGACGAGCGCCGTAAGCTTGTTAAGCGGCTGAAGGAGCAGGGAGCGCTCGTCAGCTTCAATGAGCTGGATGGGCCGGAGCTGCGTAGATGGGTCGTGCGCAGAGCTGCGGAACAAGGCCGTACGATGAAAGAGGATGCAGCGGAGCTGCTCGTCACGCGAACGGGAACTCGGCTGCAGCAGCTCGCACAAGAAACGGACAAGCTGTGTTTGTATGCAGGTGAAGGCGGGACGATTGATGTCACGAGCGTTGAACTGCTGACCGTCTCGACAGTCGAAGAGGATGTGTTCTCGCTCATCGATGCCATTGCAAGCATGCACAAAGACAAGGCGCTGCGTCTGTACCGAGATTTGCTGCTTCGGCGAGAAGAGCCGATTAAGATAGCTGCTCTTCTCGCGTCGCAGCTTCGTCTAATGCTTCAGGTGAAGGAGCTGTCAGGCCAACAGTACTCGCCTCAGCAAATCGCTTCGCATCTTAGCATTCATCCATTCCGGGTGAAGCTGGCTGCAGAGAAGTCGTCTCGATTGTCGGTACAGCGGCTGGGAGACAGTCTGTCCGAGCTGGCGGAGCTCGATTACCGGATGAAGACGGGTCAAGTAGACAAGACGCTGGGGCTCGAGCTGTTCCTTCTTTCGTTCGGCGTAATGAACAGCAGGAGCTAACAATAAAGAAGACTGCAAGCTTATGCTTGCAGTCTTCTTTATTGCGGTCAGCTGCGGTAATTCGTTCTACGTCATCAAGCGAGCGAGGTCGATTTAAGCGACAGACCAGCCAGACCGCTATCTATTATAGAAAATGAAAAAACGGCACTAAGTTCCGAGGAACTTAGCGCCGTCGTTCATTAAGCTTGTGCCGAAAGGGCATTCAGCTTTTTCGCCAGACGGGATTTCTTGCGGGCAGCCGCATTTTTATGGATCAGGCCTTTAGTAGCTGCTTTGTCCAGCTTCTTCGTAGCAGCGATGAGAGCAGCTTTAGCAGCAGCTACATCCGTGCTAGCGATTGCTTGGTCAGCAGATTTAACGGCCGTACGAAGTGCGGATTTTTGCGAAGCGTTCAGAGCGCGACGTTTCTCGCTTGTTTTCACGCGTTTGATAGCGGATTTAATGTTTGGCATCACATTCACCTCCTGTAAAAAGGGAAAAAACCCAATACTGCAACACAACTTAAAATATCTTATCACGGGCAAGCCCAAAAAGCAATAGCAACACAAGATGTATTGCGCTTGGCATCGCTGTCTTCCGCAATCCATCCATTATATCGCATTACGCACAAAACGCATAGAACCTTCTTCGCCATCGCACACTAAAGGCAAAGAAGGAAAGGGATGGTCATGCACATGGATCAACTCGATTTGAGTAAATATGACGTTCATACCGATCTTGCCCTAGAAGCGAAGGAAATGGCGGAGGCAGCAACCGGAGGCCCGATTCCAGGCGTTCTCTCCGATATGGCTGACGAGGACGGCATCAAAATTTCTCGCGTTCATGTCCAGACCGAGCAGGGTTCGCGAGCGATCGGCAAAATGCCGGGGCGTTACGTCACGATCGAAGTGCCGGATTTGCGTAAAGGCGACACGACGCTTCAAGATAAAGTGGCAACGAAATTCGCGCAAGAGTTCGAGGCATTCCTCGAACGTGCCGGCATCGGCAAGACGGCGAAAGTGCTAATAGTCGGTCTAGGCAACTGGAACGTAACGCCGGACGCGCTCGGGCCGCTTGTGGTCGAGAATGTAATGGTTACGAGGCAATTTTTCGAGCTTATGCCAGATCAAGTCGCGCCAGGTTATCGTCAAGTGAGCGCAGTGGCACCAGGCGTGCTTGGCATTACAGGCATCGAGTCGAGCGAAATCGTGCTGGGGATTGTCGAGAAAACAAAACCAGATGCGGTCATTGCGATCGACGCACTCGCCTCTAAGGCGTTGGAACGGGTCAATACGACGATTCAAATCGCAGATACAGGCATTCATCCGGGCTCGGGCATTGGCAACAAGCGCAAGGGGCTGACGCTGGACATTCTCGGCGTGCCCGTCGTTGCGATCGGCGTGCCGACCGTCGTGTTCGCATCTAATATCGTGAACGATAGCTTGCGGCTGCTGGAGGACCATCTGGCGAAGCATGCGAACAACGCCGGATCACAGGTGATGGGCCTTATGCACAAAATGGAAGAGAACGAGCGGCTTCAGCTCGTTCGCGAAGTGCTTCAGCCGCTTGGCCACGATCTGATCGTGACGCCGAAGGAAATCGATCAGTTCATCGAAGACATCGCCAACATCATCGCGAGCGGCTTGAATGCCTCGCTGCACGACGCAGTGGACACGTCTAACGTAGCTGCTTATACGCATTAACGACGAAACGATCATCTAACCATCTCGATCTCTCAGAGAGGCGCGAACCAGCGCCTCTCTTTTTTATGTCAAGAAATAAGCTTTGCCTAGCAAATTCTACTTCTATTTTTTTACTAGGAATCTCGAAAGAAAGCTATGCCAAAGGGGCACGTGTCTCTTGGCACACATTAATCTTCTAGAGGCTCCGTCTCTCAATCTGCTCTCTTGGCTCAGTCTAGAATGCTGCAGCTAATCGACTGAATCTTCAATGGGCGGTGACAGGTGGGTATGGTCGAACTAGGTGTGCGGACGATAGACCGTATCTAGATGTATTCGAATAAAAGCTTTGCCGCGGATGCGGCAAGTGCGGGCACACGTTCTCAAATAAACAAAGCTGCGTCCTTGTGAGGAGTCCAGAGGTAAAGGTTTCCGCATGGAAACCACATCGGGAGCGTATGCTTATGACCTTTGGGGCCCTCCCTTGCAGGGAGGGTTTGGGTGGGTAGAGCTCCTGAGGGTTTGGGTGGGTAGAAACTCTTGAGAGTTTGGCTGGGTAGAAAACTTGGTTCTATCACCTCTCTTATTCTCATAGGCTAGTAACAAGCTATGATCGGAAAGATAGGATAGGGAGGATGGACAGCAATGAAACGAATGATCGTAACGTTCAACTGGAGCAGAGGAAGCCGCAAATGGAGGAATCTGCTCGTAACGGGCCGTACATTCGCAATCATGTCGGTCAGTTCCATGGCTTTCTTCGTTGCAATCGGGCTCGGTGACATGCTTCATCAGCGTACGGCCGCATCGCCTGTTTCAACGATGAAAGGTTTTGCGGCGAACGTTTCCGGAAGCATGTTCTCGGATATGCTAGAGATGGAAGTGCCGGCATTCACGTCGGAGCATCAAGATTCAGGCAGCAGCGTGCTGTCGACGAAGCAGGTAAGCGCGTTCCTGCTTCAGCTCGTGACGGATATAAATCCTAACAATCCACAAAGTTTGCTTGCTAGAGAGCTGCCGGGTCTCTCATCGGACGAGCCGTTCCTCATCCGCAAAGGGTCAGGCAATGAAACGGCCATCGGGCCGGAAGATCACCCGCCTATCCCTGACAATACCCCTTCTGGTTCAAACGGCAATGCAGGTACTGGAAAAGGTGTTGCGGCACCCGATTCCCATGATCCTATTCCAGATGAAACGGACAATACACCGGAAACGACGGTTCCCGATACGAATAACCCTGGCAGCAAGGATGATCCACAGACGCCGCCTGCCGTTGATTCCAATCCGCCTGCCGATTCGACTGACGAGCAGCTCGTATTCATTTATCACTCTCACAATCGCGAGTCGTGGTTCCCTGTCGTTGGAGGCAACAGCGATGATCCGACGTCGACGAAGAAGAATATTACGCTCGTCGGCAAACGGATGGCAACGAAGCTGGAGGAGCTTGGAATCGGCGCATCGGACTCCGACTATGATTATCCGACGATGATCAAAAATTATAAATGGGTGCAATCGTACAAATACTCACGACAAATTGTTAAAGAGGCCCTGTCCGCTAACAAACAGCTGAAATATATTTTCGATATTCATCGCGATTCGCAGAAACGCAAATATACAACGACAACGATAAACGGCAAAGATTATGCACAGGTCTTTTTCATTATCGGTCAGGAGAATCCGGACTGGCGTCAGAATGAGAAGCTCGCGACAGAGATTCAGAAAGGGCTTGAAGCGAAGTATCCAGGCATCTCCCGCGGCATCTGGGGCAAGACGTCGAAGGAAGGCAACGGGGAATACAATCAGTCGTTGTCGACTGGCAGTCTCTTGATCGAGATTGGCGGCGTGGATAACACGCTGGAGGAATCGTATCGTACGGCGGATGCACTGGCAGAAGTTGTCGCCGATCTGTACTGGGGTGACGCGAAGAAAGTATCCGCGCCGAAGGAAAGCTGATACGGAAGGAAGGTACGCGAGATGAAGCGTGACGGATGGAAGTGGGCGCTCGCAGGCGGTGCCATTGCGCTGCTGATCGTATATGGACTCGATTCTGCGGATAATGGAATCCGCAATGTTTATGGTCCCGTTGGCGCGGATGTACAACCGCCTGCTGTCAATGGCGGCAGTCAGTTTGCTCCAGCGACGTCAAATACGACTGTTGAGAGGGACACGCCTGCAAGTAATGAAGGATTCGTGGAGAACAACAACAATAACAACAAGAACAACAATAGGATTGAATCTAATCCGAATAACAGCTACGCAGGCAACGAGAGGCTGCCTGGCGTTCCCTACGATACAAGCGAACCAACGGTGAACAAGTTGGCGGATGGCGCAGCGGGTGTGCTGCAGTCTGTATCGAGCGGCGGCATTAAGCTGTTTGTCTCCATGTTCGACGGCATTATGGATTGATGGTAGCTGCAGATGTCATGCGCAGTCGGTACAAACGGCTGACGTGCAATCCCAGAAAGCTTATGTTTCATCCGTGCTAAGCCTTGAATTTCTCCGGAATAAAACGCACTGCGCCGTTTATAGGACGGCGCAGTGCGTTTCAGCTTGAGCCATCCGTTGCCGCTTGGCCTCAATACTGCTATAATTAACGGGATATAGTTAGCACTTAGACAGTGTGGGGGTTACGCATGGCGGACGTTCGCGAACGACAGAAGAAAATAAGAAACTTTTCCATTATCGCCCATATCGACCACGGTAAGTCGACATTGGCGGATCGTATATTGGAATACACAGGAACACTCTCGACGCGTGAAATGCAAGAGCAGGTGCTCGATCAGATGGATCTCGAGCGGGAACGCGGCATTACGATTAAGCTGCAGGCTGTTCGACTCGGCTACAAAGCCGATGATGGTGAAGAGTACATTCTGAACCTGATCGATACGCCAGGGCACGTCGACTTCACGTACGAAGTATCTCGAAGCATGGCGGCCTGCGAAGGCGCGCTGCTTGTCGTTGACGCGGCACAAGGGATCGAAGCACAGACGCTGGCCAATGTATACTTGGCTCTCGACAGCAACCTCGAGATTTTGCCGGTCATCAACAAGATCGACCTTCCAAGCGCAGATCCGGAGAAGGTGAAGCAGGAGATCGAGGATGTTATCGGACTCGATGCTAGTGATGCCGTTCTTGCATCCGCGAAGGCGGGCATCGGCATTCGTGAGATTCTGGAACAGGTCGTTCAGAAGGTGCCAGCACCTACCGGCGATCCAGACCAGCCGCTTAAGGCACTTATCTTCGATTCGCACTACGATCCGTACAAGGGCGTTATCGTCTATGTACGCGTTATGGACGGCAGCATCAAAGCGGGCAAGAAGATCCGGTTCATGGCAACTGGCGCAGAGTTCGAAGTTATCGAGGTTGGCGCGTTCAAGCCTCGCATGTCGTCAGTTGATGAGCTGGCAGTCGGCGATGTAGGTTTCGTTGTTGCCGGCATCAAGAACGTGAAGGATACACGCGTCGGCGATACGATTACAGAATCGAAACGTCCAGCACCAGAACCGCTGCCGGGCTACCGCAAGATCAACCCGATGGTATTCTGCGGTCTGTATCCGATCGAATCGCAGGACTATAACGACCTTCGTGAAGCGCTCGAGAAGCTTGAACTGAACGACTCCTCGCTGCAATACGAGCCAGAGACGTCGACAGCACTTGGCTTCGGCTTCCGATGCGGCTTCCTTGGCCTTTTGCACATGGAAGTTATTCAGGAACGGATTGAGCGTGAATTCAACATTCCGCTTATTACGACGGCACCAAGCGTTGTGTATCATGTAACTTTGACCAACGGTGAAGTGCTCCGGATCGACAACCCGTCGAACTATCCGGAAGTCGGCAAGATCGAATACGTCGAGGAGCCTTACGTGAAAGCGGCCATCATTGTTCCGAACGATTATGTCGGTACGATCATGGAGCTGTGCCAAGGCAAACGCGGCGAATACGTGAACATGGAATACTTGGATACGAATCGCGTTACGCTCACGTACGAAATGCCATTGTCCGAGATCGTCTATGACTTCTTCGATCAGTTGAAGTCGCGTACGAAGGGCTATGCGTCATTCGATTACGAGATGCTTGGATACCGTCAATCGAACCTCGTGAAGATGGACATCATGCTCAACGGGGAGCAGGTCGACGCCTTGTCGATTATCGTTCACCGCGAGCGCGCTTATAACCGCGGCCGAATCATTTGTGAGAAGATGCGGGAGCTGATCCCTCGCCAGATGTTCGAGGTGCCGATTCAGGCATCGATCGGTACGAAGGTTATCGCTCGCGAGACTGTTAAGGCGATGCGAAAGAACGTACTTGCCAAGTGCTACGGCGGTGACATTAGCCGTAAGCGGAAGCTGCTCGAGAAGCAGAAGGAAGGCAAGAAGCGGATGAAGCAGGTCGGCAGCGTCGAAGTTCCGCAAGAAGCATTCATGGCGGTACTGAAGATCGACGAGGACTAAGCCGGCTGCTCGCAGCCGGTCATCACCGACAGGCCTCGATAGAGGTTTGCTCAAAATATAAGACTTTATTAAGTTACCACTTATACGTAGGCTTATATTTCTCCGGAATGAAACGTACTGTGCCGCTATAGGACGACGACATCTGTTTTAACTTGTGTCAATGCACGGACAGGGAGGGCGCTGCTCTTCCTGTCTTTTCACATATTAGAGGGCCATTCAAGCAGGCGACCGCCTGATGTAAGGAAGGTCCGGCAAGGAGGGCAAACGCCCAATGCTTATGCACGCGCCAAGAGCGCTTTACATCCATATCCCTTTCTGTACGAACAAATGTCATTACTGCGATTTCAACTCCTTCGTATTGAAGGGGCAGCCAGTCGATGCTTATCTCGATGCATTGGAGTCGGAGATGAAGCTGACGGTAGCCGCGCTGCCGCCAGAGACGATCGATACGGTATTCGTAGGCGGAGGTACGCCGACGGTTCTGACACCGCCGCAGATGAAGCGATTCCTGGATTCGGTGCATCGTCACTTCCCGCTGTCTCCGAATGTGGAGTTCTCGATGGAGGCGAACCCAGGTACGACGGATCTTGATAAGCTTACTGCGATGTATGAAGGCGGAGTCAATCGAATCAGCTTCGGCGTGCAATCGTTCGATAACGGATTGTTGGAGCGAATCGGCCGCATTCATAATACGGATGACGTCTATCGCAGCATCGAGAATGCGAAGAAGGCTGGTTTTACGAACCTGTCGATCGACCTGATGTTCGGATTGCCGAAGCAGACCGTCGAGCAGCTGTCCGACAGTGTCGATAAAGCACTTCAGCTTGATCTGACCCACTATTCGCTGTACAGCCTGAAGGTCGAAGAGAATACGTTGTTCCACAAGCTATACGAACGCAATGAGCTGCCTCTGCCGACCGAAGACGAGGAACTGGCGATGTTCATGGTCGTCATGAATAAGCTGAATGCCGCCGGCTACAAGCATTATGAGATCAGCAACTTCGCATTGCCAGGCAAGGAAAGCCGTCATAACTCTACTTATTGGCGCAATGAGCCATACTATGGACTCGGAGCAGGCGCACACGGTTACGCGCGCGGTGAACGGCATCTCAACATTAAAGGTGTTCAACCTTATATTGATGCAGCGAACAAGCGTCTGCCGCGTCTGGAGACGAATGCGATCTCGGATGCCGAAGCGATGGAAGACTTCATGATGGTCGGGCTGCGCCTTCTGCAAGGCGTCAGCGGAGATGCATTCAACCTTCAGTTCCCGGGTCATACGATGGAAGAAGTATTCGGCGAGCAGTTGAATCGTCTTGTGCGCGACGGCCTTCTAGAGGCGATTCCGAGCAACGGCGGCTACCGTCTGACGGAGAAAGGTATTCCGCTTGGCAACGAGGTTTTCGGCGCCTTTATCGGTGTACTGCCTGTCGGTTCCGAATAGTTAAAAAACAATCATTTTTGCTATTGAACATTCATTCGTTTCGATGTATATTTATTCATATTGTTTAGGATATCGCGAAACGGAGGGACGAACGTGAAGCAAGCAGTTGTAGTTTGCAGACCGGCGGCTGCAGAGGATGTTGACGTACTGTATCATCTTATTCAAGGCTACGCAGAGAAAGGAATTATGCTGCCGCGAAGCCGCGAAGCGCTCGCTAGAGCGATCGGCACCTTCGTTATCGCAGAGGTAGACGATGAGGTAGTCGGATGCGGGTCATTGTGCCAGTTGGGCAAGGATCTCGTGGAGATTCGTTCGCTGGGCATGACGGATGGATATAAGGGACTCGGAATCGGCAGCAAGATCGTTGATAAGTTAATGGAGATGGCACGAGAACAGGGACTTACGAGAGTGATGGCGCTAACGTATGCAGATTCATTCTTCGTGAAGAACGGGTTCCAGGTCGTGGATAAAGAGATTTTTCCCGAAAAAGTATGGGCCGATTGTGTCAACTGTCCGAAGCAGCACAATTGCGACGAAATAGCTGTACTCAAAGTACTGAACTGACTTGACAATCGTCAAGTTGGTTTGGTATTTTTGTATTGACGATTAGCACTCGACGACAATGAGTGCTAACGGTCGGGCGGGCAGCGAACAATCTGCCGGAAAATCAAGAGGAGGGTTTCGGTTATGTTAACGGATCGACAACGCATGATATTGAACGCCATAGTAGACGATTATATACGTTCTGCCGAGCCCGTTGGGTCACGCAGCATTTCGAAGCGCAGCGATGTCGGCTTTAGTCCGGCGACAATCCGCAACGAAATGTCGGATCTTGAAGAGCTTGGTTTTCTGGAGCAGCCGCATACGTCTGCAGGACGTGTCCCCTCGATTAAAGGCTACCGCTACTATGTTGATCATCTGATTCAATTAGGCGGCGTCAGCCCTGGTGAAGTAACGAAATTTCGTTCTTATTTCGTTGAGCGAATGACAGAACGCGAGCAAATCTTGCAACAAGCTGCGAACATTTTGGCGAACATGACGAACTACACGTCGATCGCATTAGGACCTGAATCGATCAGTCATTCTTTGAAGCATTTTCAACTCGTTCCGCTCAATGCTGAGACGGCTGTTGCAATCGTTGTAACGAGCACGGGTCATGTTGAGAATCGGATGATTTCGCTGCCGCCTGGCGTAAGTGTTACAGATCTGGAGAAGACGGTTAATATCTTGAATGCTAAGCTGGCTGGTATCCCGATGATGCGCGTGACGTCGAAGTTGTATTCGGAGATTGGCGATGAGCTGAGGCGATACGTCGACCACTACGAACAGGTTATGAGCTTGCTTGAGCATGCGCTCCCTGTTGGCGATGAACATGAACATCGCGTGTTCCTCGGCGGTGCGACGAATATGCTGACGCAGCCGGAGTTCAAGGACGTCGATAAAGTGAAGACGATTCTTGATCTATTGGATGAGACGCCAACGCTGTCCAAGATGCTGTCGTCCACACAGTCAGGCATTCAGGTGCGAATCGGTACGGAGAACGAGCATGCTGCGATTAATGATTGCAGCGTCATTACAGCTACTTATGCCGTGAACGGACAATCATTAGGCACCATAGGAATCCTAGGTCCGACTCGTATGGACTATGCGAAGGTTATCGGATTGCTGGATGTTGTGTCGAGAGATATGGCGGCATTGCTGTCCCGCTGGTACTTATGATCGATGATCTGCGGTCAGCCTAGGTGCACATCGATTTATCCGAGACGGGCAAGTTAAGCGTAGGCTAATAAGTAGTTACTTCGAAGAAGAAACAAATTGTTAAGTGTTGCTTTAAGGAGGTGAGCAAGATGAGTGCGAACGATCAAACGATGGAGGAACAACCAACTGTGACGAACATCGATAATGAAGAACAGCAATCACATACGACAGAATCTGCTTCTGAGCAAGCAGGCCAAGAGCAGGCAGCACAATCGGCCAGCGATGCGCGCATCGCGGAGCTCGAACGTCAGGTTGAGGAGCACCAACAACGATACTTAAGAGCTCAAGCAGACTTTGACAACTTCCGTCGTCGGACGACGAAAGAACGCGAAGAGCTTGCACAATATGCAACAATGAAGCTCATTACACAGCTTCTGCCGGTTGTCGACAACTTCGAGCGTGCGACCTCTGCTGCGAAGCAGAACAACGACTTCGAGGCATTGTCCAAGGGCGTCGATATGGTATCGCGCCAGTTCAACCAAATTCTCGAGCAAGAGGGCCTGAAGCCAATGGTATCGGTTGGAGAACCATTCAATCCCGAGTATCATCAAGCTGTCATGCAAGAGCAATCTGCGGATCATGAAGAGGGCATCGTTCTCGAAGAGCTGCAGAAGGGCTACATGCTGAAAGATAAAGTGCTTCGTCCAGCAATGGTGAAAGTAAGCGGCTAATGCTTGTTTGTCATCGGCGGCGATAAGCTTGAATATATGGATAAGAATAATGAGGAGGCTATTTCGATGAGTAAAGTAATCGGTATTGACCTTGGTACGACAAACTCCTGCGTAGCGGTAATGGAGGGCGGCGAAGCCGTCGTTATCCCTAACCCGGAAGGCAACCGCACGACGCCTTCGGTCGTCGGCTTCAAGAAAGACGGCGAGCGTATCGTCGGCGAAACGGCTAAACGTCAAGCAATCACGAACCCGGACCGTACGATCATGTCGATCAAGCGCCACATGGGTACGAACCATAAAGAAGTAATCGAAGGCAAAGAATATACGGCACAAGAAATTTCGGCGATCATTCTGCAGAAGCTGAAATCCGACGCTGAAGCATACCTTGGCCAATCGGTAACGCAAGCCGTCATTACGGTTCCCGCTTACTTCAACGACAGCCAACGTCAAGCGACGAAGGATGCAGGCAAAATCGCAGGTCTCGAAGTTCTTCGTATCGTGAACGAGCCGACGGCTGCCGCGCTTGCATACGGCCTTGAGAAAACAGAAGACCAAACGATTCTCGTCTATGACCTCGGCGGCGGTACGTTCGACGTATCGATTCTCGAGCTTGGCGACGGTTTCTTCGAAGTTAAAGCAACGAGCGGCGACAACAAGCTCGGCGGCGACGACTTCGACCAAGTCATCATCGATTATCTCGTAGCGGAATTCCGCAAAGAGCACGGTACGGACCTGTCCAAGGACAAAGGCGCTGTACAACGTCTGAAAGATGCTGCTGAGAAAGCGAAGAAAGAGCTCTCCGGCGTTCTGACGACGACGATCTCGCTTCCGTTCATCACGATGGTTGACGGCGTTCCGCAGCACTTGGAGCTTAACCTTACTCGTGCGAAATTCGAAGAAATCTCGGCTAACCTCGTTGAGCGTACGCTGGCACCTACACGCCAAGCACTCAGCGACGCAGGCCTCACGGCCGCTGGCATCGATAAAGTTGTACTCGTGGGTGGTTCGACGCGTATTCCAGCCGTTCAAGAAGCGATCAAGAAGCTGATCGGCAAAGAGCCGCACAAAGGCGTTAACCCAGACGAAGTTGTTGCACTCGGAGCTGCTGTTCAAGCAGGCGTACTGACAGGTGACGTTAAAGACGTTGTCCTGCTCGACGTAACACCATTGTCGCTCGGAATCGAGACGGCTGGCGGCGTATTCACGAAGATGATCGACCGCAACACGACGATTCCTACGAGCAAATCGCAAGTGTTCTCGACGTATGCAGACAGCCAGCCAAGCGTAGAAATCCACGTTCTGCAAGGCGAGCGTCAAATGGCTGCTGGCAACAAAACGCTCGGCCGCTTCACGCTGGGTGACATTCCGCTTGCTCCACGCGGGGTGCCGCAAATCGAAGTTACGTTCGACATCGATGCCAACGGTATCGTTAACGTATCCGCGCTCGACAAAGGTACGGGCAAGAGCCAGAAGATTACGATCACATCGTCGAGCGGCTTGAGCGATGAGGAAGTTGAACGTATGATGAAAGATGCTGAACTGCATGCGGAAGAAGACAAAAAGCGCCGCGACCTCGTCGAAGCGAAGAACAATGCAGACCAGCTCGTTTACTCGGTAGACAAAACGCTGAAAGATCTTGGCGACAAAGTCGATGCAGGTGAAATCGCGAAAGCCGAAGAAGCGAAAGAGAAAGTGAAACAGGCGCTTGAAAGCGAAGATCTGGAGCAAATCAATGCTGCAGTTGAAGAGCTTACGCAAGTCGTTCAAGCACTTTCCGTGAAGCTGTATGAGCAAGCTGGCGCACAAGGCGGCCCAGAAGGTCCAGAAGGCGCAGCTGGCGATGCAGGCCCTTCCAAAGATAATGTTGTAGACGCTGATTACGAAGTTGTCGACGACAAGAAATAAATTTTAAGAATCGACCGTTTGCGAATGCAGAAGATAGGTCAAAGTCAGGCGTGGCCTGGCTTTGACCTATCCTTGTGTCTATGCGTTCGCGGATGGGAACAACGTGGGGGTGAGAGGAATTGGCTGATAAGCGCGATTATTATGAAGTGCTTGGCGTTGAGAAGAACGCTAACGATGAAGAGATTAAGAAGGCGTACCGCAAGATGGCGCGTCAATACCATCCAGACGTGAACAAGGCGTCTGATGCAGAAGCCAAGTTCAAGGAAGTAAAGGAAGCGTATGACGTACTCAGCGATGCCGGCAAACGTGATACGTATGACCGTCATGGTCATGTCGATCCGAACCAATTCGGCGGTATGGGCGGAGGAGCAGGAGATTTCGGCGGTTTCGGCGACATCTTCGATATGTTCTTCGGCGGTGGAGGCGGCGGTCGTCGTGATCCGAACGCACCACAACGCGGCAACGACCTGCAGTACTCGATGACCATTGAGTTCAAAGAAGCTGTGTTTGGTAAAGAAACGGAAATTACGATTCCTCGTACGGAATCTTGCGATACGTGTCATGGTTCCGGCGCGAAGGCAGGCACGAAGCCGGAAACTTGCTCGACTTGCCGAGGCACAGGTCAGCAAGAGGTTGTACAGAATACGCCGTTCGGTCGAATGGTTAACCGCAGAGCATGTTCGACTTGCGGCGGTCAAGGTAAAATCATTAAAGAAAAATGCGGTACATGCCATGGCGCGGGCAAAGTGAAGAAGCAGCGCAAAATAAACGTTCGCATCCCGGCGGGTGTGGACGACGGCGCTCAAATTCGTTTGTCTGGCGAAGGCGAAGGCGGTCTTCGCGGCGGTCCTGCAGGCGATCTATATATCGTTCTCCGCGTCAAACGTCATGAATTCTTCGAGCGTGTGAACGACGATATCTTCTGCGAGGTGCCGCTAACGTTCGCGCAGGCTGCGCTTGGCGACGAGATCGAGGTGCCGACGCTGACGGAGAAAGTGAAGCTGAAGGTGCCGGCAGGCACGCAGACGGGCACATCGTTCCGCTTGAAAGGCAAGGGCGTTCCGCGTCTGCGCGGCAGCGGCTCTGGCGATCAGCACGTTAAGGTGACAATCGTTACGCCGACGAAGCTGACCGATGAGCAGAAGGACCTTCTCCGCCAGCTAGGAGGCTTGTCCGGCGGTACGCAGCAGGAGCCTGAGCAGGAGCATCATGAGTCGATCTTCGAACGGATGAAGAAGGCGTTCCGCGGTGAGTAGGAAGCATTACTCGCCCGCAACGCATGCATAGTTTACGGTCCGAGCGCTCATCCTATTATCGGTTACAGGACCGATAAAGCGAAAAGTAAGCAAATTACGAAGCGAATGCTTACGAAGCAAGCAATTTGCTTGCAGGCAGTAAGTACGCAGAAGTAAGCAAATTACTTTCTAGGAGGCGTATTGGCATGGTGAACTTGAAGAAATCCGATATGGAAAAAGTGAACTTCGGTGATTTGCCGATTGCAGAGAACGAAGACGTCGAGTTTTCCGAAGAGCTCGCAGACGAAGCGGACCGTGTGGCACAGCAGCGCGCGGCGGCTGCTGACAAGCGGGCTAAAGGCGAACAGTCATGATGGAGGGTTCGTCTGAAGAGGCTGAAGGCATCGCCATACAAGCCTCTTACGCGGACGAAGCAGGCGCCCGTGAAGCAGCGATGAAGCTCCTGCTACTTCGGGCCGAAGGGGTCACCGGCGACGGCGGCTTCCTGTCTGCGACAGTGAACCCTGATGTTCTTGATCGCGCGCTCCATCTGATTCGTCAGACCGGCGGCGAGCCCGTGGCGGATGCGCTTGGGTGACTCGAATTTCTCAACAATAGGAAAGCATAAGCAGCTCATGACGAGCGGCTTATGCTTTTTTTTTGTTAGAAAACAGTTTACAAAATGTGGGTTGCGCAGTTATGATTAAAACTGACCATTCAGTACTAAATAAGGGGAGAGGTCGGCCATGGGGAAGACGAACGTACCCAATGCACGTGAACGGATTTTGCAGACGTCCGTGCGCATGTTTGCAGAGAAGAGCTTTGAAGGTGCGAGGATCGATGATATTGCGAAGGAGGCGAACGTACCGAAGTCGCTGATCTATTACCACTTTAAAAGCAAGGACGAGATGCTTGACGTGCTTCTCAGCGAATTCATAACAGCCTATGAATCGCTGCTTCATTCCGGTTCGGCCGCGCAGAATCACAGTGATGAGCATGCAACAAAGCAGCGGATGAGCCATTATTATTCTTTTGCAATGGCGAATGCGGATTTGATTCGTGTCATGTTCATGGAGTCGCTTAAGAAGAACACGGACAAACCGATTATGTATCGGGTAGTAGAGGTGCTTGTTGATTCCGAGACAGCTGCGGACGATGCGAATCGGAAGGAGCGGATGATTGGCGAATTTTTCACCGGCGTCCTTCCATTGTTCGGTTATATTTGTTTCGCTGACTCGTGGACTCGCAGTTATGACATGGACCGTAACATGTTCGATAAGCTGTTCATGGACATATTCTCATCCGCTCATAGCAGTTATCATCTCGCCCGCGGTGGGCAGCAGCAGACATAAGTCGCCGCGATCATCCAATTCCATTAGAGGAGATGAATTCGCATGCAGCGTTCAACCATGGAGCATATCGAAGGCGTTAAACAGTTTCTTCGCCAGATGGGGTCTGTTCAACCCGCGAGTGTCGAAGAAGCACGGGAGCAGCAAGCAGCTGCATTAGCCTCACTGCCGAGACTCAAGGAAACGATCGTCCAACCCGTTCATGCTGCCGGCATGCGCGCGGAATGGGTCAGTATGCCTAATGTGTCAGCCGATGAGCCTGGCGTGGTGCTCTATATGCATGGTGGTGCCTTCATGACCGGATCATGCGAGACGCATCGCGATCTGGCTGCTCGCATCGCACAAGCATCGGGCAAACGGGTGCTTATTTTCGAATATCGGCTGGCGCCGGAGCATCTTTTCCCCGCTGCGAATGAAGACTGTCTAGCTGCATATCGGTGGCTGCTGCAGGAAGGCATTACCTCTGAGCACATTGTGCTGGGAGGCGAATCGGTAGGCGGCTATCTGGCTATCGCTACTCTGCTATCGCTGCGGGATGCGAATGAACCTTTGCCGGCTGCAGCTTTCTTACTGTCGCCGCATACTGATCTCCTCCATTTTGATAACGCGACTTACGAGTTGAACGCAGCTGTTGATCCGCTTGGCAGCCGCGAATCTTCTCGTCTATGTGCAGCAATATATACGGGAATGGAACGTTCGAATGATCCGCAGCTTTGTCCTGTCGAGGCGGATTTGCAAGGACTGCCGCCACTTCTTGTGCATGTCGGCAGCGATGAGGTATTACTCGGGGAGTGTCAACAGCTCGCACATAACATACAGACAGCCGGGGGAGCTGCAGAACTCGTGGTTTGGGACCATATGTGGTGTGCATTTCAACTGATGGCTGGCGTTATGCCGGAGGGCGTCGAATCCATTCGTCAGATCGGAGAATTCATTCAACATCATTTACATATAGAAGGTGAGAGGTCATTATGAGCGACGACAAATGCACGATTCTGTTCCAAGGGGACTCGATTACAGACGGCAATCGGGGACGCAGCGAAGACCCTAATCATATTCATGGCCATGGTTATGTTTATCTTATTGCCAGCCGCATGGGTGCCAAGTACCCCGAACAGGGACTAGAATTCATCAATCGAGGAATCAGCGGCAATCGGGCGGTTGATCTATACGCAAGATGGGAGTCCGAAGCGCTCGCATACCGTCCTAACTTAATCAGCATTCTGGTCGGCATCAACGATGTTCTTCGCGGCATCGGCGAAGGCGAGGCTCACTTCGATCGTTACGAGCGCTCGCTGCGCAGACTGCTGGAAGAGGCGAGAGAGAACGATCCTTCCGTTACGCTCGTCGTGTGCGAGCCGTTCGCGCTGCGTACCGGAATGACGGCCGAACGGTGGGAGCAGGACTGGGAGCCAAGGCTGATCGAGAAGCAGCGTACAGCTCGTGCGATAGCTGAGGAATACGGAGCGAGCTTCGTACCGCTGCAGCAAATTTTCAACGATGCCTGCAAGCGCGCAGACGCGTCCTATTGGATGTGGGACGGCGTTCATCCAACAACGGCTGGACATACTTTGCTGGCTGAACAATGGTTATCGACAGTTGGGTTCGAACAGTGGCTTAGCGATCGTGCGTAAGTTTAAATCATCCATATTTTTTTTGAATAGAAACGGGCATCCCCTTCGGCGAAGCGCAATCGACGCCGATGAGGAATGCCCGTTTGTTGTATTGCCCGCAATATGGAATCGGGTATAATAGAACGAATTAACTTCGAATGGCGAATGGGGAATCCGAGAATGACTGGTACGTTGCTATGCCGTGTCGTCATCGTTGACGATGAAATATTGATTCGGCAGGGAATCAAGCATTATTTGAATTGGGAGCAGGAAGGGTTTCAGATCGTTGGTGAAGCTTCCAACGGAAAGGAAGCGCTTGAGTTGATCGAGCAGACCAAACCGCATATCGTATTAACGGATATTGTCATGCCGATCATGGATGGCGAGGAAATGATCCGAATGCTCAAAGCGAGTCATCCTGAGATTGAAGTGATTGTGCTAAGCAGTTTCAGTGAGTTTCATTACGTGCGTTCTACCTTTCAGAGCGGGGTGGCCGATTACATTCTGAAGCCAAAGCTTGATGCGCAGGAGCTGCTGGCGATTCTGCGGAAGACGGCTAGCCGAATTCCGACGCTGCAATTAGAGCAATCCAGTAGGAGCGCTCCGTCATCCATAGAGACGAAGATGAACAAGCTGCTCTCGGGCTACGATACGGTCGAGTCCGATGGCACGGTGCAAGAAGCATTTCCCTATGATCATTATTGGCTGCTTGGAGCGGATTTGAGGCATGCTGCGCAGCAGTTCGAAGGAATTGCAACGATGCTGCAAGAGCAGGCCGAACGGCTGCTGAAGGAGCACCCTATCGCATTCCGAATTACGGTGACCGAGAATCAACATTGGATCATGGTGTTGAACGCGTCCATCAATGCGAGAACCACGATCGATTTGGCAGCAGAAGCGATGGCCAGCAGCACGACTGCCTACGAGCTGGGCTGGATGCTCAGCCGTGCATTTGATGATTTCAACCTTCTGGGCGAAATCTACCGAAGCGAGCTGCATAAGCTGCTTGGCTATCGGTTCTACTTGCCTGAGCAGCATCTATTGGCGATGGACCGCCTGCCGGCTCCCGTTAAGCCAGTCGGCCAGTTCCAGTTGAATGACTTTGCCGATCAGCTTCGCCGCAAACAATTCGGACATGCCATCGACTATTTGCGTGAGCATGTGACTGCGATGAGCGGCGACTACCGAATGGACATATTCGAATTCAAATCGTTCCTGAGCAACATCATATTCAATATGATTGTGCTGCTCGGCAATATGGAAGTCGAAGTGAAAACTCTAGAAGAGCACAAGTATGCGTATTTCAAATCGATCGAGGAGGCGAGGTACGCTGCTGATGTGGCCCGGCAGCTTAATGCATTTATTGGCGAAGCGGAAGAACTGATAGGAGCGAAGCACCAGACAGCAAATCCGAATATGCAGCTGCTGCTGGACTATATCCATACCCATTTCACCGAATCGTTGACGCTCACGGAGGTCGCGAAAGTATTCCATTTTAACCCCTCCTACTTGTCGACGTTCTTCGCATCGCATAATCCGGAAGGGTTCAATGAGTATCTCAACAAAATCCGAGTGGAGAAGGCGAGCGAGCTGCTTCGGGACGGAGAGGCATCGATCTCGGAAATAAGCGGAATGGTCGGCTATTCGGACCACAGCTATTTCACGAAGGTGTTCAAGAAACGGACCGGTCTGTCGCCAAGCCAATACCGAGTACAGCAGCTGCAGAAGCAGCGAAAGGACTAATGCGATGCGTGCGATTCTCGAGCGGTTAAAATATAACGGGCTGTTCGTCAAAATGTTCGTCATCATGGTCGTAAGCATCATCTCGGTGACGATCTTAACGTCTTGGGTGACGATTCGGATGTCCGAGCGTTTGTTCATGAATACGTTCAGCATCACGAACTCGAAGGTTATTACACAGATTAAGACGAATTTCGAGTCATTCAATTACGCGATTATTACCGCTGCAAACAACGTTCTCCAGAGTGGTTCAATCAAGGGCTTCCTCTCCCAAGGGGACGGGGACAGCGGCACAATCGCAACGAACAAAATATACTTCACCGCTATTCAGCTGATGAAGCAGTATCAAGCCAATTTGGATGTTTATGATGTCGGAATGACCATTACAGGTGCCAATGGGAGAAGCTATACGAGCGATAACACGATTTGGCCCATTCCGAAAAACCAGCTTCGCACGCATCCCATCACCATCAATACGAATGCAGAGCCCAAACGGGTCATGTATCAATACAGCGGAGGAACGCCGGATTCGCTGAATCCGGTTATAGTGGCGACCAAAGCGTTGTATGAACGGACGTCCGGCAACTTGTACGGCGACCTGTATATCGCGATACGCGAGACGGCCTTCAAGCGCTTCTATACGAATTTCACGAGCGACGGGAACGACGTTGTCATTCTAGATCGATCAGGCGTCATCGTATCGAGCAATCGCGACGATCTGATCGGGAAGCTGAATGTCGGGCTGCTGGGCGATGCGAAGGAGATTGTGGAGGACGGTCTGCCGTATAAGAACGCATCGGTCATGAGCGGCGATTATGTGCTGCTGGCCGAATATTTGCCTACATACGACTTTTATCTTGTCAACTTGATCGATAAAGAGACAGCGCTGAAGCAGCTTGTCAATACGCGGGCGGTTGCGCTCATTTGTGCTGCAATCGTTGTGGTAGCTCTCTTGATCGTATTCGTCATTTCGAAAAGACTGACGCGTTCGTTGTCCCTGCTCGTCAGGCAAATGTCCAATGTCACGAAGAAAAATTTCCATAACTATATAAGCGTCAAAGGCAGCTTCGAAGTGAAGGAGCTAGGCCATGCTTATAACTACATGCTGGATGAGCTTAACGATTACGTCAAACGCCTAGTGGAAACGCAGCGGGAGCAGCATAATGCAGAACTTGCCGCTTTGCAGATGCAAATTAATCCGCATTTCCTGTATAACACACTGGCCTCCATCAAAATACTAGTACAGCAGGGAAGCAAGGAAAAGGCGTCGGATACGATCAATGCGTTAATTTCGCTTCTGCAAAATACGATCGGCAACGTCAGCGAGACCGTCACGGTCAGCGATGAGATTGAGAACCTGAAGCATTATGTGTTCATCAACCACATGCGCTACGGCGAGCGAATCAAGGTGAGTTATTTTGTCGCGCCGGATTGCATGGACGTTCGTGTACCTAAGCTGATCTTGCAGCCTTTCATGGAGAATGCGTTCTTCCACGCCTTCAACGATAAGCCCGATGGTTATATTTACGTGCTCGTGTCGGCAGAGGCAGGCGCATTGCTATGCGAAATCGTCGACAACGGCTCCGGGATCGAGGGGCTGTCGAATAGCGGCAGGCTGCCTGATCCCAAAGGCGGCAGACAGCTGTTCTCCGGCATCGGCATCCGCAATGTCCATGATCGTATCGTTTTGTTGTATGGGGAAGCCTATGGGGTAGAGATCGACGGTAAGCCTGGCGAAGGAACGAAGGTTAGAATTCGAATGCCGCTTCTGTAGCAGAACGATTGGCAAGCGATCTAACAAAAGTACCAAAAGCTAAAACGTTTACAAAGATAGAATTAAAGCGCTTTACAAAGGACAACAGAATGACAAGCGGAAGGCAAATTTATTGCTAACGACCGGTTTTCGCAGAATGCTATGATGATGTTGTTAGCCGGCAAACGCTTTCAAATCAGGTTTCATAGGTACACCAAACATAAGCATCGTATGAAGAAAAGGGGTTGTTACGCTTGAAAAAATTACTCGTATTGCTACTTGCCAGCTTCGTTCTGCTGACGGCATGCTCGAGCAAATCAGACAACGACACATCGACTTCTGAAGGTACGAACAACACTTCGACAGGAACGAAGCAATTGACCGCTTGGGCTTGGGACGCTAATTTCAATGTCAAAGCTCTCAATATTGCGAAGGATGTGTACGCAACTCAAAATGCTGATGTAAAAATCGATGTTCAGGAAAACGCGCAAGCCGACATTGTTCAGAAGCTGAACACGGGACTCAACTCCGGCACGACGAAAGGTCTGCCGAACATCGTTCTTATCGAAGACTACCGCGCACAAAGCTTCTTGCAAGCTTACCCGGATGCGTTCTATGATCTGTCGAGCGTAATCAACGCTTCCGACTTTGCGGATTACAAAATCGGGCCAACGAGCTTGGACGGCAAACAATACGGCGTTCCGTTCGACTCCGGTGTAGCAGGCTTGTATGTTCGTAAAGACTTGCTCGAGCAAGCAGGCTACAAAGTAGAAGATCTTCAAAACGTTGACTGGGACAAAATCATTGAAATCGGTAAAGCAGTGAAGGCGAAAACGGGTAAAGCGCTTCTGACGCAGGACCCTAACGATCTTGGCCTGATCCGCATGATGATTCAAACGGCTGGTTCTTGGTACACGAAAGAGGATGGCACGACACCTGACCTGAAAGATAACGCAGCTCTGAAACAAGCGCTTGAAACGTACAAGAAGCTGATGGAATCCGACATCGTAAAAGTAACGTCCGACTGGAGCCAATTCGTTGGCGCGTTCAACAGCGGCGACGTTGCAACGGTACCGACGGGTAACTGGATCACGGCATCGGTCAAAGCAGAAGCTTCGCAATCCGGCCAATGGGCAGTTGTACCGTTCCCAACGCTGCCGAATACGCCTAGCTCGGTTCATGCCTCGAACCTTGGCGGCAGCTCGTGGTACGTGCTTAACATTGACGGCAAAGAAGCAGCAGCCGATTTCCTGAAGCAAACGTTCGGATCGAATGCGGATCTGTACCAGACCTTAAACAAGGAGATTGGTGCAATCGGAACGCTGAAGGCAGCTGCAAACGGCGAAGCTTACAGCGCGGCGGACGAATTCTTCGGCGGTCAGAAGATTACTTCGGATTTCGCAAAATGGACGGAGCAAATCCCGCGCGTTAACTACGGCATGCATACGTATGAGATCGAAGACCTTCTTGCCGTGGAAGTGCAAAACTACTTGAACGGCAAAGCGCTGGATAAGGTGCTGGCTGACGCGCAGTCGCAGGCAGAAACGCAAATCCAGTAATACGGCATGAAACCTTGGGCAATTCGCAGCTCCGCCTGCCGATTCATACATGGCGGTGCAGCGAGCCCAAGGTTTTTATTTTCCCGAGGTACACGAATTTCAAGACAGAAAGGGGTTACTGACGTGAAAACGGCAAAGCCCGGCATTAATCTCATGAACAAAGGCCGACTTACCGGTTGGTGGTTCATCGCAATCGCAGTCATCATGATTGCAGCCTTTTATTTCTACCCGATGATTCAAGCGCTGCTCTTGTCGTTCAAGACAGGCAAAGGTGCAAATCTGCATTTCACGGGTCTTGACAACTATAAGCGGCTTTTCAGCGATAAGACATTTCTGACGGCAGTTAAGAACACCTTTATTTACCTAATTATTCAAGTGCCGGTAATGATCGTGCTCGCCATGTTCATCTCGGTATTACTTAACGACAGCAAGCTGAAATTCAAAGGTTTCTTCCGTACAGCGATTTTCCTTCCATGCGTTACATCGTTAGTTGCTTATTCGATTGTATTCAAATATTTGTTTGGTGCAGACGGCCTTGTCAACATGCTGCTCACGAAGCTGCATTTGATTTCAGCGCCGATTCAATGGATTACGGATCCCTTCTGGGCGAAGGTTACCATTATTATCGCGATCACATGGCGTTGGACGGGCTATAACATGATTTTCTACCTCTCCGCGCTTCAAAATATCGATAACTCGATCTACGAGGCTGCACGGATCGATGGCGCTTCAGCTGTTAGACAATTTTTCAGCATTACGGTTCCGCTGCTCAAGCCTATTATCCTGTTTACGTCCATTACGTCGACGATCGGTACGCTTCAGTTGTTCGATGAAATCGTGAACATTACGAAGGGCGGACCGGGCAACGCAACGATGTCGATTTCCCAGTACATTTATAACTTGTCGTTCAAATATTCGCCGGACTTCGGCTATGCGGCGACTGTCTCGTATTCCATCGTCATCATGATCGTCATCTTGTCGATCGTTCAGTTTAAAGCGGCAGGTGATAAATAATGGGCAAGCTGAAACGAACGTTTACTTATGTATTCTTGAGCGTTGTATCGCTCGTCTCGATTTTCCCGTTTCTATGGATGCTCGTCAGCGCGACGAACAAATCCGTCGATGTCACGAAGGGCAAGCTGACGTTCGGTACGTATTTGATTGATAACTTCAAGAAGTTGAGCGATACGATCGATCTGGGAACGGCTTTCTGGAACTCGGCGAAGATCTCGATTATTACGACGGTTCTGGCATTGCTGGTTGCTTCGCTTGCAGGTTATGGTTTTGAAATTTTCCGCACCAAGTCGAAGGATATCGTGTTCAATATTCTGCTCATGTCGATGATGATCCCGTTCGCGGCATTGATGGTTCCATTGTTCAAAATGTTCGCATCGATCGCGGGCACCTTCCCTGGTCTTGGCGTGAATACGCTGCCTGCGGTCATTCTGCCGACGTTCACGACGGCGTTCCTGATTTTCTTCTTCCGTCAGAGCACGAAGATGTTTCCGAGGGAGCTTCTCGAGGCAGGCCGTATCGACGGTCTCCGCGAGCTTGGTTTGTTCTTCCGCATTTACATGCCGACGATGAAGACCACATATGCAGCAGCCGGCATCATTACATTCATGTCGAGCTGGAACAGCTACCTGTGGCCGCTGATCGTACTTCAAACGCCAGAGAAAAAGACGATTCCGCTGCTGATCTCGAACTTAGGCTCCAGCTATTCGCCTGACTACGGCGTCATTATGACGGCAGTCGTCATCTCGACGATTCCGACTGCGCTCGTGTTCTTCTTGATGCAGAAACATTTTGTAGCCGGTATGACAGGTTCCGTGAAATAACGGTTTTGAAATAGGAAGGCAGGAGAAAGTGCAATGACTAACGTAACAAAACCGAGTCTTCATTGGCTCGCCGATCCAACCGTGTTCGCTGTAAACCGGCTTCCCGCTCATTCGGATCATCGTTACTATGGAACGATGGACGAGGCAAAGGCGCTTGCGCCGATGGCGATGCGTCACAGCCTAGGCGGCAGCTGGAAGTTCAGCTACGCTGTTCATCCGGCAGCGAGAGCGCAGTCGTTCTATCAACTCGACTACGATTGCGGCGGCTGGGACATTATCGAAGTGCCAGGCCATATTCAGCTGCAGGGCTATGGCAAACCTCAATACGTTAACACGATGTACCCGTGGGATGGACACCATGATTTGCGTCCGCCGGCTATTCCCGAGAACGACAATCCAGTCGGCAGCTATGTCAAAGTGTTCGACCTTCCGCAAGCGATGGAAGGTCGTCCAGTGTTTATTTCGTTCCAAGGCGTCGAATCCGCCTTCTATGTATGGCTGAACGGACAATTCGTCGGTTATGCCGAGGACAGCTTCACGCCATCCGAGTTCGATCTGACGCCTTACGTGCAGGCTGGCGAGAACAAGCTTGCAGTCGAAGTGTATCAGCGCAGTACGGGCGGCTGGCTGGAGGACCAGGATTTCTGGCGGTTCTCGGGCATTTTCCGCGACGTCTATCTGTATACGATACCGGATGTTCATGTCCGTGATCTGTTCGTGCGCACGGAGCTGGATGATTCGTTCAGCCAAGGTACGCTGCATGTAGACGCGAAGCTGATCGGCGCTGCAGCAAGCAAGATCGTATTCGAACTGCAGGATGCATCGGGGCAGCAAGCGGCGGTCGGTGAAGTGCAATCGCCAGGCGAGCAAGCTTCGGTGTCCGTAGATGCAGGTGCTGTGCAGCTGTGGAGCGCGGAGCGTCCTTATCTCTACACATTGTATATACAGGTATTTGATGCATCCGGTGCTCTCGTTGCTGTTGTACCGCAGAAGGTTGGCTTCCGCCGCTTCGCAATGGTTGATGGCATTATGAAGATCAATGGCGAGCGCATCGTATTCAAGGGCGTAAATCGCCACGAGTTTAATCACCGCAGCGGCAGAGTCATTACGGAAGCGGATATGCTTTGGGACATTAAGACGATCAAGCAGAACAACATGAACGCCGTTCGCACGTCCCACTATCCGAACCAGACGAGATGGTACGAGTTGTGCGACGAGTATGGCATCTATCTTATTGATGAAATGAATCTGGAGACGCACGGTTCCTGGCAGAAGATGGGGGCGGTCGAGCCTTCTTGGAACATTCCAGGTAACAAGCCGGAATGGCATGATATCGTGATGGATCGCGCCGTCTCGATGGTGGAGCGCGATAAAAACCATCCATCGATTCTCATCTGGTCATGCGGCAATGAGTCGTATGCGGGCGAGGTCATCCTCAGCGTATCCAACTACTTCCGCGAGCGGGATAGCAGCCGCCTTGTTCATTATGAAGGCGTGTTCCACAATCGCGATTATGATGCTACGAGCGACATGGAGAGCCGGATGTACGCTAGACCGGCGACGATCGAGGAGTACTTGAACGACAACCCGCAGAAGCCATACATCAGCTGCGAATATATGCACGCGATGGGCAACTCGGTTGGCGGCATGCACAAGTATACAGAGCTGGAGAACAAGTATCCGAAGTATCAAGGCGGCTTCATCTGGGACTTCATAGACCAGGTGCTTGCGAAGCAGAACCGTTATGGGGAAACGTTCCTCGCGTACGGCGGCGACTTCGATGATCGCGCAACAGATTACAACTTCTGTACAGATGGCATTGTATATGCGGATCGCCGTGTCTCTCCGAAGATGCAGGAAGTGAAATACCTGTATCAGAACATCAAGCTGCGGCCGGATGCGCAAGGCGTCCATGTCAGCAACGAGAACCTGTTCATCGGTACGGACGGTTACGCGCTGAAGTACACGCTTTATCTCGAAGGCGTCCAAGTGTTCGCTGGTGCACTCGATATTCAGGTAGCAGCGCAATCGGAAGCTTATATCCCGCTGCAGCTGCCAGATACGGCCCAGCAAGCCGGCGAATATGCGCTTCATGTATCGCTCGCGCTGAAGCAGGCGGAAGTGTGGGCGGATGCTGGCCATGAGGTTGCATTCGGACAATACGTATTCGTAGTCGAGAGCAAGCAGCAAGCAGCGCTGCCGGCAGGGCCGCTGCGCGTTGCGAATGGCGACGTCAACATTGGCGTACATGGACGCGATTTCACCGTCATGTTCTCGAAGCAGGCTGGCAGCTTGACCTCGCTGCGCTACGGCGCTCGCGAGATGATCGCTGCACCTCCGGCGCCATTGTTCTGGCGTGCGACGACGGACAACGATAAAGGATATGCACAAGGCTTCGAAGCGGCTGGCTGGTACGCGGCAAGCTTGACGCGGAAGTGCATTGCTATCGATCTTGACGAGCAGCCTGGCAGCGTAACGGTATCTTATCGCTATGCGCTTAGCATCAGCAAGGATATTGAGGTTACGGTCAGCTACACGGTCTATGCAGATGGCAGCGTGAACGTTCAGACCCGTTACGACGGTACAGAGGGGCTTCCGGATCTGCCGATCTTCGCCTTGTCGTTCAAAGTTCCGGCAGACTATTCGAACCTTGAATATTACGCATTGGGACCGGATGAGAACTACATTGACCGCGCATTCGGCGCTCGTCTTGGCGTGTTCCGCAATCAGGCGTCCGACAACGTAGCGGCCTATGTAGTGCCGCAGGAATCGGGTAATCGTACCGGCGTCCGTCGTGTTGACATCGCGGATGAGCACCATCGCGGCATCCGGATTACTGCGCCTGCGAAGCAGCCTGTAGAATGCAATATCTCTCCATACACAGCGTTTGAGCTGGAGAATGCCGCTCATCATTATGAGCTGCCGAAGGTGCACTATACGGTTGTTACCGTGGCTGGACGTCAGATGGGCGTCGGCGGCGATGACAGCTGGGGTGCTCCGGTTCATGACGAGTATCTGATTAAGGCGAACCAATCGTTGTCGTTTTCGTTTACGATCCATCCGCTATAACTCGAGTCGACTGACTCTTCGACAACAAAGCGCCTCGTCAACCTGTCAATCAGGTCGATGAGGCGCTTTTCCTTCTTATAAAGAAGACATTGATTAGGTGCAGCGGCGAAGCAGTAGGTAAGAGACTACTGCGAACAGCAGCGTAATCGGCAGCGTCCAGAGTGCAAGGCCAGCCATCGTTTGATCTTGCAGCCAGTTGAAGATATTCGCCCAATAGTCATTTAAACCAATAACGAACGAGACGACCGTACCGAGAAGAACGATGACAAGCGCCCCGATGAGCAGACCGGTCTTGTTAAATCGACGGTAGTACGTGCCGATCAGAAAGCCAGAAGCGAACATGTTGAGCAACAGCAAGAAAGGGATCCACAGCCGGTTAATAATCGGACCATCGCTCCAGTATGGCAGCTCGAAGAAATGAAGTCGTACGCCCCAGTAATCCGTCCACTTGCTTTCTGTCATCGACATGAGGAACAGGAATACAGCGAAGACGAAAACGGTTAGAAGGCCTGTAGCGAAGGTTCCTCTATAATAGTCCAGTCTCCGAATGCCCATGCCGAGCGAGAACGGAAACGTTTGGGTGAACGTGACAATTCCCATGGCCATCATGTAGACAAAGATCGAGGATAGGCCGCCTGTGTAGATAGGATCCTCGGCGAATGCGCCGATGAGCACGTTAATGATAAAGCTAGACATAAGAACGGCAACCGGAACGAGAAGCCAGTGCAGCTTTTTACGCAAATGCAAGCGCACGACAGCAGATGTACGATTCATTATTTTGCCCCCTTATGCTTACTTGCGTCACGATTCTGCAGGCGTGTGTAGTAGACCGTCAGTTGCTGCAGGGTGACAGGCGCGACTGTGAGACCAAGCGTTTCCGCTTCGGATTGACCCGACGACGAGCTTGCGTCATTCAGAATCGATGCGGTCACTAGTCCTCCAAGCTGCTGGCGATCGATAACGGTACGACCCGTCGCGAAGCGGTCGACGACTGCTGCAGGGCCCGATACGGAGAATGCACGTCCGCGAAGCGAATCCGTTTCTTCATCGAGCAGCAGCTGCCCGCGATTGATAAGCAGCACGTGCTCGAGCATGGTTCCTACTTCGTCGATCAGGTGAGTGGACAGCAGGATCGTTCTTGGATGCTCGGCATAATCCTCCAGCAGACGGTCGTAGAACAGTTGGCGTTTCTCCGCATCAAGTCCGAGATAAGGCTCGTCGAATATGGTTAGCGGCGCCCGGCTTGCTAAGCCAATCAATATGCCGACAGAGGAGAGCATGCCGCGCGACAGCTTCTTCATGTTCCGCTTAAGCGGCAGCTGAAAATCCTCCGCGAGCGACATCGCAGATTCCCGGCTCCAGTTCGGGTATAAGTCAGCTGCTATTTCCAGCACATCGCGAACGTTATAGTTATCCGGATACTTCTGGCTTTCTTTAATGAAGCAAACCTGCTGAAGGACATGGTTATTCTCATAGGGGTGCTCGCCAAATACGCGAAGCGTTCCGCTCGTTTCGAATTGTTGAGCCGTCAGCATGTGCATGATCGTCGTTTTGCCGGCGCCGTTGCTGCCGAGCAGGCCGTAGATTTTGTCGGGTTCAAGCTTGAAGCTAACGTTATTGACAGCTTTCACATCGCCGTAGGCTTTCGTTAAACCGTTCACTTCTACTACGTAGGTCATTGCTGCGCAGCCCCTTTCTTTATCATGTCGTTCAATTGCTCGGCCGTAATGCCAAGCCGGCTAGCTTCTCTCACCAAGTTGACAATGTACTGCTCGTAGAAAAGCTCCTTGCGTTTCGTCAGTGCAATTTCGCGTGCGCCTGTCGCCACGAACATGCCAATCCCTCTTTTCTTGTACAAAATCCCTTCGTCAACGAGCAGATTGACGCCTTTCGCCGCCGTTGCAGGGTTGATGTGGTAGAAGGCCGCAATTTGTGTTGTAGATGGCGCCTGCGTTTCTTCCTCAAGCACGCCTTCGATAATGTCGTCTTCGATCCGTTCCGCAATCTGCAAGAAAATCGGCCTTGTATCGTCCATTGCAGGACCCATTTGCGTTCACCACCGTGTTGGTTAATTACTCATGTAACTAACCATACAACCGATGAACCTGAGTGTCAATAGGCGGGGCTTGTCTCTTTATGAATTTGGGCTTGGATTGCCGGTTGAGAGGGGTCAGGAAGATTTTATGGGCTGATTTATGCTACAATAGTCGCTATCAGGCAGTACAAGGAAGCGCATGCTTCCGATATTGGGTTAAAGCGCATTCTTAAGTAGTAGTACAAGAAGTTCTAGGAGGATAAAGACATTGAAATGGCATGAACTAACGATCTCGACACGCGAGGAAGTCGTCGAGGCGATCTCGGATTATTTGCATGAAGCAGGCGCGGGCGGCGTTGCGATTGAAGAGTCAGGCTCGTTGGAGCGTCCTCGCGACACGAAGCTTGGCCAGTGGTATGATCGGCCGCTGAATAACATTCCGCTTGGCGATGCGGTTATACAAGGCTATTTTGCAGAAGAAACCGAAATGGAGCCGCTCATTGCAGCAATCGAGCCGTTTATCGCGGGTCTGCGTGAATTTGATCTGGATCCTGGCGACTTCAAACTGTCTTACAAGATGGTGGACGAAGAGGACTGGGCGGATTCGTGGAAGAAATATTTCAAACCGATTCGCGTATCCGAACGTTTGACGATACGTCCGACGTGGGAGGAGTACGAAGCGGGTCCTAACGAGCGTGTGATCGATCTCGATCCAGGCATGGCATTCGGTACCGGCACGCACCCAACTACGGCTTTGTGCCTGCGTACGCTCGATTCGGTTATCCGAGGCGGCGAAGAAGTCATCGACGTTGGTACGGGCTCAGGCATTCTTGCCATCGGCGCTATGAAACTGGGAGCAAAAGCAGTCCTCGCCGTTGACCTTGATCCTGTTGCGGTATCAAGCGCGAAGGAAAACACGCGTCTGAATGGCTTGTCCGAGCAAATTGACGTTCGTCTGAGCGATCTGCTCGGCGTACTGAAGGGCGAGACGAAGGATGAGAGCGGCGCGGATGCAGGCCCGATCAACGTCAACGTACCGGTAGACGTCGTCGTGGCGAACATTCTTGCAGAAATCATTATGCTGTTTATCGGTGATGTTTACGATGCGCTTAAACCTGGTGGGTTCTACATCGCTTCGGGCATTTGGAAGAACAAAGAGGAAGTCGTGGAGCAGGGTCTGCTGCAGGCAGGCTTTGAGATTGTAGATCGCCGCCGCGAAGATGATTGGATCGCCTTCGTCGCGAGCAAACCGAAAGCAGGTGAATAGGCCGGAATGGAGAGTCTTCTCTGGTTTCCGCTTGACGAGTTTCCTTTTGTCGTCCTGACGTTCGTTATTGCTTTCACCGTGCATGAGTTCGCGCATGCCTACTCGGCATACAAATTCGGTGACATGACGGCTTACAACGCCGGCCGCGTCACGCTTAACCCGCGCGTCCATCTGGATGTGCTCGGTACGATACTTATTCTGCTGGCAGGCTTCGGTTGGGCGAAGCCTGTTCCAGTCAACCCGAACCGATTCAAACGGCCAAGGCTGATGAGCATTATCGTGACGGCAGCGGGTCCGATCAGTAATTTGATCATGGCGTTTATCGGGTTGGTAGTGTTTCATCTTCTGTTTAGCACAGGTGTGCTGGATTCAAGCTCCATCGGGGTGCAAAAGGCTTTATATATTTTCCTGATCAAATATTTCGTCTGGATCAACATTTTGTTGTTCCTGTTCAATCTTATCCCGTTGCCGCCGCTTGACGGCTACCGGATTATTGCGAACCTGCTGCCGCTGCGCGTGCAGATGAAGCTGGAGCAAAACTTGCATTGGGGCATGATCTTCTTCTTGCTGCTAGTGTTCATTCCTCCGCTTCATGATATTACGATTGGACCGTTATTCGGCTTGATTGACGATATTATGCTTGCATTCAATGATATCATTCAGCCGTGGTTCCTCTAGCTGGCAACGAGTTCAACATGGATTACACAACCGTTCCATGGTATGATGAGGGTTAGTATTTTGGATCTTTAGTAAAAAGAGTGGTATGACATATGCAGAGATATTTTGTGCCGTCGGAGCAGTTCGCAGATGACGCGGTCGCATTGCTGGGCGATGATGCCCATCATGCTTCACGCGTCATGCGAATGCGCGTCGGCGATTCATTCATTGTAAGCGATGGAGCGGGACGCGAGGCAATCGCGAAGGTTACCGACATCGCAGCAGGACGCGTTGATGCCACGATCGAGGAGCTGCTTGCTTCCGATCGTGAGCCGGCTTGGCAGATTACGATCGCTCAGAGCTTGCCGAAGGGCGACAAGATGGAGCTTATTATCCAGAAGGGAACGGAGATTGGCGCGTATGCGTTCGTCCCGTTCGAATCCGAGCGGATGATTGTTCAATATGATGCCAAGAAGGAAGCAAAGCGTCTGGAGCGCTGGGAGAAAATCGCCAAAGAAGCAGCAGAACAGGCGCATCGCAGTCGTATACCTGACATCGCCAAGCCGCTGAGCTGGAAGCAGCTCGTCGGCAGCATGAAGGAATACGACTTGGTGCTGTTTTGCTATGAGGAAGAAGGACGAAGCGGAGCCGACACTGGTCTGCGCGGTGCGGTGGAGCCATTCGCTACGCGCCGCGACCTGCGGGCGCTCGTCATCGTCGGGCCGGAAGGCGGCTTCACCGAACAGGAGGCGTCACAGGCGCAGGCTGCCGGCGCCGTACTTGTTGGGTTAGGCAAGCGCATATTGCGTACGGAAACAGCGGGTATTGTCGCACTGACGGCACTGCTGTACGAATCCGGAGAAATGGGAGGACTATAAGAAATGCCATCAGTCGCATTTTACACCTTGGGCTGCAAAGTTAACTTTTACGATACGGAAGCGATGTGGCAGCTGTTCAAGAACGCCGGCTACGAGCAGGTTGATTTCGAAGAGAAGACAGCTGACGTCTATATCATTAATACATGCACCGTTACGAATACGGGCGACAAGAAAAGCCGCCAGATCATTCGCCGCGCTGTACGCCGCAACCCGGATGCCGTTATCGCGGTAACCGGCTGCTACGCGCAGACGTCGCCTGCGGAGATTATGGCGATTCCAGGTGTCGACCTTGTCGTTGGCACACAGGATCGCGAGAAGCTGCTTGATTTCGTTGGTCAGATTCAGACAGACCGTACTCCGGTCAATGCCGTGCGCAACATTATGAAGACGCGCGAGTTCGAAGAGCTCGACGTGCCTGATTTTGCCGATCGTACGCGTGCTTTCTTGAAGATTCAAGAGGGCTGCAACAACTTCTGCACCTTCTGCATTATTCCATGGTCCCGCGGTTTGTCCCGCAGCCGTGATCCGAAGAGCGTCATCTCGCAGGCAGAGCAGCTTGTTGCGGCTGGTTACAAGGAAATCGTTCTGACGGGCATCCATACGGGCGGATACGGCGACGATATGGAGAACTTCGATCTTGCAGATCTGATCATGGAGCTGGAGAAAGTGGAAGGTCTGGAGCGTATCCGGATCAGCTCCATCGAAGCAAGCCAAATCGACGAGAAAATGATCGACGTGCTTAATCGTTCGAGCAAAATGTGCCGTCATTTGCATATCCCGCTGCAAGCGGGCGAAAACTCCGTATTAAAGCGGATGCGCCGCAAGTACACGACCGAGGAGTTCGCGGCCAAGATTAAGCGTCTGCACGAAGCGCTGCCAGGCGTTGCGATTACGACGGACGTCATCGTTGGTTTCCCTGGCGAGACGGAAGAGATGTTCGAAGAAGGCTTCCGATTCATGCAGGATATCGCATTCTCCGAGATGCATGTGTTCCCTTATTCGAAGCGTACAGGCACGCCGGCTGCCCGCATGGACGATCAAGTGGATGAAGAGGTTAAGAACGAACGCGTCCACAAACTGATCGAACTGTCTGAGAGCATGCAGCTTGATTATGCGAAGAAATGGGTTGGCGAGGTTGTAGACGTAATTCCTGAACGGGACTACAAAGGTGCACCGGGCACAGGTCTTGTGATGGGTTACTCCGATAACTACTTGCAAATCGTATTTGAAGGATCTGAAGAGCTCATTGGCCAGCTGTGCCGCGTGAAGATCACCGAGGCGGGCGTGAACGAATGCCGTGGTCAGCTCGTTCGCGTACTGGGCACCGACACATCGTCGGTTCGCCACGAAGCGAGCGCACCTGCTCTGGAAGCGAAGGCGCTGTAGATCAATCGATAACCGTGAGAGGAGTGCCGAGCATGAAAGAAATATCGGCCGGAGGCGTCGTATTCCGTCGCACCGAGGACAATGTGCTGCAAATTCAGTTGATTCAGGATCGTTATGGCAAAGTGTCGCTTCCGAAAGGCAAGATGGAACCAGGCGAGACGGTCGAGGAGACGGCACTTCGTGAAATCGTCGAAGAGACGGGCATGATCGGTACAATCATTTCACCAATCGATCAGATAAAATATCAATATAAGCATGAGTCCAAAGGAATCGTGGACAAAGAAGTGCACTACTACCTCGTCGAAGCGGTAGGGGGAACGCTTCAGCCTCAAGTCGAAGAAATTCGCGGGGTCGATTGGTTCTCTCCGGAAGAGGCTTGGCGGAAGCAGCGCACTTCGGGTTACGACAACAATGACCGTATTGTTGCCGGCGCCTTGAGGCTGCTTGGCTTGGAGGCAGAGAGTCATGCTTGAGTTATGGTCGCCGGAGAAAAGCATCGCTCGATTCATCGACCATACGCTGCTGAAGCCGGGTGCCACGAGCGCAGACATCGATAAGCTGTGCGAAGAAGCAATGGAGCACCAGTTCTACAGCGTGTGCGTGAACGGCTCTTGGGTATCGTACTGCACGGAGAAGCTGGCAGGCACGGATGTTGCGGTTAGTGCCGTCGTTGGTTTCCCGCTTGGAGCCATGTCCACGAAGGTGAAAGTGTTCGAGGCGGCTGAAGCGGTTGATGACGGCGCTGCCGAGATCGATATGGTGCTGCCTATCGGCGCATTGCTCGAGGGGCGCTACGGCGTTGTCGCGAACGATATCGGAGCGGTTGTTCGGGCTGTGGAAGGCAGCGCGATCGTTAAGGTTATTTTCGAGACGGGCATGCTCTCCGATGAGCAGAAGTCCGAAGCGTGCCGCGTCGCGGAAGCAGCAGGCGCACACTATGTGAAGACGTCTACCGGGTTTGGCGTTGGCGGCGCTACGGAGGCGGATATTCGGTTGATGCGCAGATCCGTAGCACCAGGTATAGGAGTCAAAGCATCAGGCGGCATTCGCAGCCGCGAGACGGCGCTCCTGATGCTGAATGCCGGTGCGACGCGCCTAGGCACGAGCGCCGGCGTTGCGATCGTTACAGAGGCTGCAGGAAACGTGAATTCCACACCGGCAAGTAGCACAACGGCAGGGCCAGAAGCGAACACGCCATATTAAAGATCGTCTGTGCATGGGCGATCTGAGCGGCTGGCGCGTCGCTGATTGCACCAGCTGCAGCAGCTAACAGCGGGATGAACGGCAGGAACAGCAGCGCGCCTGCGGCGTTCAGGACGATGTGAGCGATTGCGACACCTCGTCCGGCATTCGTAGCGCTGATTGCAGCGAGAATGGCTGTGAAGCAGGTGCCGATATTCGCGCCTAATACGATGGCGACGCTCACATCGATCGGCATAGCGCCGGAAGAGGCAAGTCCCATGACTAGCCCGATGACGGCAGCGCTGCTGTGTACCATAGCTGTAAGAAGCGTGCCAGCTGCAAGTCCCCATAGCACGCTGTCCTGGGAACGTTCCAAGAACGCTCCGAACATGCGGGTGGCCTGAACGGCAGGTCCGATCGATTGCATCGTTGTAATGCCGATCAGGATCAGGGCGAAGCCTGCCGACGCGACGGCCAGCAGACGAACGGGCTGCAGGAAGGGCTGCGCTCGATTCAACGCGACAATACGCATCTCCCCGACCAGCGCGGTGAGAAGCCATGCCGCGGAAGCGGCGATAAGCATCGGCATCGCGACACGGCCGATCTGAAGCCCGATAAGCTCGGTCGTCAGGCACGTGCCAATGTTCGTGCCAAGCACAATGCCGAGCGTGCGCGAGAACGTCAGCAGGCCGGAATTGACGAGGCCGATCGATAAGACAGTAACGGCGGTGCTGCTTTGCAGCACCGCCGTTGTCGCAGTGCCCGTTAACAGACCGTGCACTGGCGTAGCGGTGAATCGCTTCAGTACAGCCGTCAGATAAGGCCCGGCCCAGCGGCTAAGCGCCAGCTCCATCAGCTTCATGCCGAACATGAAGATCGCGAAACCAAGGATAAGCGGTGCGATAATGGCATGCATCATAACGAATGCTCCTTTCCGAACTGCGGACGGCTTTTGATCACGAAGCAATTCAGGAAGCCTAATCGACGTCGAAGCTTGCGTTCACCTTCGGAGTCCGAGTTTATGCTTCCGTTGTAGGTTTCCGTAGGAAACCTTGCACTCATGCAGGTTTTGCCTACACTCCGTTCCTCCTGAAGTTATTTGCGATCCTTCAAGCGGTTACAACCTGCGAGCAAATAACTTTAGTTCTCGCAATCTTCTTGGTGCTGAAAACCAGACTTTTTTGAACACGCAAGATAAGCTATTCGTAGATTTGTATGTGGCGGCAGGGACGACCATGACAAGCCTGTAGATTTACATTGAACAATAAATGAATGGAATGCGGAAAGGGTGGACGAAAGTGACGCGAGCGACAATTATTTTGAGTAAAAATCGCAAGAAAAGAATTGAGGAAGGCCATCCTTGGGTATACGCAAGCGAGATCGACCGGATGGAAGGCGAGGCGCAGCCCGGCGATATTGTCGATGTGCTCAACCATCAACGCAAATATATCGCGAGCGGATTCTGGAATCCTGCATCGCAGATTACAGTGCGCATTATCAGTCATCAGACTGGCATCGAGATGGATGCTGCGTTCTTCCGCGAACGTTTCCAGCGCTGCGCCGATCATCGCCGCCGGTTCGTCAGCGATAAAGATTGCCGGCTGGTGTACGGTGAGGCTGATTTTCTCCCGGGACTCGTCGTTGACCGTTTCGGAGGCGTGCTCGTCGTACAAATTCTAACGCTCGGCATGGATGTGCGCCGCGATGCGATTGTAGAGGCGCTGATCGATGTGTTTGCGCCGCAGGGCATCTATGAGCGCAGCGATGTCGGCGTTCGTTCGCTTGAAGGACTGGAGCAGCGGACAGGCGTGCTGTATGGCGATTGCCCGCGTATCGTCGAGATTACCGAGAACGGACTCAAGCTTGAGGTTGATATTGTCGAGGGACAGAAGACGGGCTACTTCTTCGACCAGCGGGAAAATCGTGCCGCCATCGCGCCGCTTATGACGGGCTGGGGCGAACGCAGCGGCATTCGACTGCAGGATGTGCCTGCAGAGGATGGAGCCGGGGTGAAACGTGTTCCGGTTAACCCGAACGGCAAGGAAGTAACGTTCCCTTACTGGGATGGCGCGACGGTGCTGGAGTGCTTCGCACATACGGGCAGCTTCACGCTGCATGCCTGCCAATATGGCGCGAAGAAAGTAACCTGCCTCGACATCTCGGAGCATGCGATCGATACGGCTCGCCGTAACGTTGCCCGCAACGGCTTCGAGGACCGGGTAGAGTTCGTAGTAGCCGATGCTTTCGACTATTTGCGTCAACAGTCTAGAGGAGTGGACGAGCGTAATGCTCGTGCAGCTGTAAACCGCGAGGACGGCGGCAAGGTCGATACGTCCAAGAAGCTGACGGCAGGCGGCGGCCGGACCTGGGATGTTGTCGTACTCGATCCTCCGGCGTTCACCAAGACGCGCGGCGCTGTTGGCGGTGCTGTCCGCGGCTACAAGGATATCAATCTGCATGGCATGAAGCTGGTGAACGAAGGCGGCTATCTCGTGACGGCAAGCTGCTCGTACCACATGAAGCCAGAGCTGTTCCTGGATACGATCCAAGAGGCAGCGAGCGATGCAGGCAAGCTGCTTCGTCTCGTCGAATGGCGTGCCGCAGGCAAAGACCACCCGCAGCTGCTTGGCGTCAGCGAAGGGCATTATCTTAAATTTGCGATTTTCGAAGTGCGCAGCAAACGTTAATCGGCTTACTCTTTACCCTATAAAACCAACGGACCTTTGGGTAGCCAAAGGTCCGTTGGTTTTTATTTTACCTAAATTGGGAAATTATGATGTGCATCATATTGTGAACAAGAGCAACATTTTGATCGGATTTGTCGTTTGTTGTTATTATCGCGGTATCGTTCAAGGGCTGGAAGCTGATATTCCTTACCTGTTTTACAGAATGATCTAATGGGTTAATGACATTTGTGCAAGATTTCAATTCTTTGAACCGACTAAAACAAAATGAAGGAAGAGGTTAATCATATGGCGAATAACAACGGCGAGCTCAAGCGAGCCAGAAGGAAAAAGAAGCGATGGCGTCCGCTGCTGCTCGTCATCGGCATCATTCTGGTGCTCGCAGCCGGTTCGAGTCTTCTTTTTAAAAAGCAGCTAGCGCTGTTCGCGTTTCATACATTCCTCGAGAATGGGATTAAAGATACGCTTGAAGAATCCTATGTCCCGCTGGATAACGATAATGAACAGACGGACACAGCGGAAGCTGACGATCCCGATAAGCCATTCTCCCTGCTGCTCATTGGTACGGACCAGAGGGCGGATGAACCCGCTCGTTCCGATACGCTTATTTTCTCGGTCGTCCGGCCGAAGGATAATCGGATGCTGCTCTTATCCATACCTAGGGACAGCTATGCCACAATCGTCGGCTATAAAGGCGATGTGAAAAGCAAAATCAATTCGGCATATGCGCATGGCGGCGTCAATATGACGATCGATACGGTGGAGGAGCTGCTCGATCAACCTATTCAGTACTATGCAACGGTTAACTTTAAAGGTCTTATCAATATCGTAGACACGCTGGGCGGCGTGAAGCTTCCTATCACGAAGGATATTGTGAATAAGCAGAAGGACCATGAGAAATTTACGATCGAAGCAAACAAACCGATTTACAGCGGCGTTGAAGCGTTGAATTACGTAAGATATCGCGAAGACTCGGATTTCAATCGGACGGCAAGGCAGCGGGAGTTTATCGGCCAATTGTTCAGTCGGATCAAAACATTCGGCAATATTACCAAAATCGATGATGTCATCGAGATTGGCGGAAACAACCTGCAAACGAATATGAAGCCGGATAAAGTCATTGATTTGGCAGAAGCGACATTCAAAGTCTCGCCGCAAATTACGAGCTACATGCTTAAAGGCAAAGACGCTATGATGAAAGGCGTATATTACTACGTGCTGTATGAAGATGATGTTAAGTTTGCGAATGAGGTTATTGGCAAATGGTTGAATCCAGATACGAATGTGATGGATTTGAAGATAGAAGACGCGAATAAGTAAAATAAGACATTCATCCCATAAGGGGGTGAATGTCTTTTTCGTTTCGTTATGGAATGTGAGGCTTGTTGTCACAGGAGCTCCCTAGCCAGCAAGCGAAGCTGCTTCAATCGGATCTCTTGGCTCGGAGCAGAGGCCGAGATCATCACCTCGTCGAAACCTAATGCTTGTTGATCTGCGCGCAGCTGATCGGCGATTTCGGCTGCCGTACCAACCAGATGAAGCTTGCGGTCGCGGTTGGATTGGATGAGTGCACGGTCTGATGCGGTAAGCGGATATTCGAGCGCTTCATCAGGCGTGAACGGCTGCGGGATGCGGCCTTTCATCAGGAATAGACGGCTTAGATCGACGGGCAGCGCAATATATTCGGCTTCTTCCTTAGTCTCTGCGACGGATACGGAGTACGTCACGTTAATGACGGGCTTCTCCATGAAGGCAGAAGGGACGAAGTTATATTTGTAAGCATCGAAGATGGCCTTGGACATCTCTCCGTTGAAAAATTGCGCGAACGAATAGCCGACGCCCAATCGGCCGGTTCGAATTGCGCTGTTGCCAGTCGAACCCAGAAGCCAGGCTTCCGGCAGCTGGATCTCCGCTGGCGTTGCGATGATATCGTCATGCAGCGAGTCCGAGAGCGACTGTTCGCTGATGAGATCCAGCGTTGTTTGGATTTTATCGTAGAGATCGGTTGGCATATAAGGGCGGCCTTCGGCCAGCGCTTGGGTAGAACGATGATCGCCGCCCGGTGCGCGTCCAACACCAAAATCGATACGGCCAGGCGCAAGGGCGCTCAGCGTCTTGAACACTTCGGCCAACTTATACGGCGAGTAATGCATCGCCATGACGCCGCCAGTTCCTAACCGGATACGTTTCGTCTTCGCAGCCAGGAACGAAGCAGTGATTTCAGGCGCGCTGCTCGCCAGCGTACGTAAATTATGATGTTCAGCCATCCACATGCGGTGGAAACCTAATTCGTCCGCAAGCTTCGCTGTTTCAACTGCGTTCTGAAGCGCGCCTGTCGCCGAATTGCCCTTCGCAATCGGCGCTTGATCCAGAATGCCTATTTTCATGACGTATCAGTCCTTTCCTCTTAGGTTCATTGTAATGGAGTGGATCCTTGCTTTCAACTGTTGCAAATATTGCACAGAATATTTTTTGTTGATTCAGGTCTATAGTTTTAGGCTATCAGTGGATAGGATATCGATATTATTTTTATATAAGCCGCTATGTTAGAATGCCAACAAAAGGAACTTCATGTTGAGAGAGGCGGGGGAGCGATGAGAATCGCATGTTCAGCAGGAGGACTGATCGTTAAGGACAACGAGGTGCTGCTTGTTAGAATAAACTACGGGGCGAATAAGGGATATTGGATGCTGCCAGGCGGTTTCGTTGAGGAAGGGGAATCATTCGAGGAAGCAGCAATCCGAGAAGTGAAGGAGGAAACAGGGATCGACGCCATTCCCGTTCGCCTAGTAAGCGTCAGAACCGGCTTCAAGCAGCTGCCTGAGGAGATCGAACACGGCATTTATTTCATCTTCGAGATGGAGTCGGTATCCGACACATTGACCGCGGACGGCTCCGAAATTTCCGAAGTGAAATACACGCCAATCGCCGACGCGCTGGCCGACCCTCAGGTCATTGGTCTAACCAAGGAAATCATCCGTTCCTGCCAACACGCTTCCTCAACCTCAGGACTAACCGTCAACGAGAACGAAATCCCAACGAACAACAAATACTTGAAGTACAAGGTCTACACGTCTCATGCTCCAAACGCAAGTCTCACTCAACTATAGCTGCGCTCTGCTCGAACGATCGCACTACGCCACATATATAAGTCTTACGGTTGCCACAGTGCTTATTTCGGCGAAAACGGCGATTTATCATGCTTAATGGTTCTCACAGCGGCTATTACCTCAAGAATGCCTGATAGCAACGTAAACCCTAACAACTAAGCTCTGTCACAACCCTTACAGCTGAAGGAGGCGTCCGATTGACAGAATAAGCCTTGTGGCAACCGTTGCCCGTCCACCACCTGCATCGCAAAAGTAATCCCAATCAATGAGTCAGGGTTATTCTGTAGAAGCGTCAGCGATCGTAAGCATACCCTGACTCGCAGCGGCCTGCGGTGTTAATCTACATTGATTTTCTAACGAATAATCTAGATCCATCAACTGAATTAGGGAGATGGATCAACAATATTTCCCCCTCTGTTTGAGGGGGGGACGACCGCAAAGCGGAGGGTCAGGGTTATGCTGGAGAAGCTAGAGACTATGCTTCCGATGCGAGCTTTCCTCCGGAAAGCTTTTAGCTCGCCTTTGTCACTCGGATTGTTACCATATCTGAATCTATAAGTTCAGAACAATCCGAGGACA